>NZ_JAHSQD010000076.1 GCF_020103755.1 Streptomyces sp. LS1784
GAACCGGCGGCGCGGCGGGAAGCGCGGCCGGTGGCGCAGCCGGCCGGGGGGCGGCGGGTGCGGGTGGGCGGCGAGCGTGACCTCACCCGCGAGCGCATCGTGGCGACGGCCGTCCGGGTGGCCGACGAGGAGGGGCTGGCGGCGCTGTCGATGCGCCGAGTCGCGACCGAACTCGGTGTCGCGACGATGTCGCTCTACCGTCATGTGCCCGGCAAGGACGAGCTGTTGCGGTTCATGATGGACGTGGTGTTCCGCGAGCAGCCGCTGCCCGAGCCGCCGGCGTCGGACTGGCGGGAGGGACTGGAGACGATCGCGCGGCTGCAGTGGCGGATCTACCGGCGGCATCCGTGGCTGGCCTCCACGATGTCCTTCACCCGGCCGGTGCCGGCGCCGGACGCGGCGCTGCACACCGAGCGGTCGATGGCCGTCCTGGTGGGGCGGGGACTGAGCTGGGAGGAGATGGCCCAGACGTCCGTCGCCCTGGCTGCGTTCGTGTGCGGGCTGGCCGTTCACTTCGAGCGGGAGGCGCAGGCCGAGCAGGACAGCGGGCTGTCCGCGGACGAGTGGATGGAGCGGGTGGGCGACGAGGACCACGAGCGGCTGATGGCGGATCCGGAGCGGTTCCCGATGTTCGACGCGCTGAACCGGGGGCCGGAGATCGACCTGAGCCTGGAGGCGCTGTTCGAGTTCGGGATGGCGCGGATGCTGGACGGGGTCGGTCTGGTGATCGAGCGGCGGGGCGGCGCGGACGGGTGACGGCGAACAGATGACAGGTAGCAGATTTCAGATTTCAGCGAACGAAATCTGAAATCTGTTACCTGTCATTTGTCATCTGTTCGCCGCGCCGCCGCCGCAGTCGCCCCCCGCCCGGCTCAGCCGAACGGGCGGCTCTCCGGCGCGGCATCCGCCTCGTCCGCCGGCTCCGGTTCGGCGGTCGGCAGCTCCGGGATGCCCTCCATGCTGAAGGGGTTGAAGTCCGGCGGCGGGACCATCACCGGCGTGCCCTTGCCCGGAGCCGGCTCCTCCGCGTCCCCGCCCTGCTCCGAACCCTGCTCCGTCGCTTCAGCGGCGACGGGCGGAGCCTGGGCCGGGATGACGGGCGGGATCGAGGGCGGCGGGGGGACGGCAGGGCCCTGGGCCGGGAGAGTGGTGCCGAACGGATCGGCCTTCTGCTCGGCCGCGACCGTGGTGCCGAACGGGTCGGCGACCGGAGCGGCCCCGGCGGGCGGGGCCGCGGGCGCGTCACCAGGCACGTCCGGGATGCCCTCCATGGTGAAGGGGTTGAAGTCCGGCGGCGGGACCATCACCGGGGTGCCCTTCGGACCGTCCTCGGCACCGGGCGCCGCGTCGTTCCCGCCGGCGGCGGGGACCTCCGCGACCGGCGCGAAGGGGTTGAAGTCCGCGGGAGGCACCCGTACCGGCGTGCCGCGCAGGTGCACCGGCACCTCCTCCGGCTCCTCCTCGACGGCGGAAGCAGGAGCCTGTGCCGCAGTCGGTGCCTGAGACGGGACCGGCGCCGGCACGGCAGCCGCGGCGCTCGGGGCCGGTACTCCGTCCCAGCCGAACTGGATGCTCTTCAGCAGCTCCGCGAACGCCTCCGTGTACAGCTCCCAGTCCTCCGGCCGCGCCGTGGACAGCTGCGCGCACAGCACCGTCCCGCCGTCCGGCAGCGGTACGAAGGCCTGGACGGCCGAGGTGACCACCCAGCGCCGCTGCCCGTCGGCCGCCAGCGGTCCGGGCACCGGGACGGTGCGGCCCTCGACGAGGACGGCGGCCGGTCCGGCCGGCAGCAGGACGGTCCACACCTCGGCGTGCCGCCGGACGGTGGCCAGCTCGGTGGCGAGCGGGGTGATCGGCAACGGGTGCCGGGCGAGCGAGACGACCAGGGCGGCGTCCGAGGCGCGGTCGTCCAGCTCCAGGGCGCAGACGCCGGCGTACACGACGCCGGCGTCGCGGATCAGGTCGGCCAGGGTGGCGGAGATCACCGCGAAGTCGCGCCGCGGCTCCGGGCCGGTGGCGCTGAACAGCTCCTCGGCGACCTCGGCCAGTTGCCGGGCGAGTTCGTCGGCGGCCGCCACGGTGGCCGGGGCGGCACCGCCGTCCCGGCCCTGGTCGTCGGGCACCGGGGGCACCGCACGGGCGGAGACGCCGGGCGGACCGCCCGGGGAGGTCAGCGAGTGGAAACCGGGCGGTACGACCAGCCGGACCTCGGTGCCCGCACCGGTGGGCAGTTCGACCGGCTGCCGGGTCTGCTGCCCGGCCGCCAGTGCGGCCAGCGCGGGGGCGAACGGCGGGCGCAGCTTGGCGTCGGCGAACTCGCCGGTGACCGGCAGCTGGAACAGCGCGGCCGAGGTGGTGCCCCGGTCGGCGATGGCTCCGCGCACCGCGCCGCCGCCGTACCGGGTCTGGAGCGCGGCGACCACCCGGTCGGTGAGCCGCGCGCCGGTGCCCGGACGGGCGGTGCCCGCGGTGGTCACCGTGCCGAGCCGGTCGAGGGTGGTGTGCACCGGGCCGTTGGGGGCCAGCGGCAGGCCGAACAGTGCCTCGGCGGCGGGGTGTTCGACCGTCCGCAGGGCGCTCAGCGAGGCCGCCGGGTGGCGCGAGGTGTGCTCGTCGAAGAGGGCGTCGGTGAGGGTGCCGAGGGTCGCGCAGACCTGCTCCGCTGCGGCGAAGGGATTGGCCTCCACGCTGAACTGGACGTCCTGGGTCAACTGGTGAGCCCCCCGCTCTGCTCCGTCTACCGTCGGTGGTTCGGGTGGGACCGGGCCCGCCGCGGCGGCGCGCTGTCAGATCCCTGCTCATTCCTATCAGAGCCCACCGTCCTGACCGAACCGCAGGATGACCGGATGATCACTCGGGCGACCGCCGCCCGATGGCTTCGAGGACCGCTCCGACGGCCGCCGGGGCGACCGCGCCGGTCACTCGGCGGCGTCCTCGGCGGCCTGCGCGGATCCGTCGTCAGGGGTGCCGGCGGCGAGCGCGGTGACCGCCTCGACGATCCCCGGCACGGCGAACAGCCCCGCGAGGTCCCGCACCAGGCGTCCGGTCGGGCCGTCCGGGTGCTCGTCGGCGAAGAAGGAGGCCAGTTCGGCGGCGAGGGCCGGCTCGCGGGCGGCGATGAGGGTGAGCGCCGCGACGAACTCCTGCACCAGGTGCAGCTGGAGCTCCTCCAGCGGCACCGAGCGCTCGGCCAGCCACTCCAGCGAGGTGATCTCGGCGTTGGCGATCCAGGCCCGGACGGTCAGCCGCAGCCCGACGCTCGGCGCGGGGATGGCCAGGTGGGTCAGGATCTGCTCCTGCGCGGCCCGGCGCACCTCGTCGATCACCGCCGAGGTGCCCGCGCTGGCCGCCACCGAGCCGCCGCGCAGCAGCGCGGCGAAGCCCGGCCCGTGGCTCTGCACGAAGTCCAGGTAGCGGCCCATCACCCGGTACAGCCGCTCCGACAGGGGCCCCTCCATGGGCTCCTCGAACCGGGCCGACAGCTCCTGCCCGGCCCGCCGCAGCGACTCCTCGTACAGCGCCTGCTTGCCGGGGAAATAGTGGTACACCAGCGGCCGGGAGGCACCCGCGGCGGCGGCGATGTCGTCGATCGACACCTCCTCCGGCGGCCGTCGGCTGAACAGCTCCAGCGCCACCGCGATCAGCTGCTCCCGCCGCTCGTCCACGCTCAGTCGCCGCCGCGGCCGCTCGCCCGCCGCCCGGGCGGATGCGGAGGTCCGTGCTGCGCGGTCGGCCGTCGGTGACGGCGTACGGGAGGCCATGCGCGCCACCCTAGTTCGTCGACGGCCCTCCGGTGGAGCCAGGGGGCCTGCCCTCCCGCCCGCACTCCGCCCCCGGATCCCGAGGTCGTGGCGGCGCTATGCGGATCGGAGGTCCAGGTAACGGCGGTAGGCCTCGACGCCGTCGGGCACGAAGGAGTCGTGGGCGAGGCGGTCGGCGAGTTCGGTGGGGGTGAGCCAGGCGTGCCAGGCGACCTCGGACTCCTGGGGGGAGACCGGGCCGTCCCACTCGGCCTCGTACGTGTCGCACCACCAGGAGAGCCGGTCCTGTTCGAAGAGGAACTTGAACAGGGGGCGCGGGGTGATGCCGCTTACGCCGAGTTCCTCCTCGGCCTCGCGGACGGCGGCCTCGGCGTAGGTCTCGCCGGAGCCGACCACGCCGCCGACGAACATGTCGTACGCGCCGGGGGCGAACAGCTTGGTGTCGGTGCGGCGGTGGACGAAGATCCGCCCGGCCGGGTCGCGGACCAGGATGAAGACGCAGCGGTGGGTGAGCCCGCGCCGGTACACCTCGCCGCGCAGGGCGGTCCCGATCACGCGGTCGTGCTCGTCGACGATGTCCAGCAGTTCCTCGGCAGGGTTGGTCATGGGGGACAGGTTAGGGTTTCCGGGCTCGGTTCGAACGGATTCGATCGAAGAAGATCGAGAACGAGCGTGAGTGGCACGAGAAGTAGCGGAACTGGTCGAGGACGGCGCGCGGTGGTGGAGATCTGGGGCGAGACGGCCGAGGGGTTCGAGCCCGTACGGGCGGCTTTCGCGCGGAACTTCGCCGACTACGGCGAGCTCGGCGCGGCCTTCGCCCTGTACGTGCGCGGCCGCAAGGTGGTCGACCTGTGGGGCGGCGACGCCCGGCCGGAGGTCGGCGGCCGACCGGCGCCCGCGGTGCCGTGGACGGCGGACACCGCGCAGGTGCTGCGCTCGGTCACCAAGGGCCTGACCGCGACCACCGCCCTGCTGCTGGCCGAGCGCGGCCTGCTCGACCTGGACGCACCGGCGGCCTCGTACTGGCCGGAGTTCGCGGCGGCCGGCAAGGGCCGGGTACCGGTGCGCTGGCTGCTCTCGCACCAGGCCGGGGTGCCCGCGCTGGACGCGCCGCTGAGGCTGGAGGACGTGCTCACCTGGGAGCGCGCGGCCGCCGCCGTCGCCGCGCAGACACCCGCCTGGGAACCCGGCACCGCGCACGGCTACCACCCGTACACCTTCGGCTGGCTGGTCGGCGAGGTGGTGCGGCGGGTGAGCGGCCGGACGATCGGCCAGTACTTCGCCGAGGAGGTCGCCCGGCCGCTCGGACTGGACCTGTGGATCGGGCTGCCGGCCGGTGCCGCGCCCCGGGTCGGCAAGCTGGTCGACCTGCCCGCCCCGGAGGCGGCCCGGACCGGCCCGAGCGGGCTGCGGCTGCGGCCCAAGCAGGCCGTCCGGGACGCCTACCAGGACCCGGCCTCGCTGACCGCCCGCTCCTTCGCCTCGGTGCGCCCCGGGGTGGACCTCAACGACCCGGCGGTGCAGGCCGCCGAGATCCCCGGCGCCGGCGGCATCGGCACCGCCCGGTCGCTGGCCCGGTTCTACGCGGCGCTGATCGGTGCGGCCGACCGCCCGGACGGCTCCGGCGCGCTGCTGCCGCCGCTGCTCGGCCCCGAGGTGCTGGCGCGCGCGGTCGAGCCGGTGGTCAGCGGGCCGGACCGGGTGCTGATCGTCAACTCCACCTTCGGCCTGGGCTTCTGGCGGCACGGCCCGACCGCGCCGATGGCCTCCCCGGCGAGCTTCGGCCACCCGGGCCGGGGCGGTTCGCTGGGCTTCGCCGACCCCGACCTGGGGCTGGGCTTCGGCTACGTCACCAACGGCATGCAGCCGGGCGTCACCGGGGACGTCCGCTCGCGGAACCTGATCCGCGCGGTGCGGGGGTGCCTGGGGCTGTCCTGAGCCCGGGGCCGCCGTGCCCGGCCGGGCCGCTGCGGCCGTCTCGCCGAGCCAGTGCGGCTCGCCGAGCCCGGCCGTCCGGTTACGCCCGGCCGTCCGGTTACGCCTGGCCGGTCTCGAAGCGGCTGACCTTCCCACCGTCCACGGTGAAGCGCCAGGCGGTGCGCATCTCGCCCCAGGTGTCGTTGGTGAAGTTGGCGACCAGCGCGCGGCCGCCGTCGGATTCGGTCTGGACGTCCATCCGGCCGTGGGCGGTGAAGATCTCGCTGTCGATCCAGTCCGTCAGGTTCCGGTCGGAGCCGTCGTCGGACATGGTCGCGCCGTCGGTGAGCAGTCCGACGAAGGCCTCGCGGTCGCCCGCGTTGATCGCGGTGACGACGGCGCGGACGACGGGGTCGCTGAGCTTGGCGGTGGCGATGGTCACGGGGGACTCCCGGGGAGGGTGAGGGGTTCGGGAGTCCTGTCTACGGCGTTCGCGCGGGCCGTCCGGGCATGTCGGCGGCGCGTCGGGAAAATGCCGGGGATTCATGTGCTTGGATCCCCGGAAGCGATGATTCGCCCCGGAGCCCGCCACGGGGAGTGGCGATGGAGCGGGAGGCCGCAGTGGGCCTCCCGCTCCGCTTCCGTCGAGGGGCCGGTGACTTCCGGCGGCCTCGGTGACCTCCGGAGGCGTCGGTGGCCTCCGAAGGGCCTAGAAGAAGCCGACCGCGTCGGGGGAGTAGCTGACCAGCAGGTTCTTGGTCTGCTGGTAGTGCTCCAGCAGCGCCTTGTGGTTCTCCCGCCCGATGCCGGAGTTCTTGTAGCCGCCGAAGGCCGCGTGGGCCGGGTAGGCGTGGTAGCAGTTCGTCCAGACCCGGCCCGCCTGGATGGCGCGTCCGGCCCGGTGGGCGGTGTTGAGGCTGCGGGTCCAGACGCCCGCGCCGAGCCCGTACTGGGTGTCGTTGGCGAGGGCGACGGCCTGGTCGAAGCCGTCGAAGCGGGTGACCGAGACGACCGGTCCGAAGATCTCCTCCTGGAAGACCCGCATCGAGTTGTCGCCCTCGAAGACCGTCGGTGCCACGTAGTACCCGCCGGCGAGCGCGCCGCCGAGGTCGGCCCGCTCGCCGCCCACCAGCACCTTGGCGCCCTCGGCCTGGCCGATCTCGAAGTAGGACAGGATCTTCTTCAGCTGCTCGACGCTGGCCTGGGCGCCGACCTGGGTCTCGGTGTCCAGTGGGTCGCCCTGGCGCATCGCCCGCACCCGGTCCAGGCCGTCGGCGAGCAGCCGTTCGTAGATCGCGGAGTCGATCAGCGCGCGGCTGGGGCAGGTGCAGACCTCGCCCTGGTTGAGGGCGAACATCGCGAAGCCCTCGACGGCCTTGTCGTAGAAGGCGTCCGAGGCGGCCGCGACGTCCGCGAAGAACAGGTTGGGGCTCTTGCCGCCCAGCTCCAGCGTGACCGGGATCAGGTTGTCGGCCGCCGAGCGGGCGATCAGCCGGCCGGTGGTGGTCTCTCCGGTGAAGGCGAGCTTGCGGACCCGGTTGCTGGCGGCGAGCGGGGCGCCGGCCTCCTCGCCGAAGCCGGTGACGATGTTGACCACGCCGGGCGGCAGCAGGTCCGCGGTCAGCTCGGCGAGCAGCAGCACCGAGGCCGGGGTCTGCTCGGCGGGCTTGAGCACCACCGCGTTGCCGGCCGCGAGCGCCGGGGCGAGCTTCCAGATCGCCATCAGGATCGGGAAGTTCCACGGGATGATCTGGCCGACCACGCCCAGCGGCTCGTGGAAGTGGTACGCGACGGTGTCCTCGTCCAGCTGGGAGAGGCTGCCCTCCTGGGCGCGCAGCGCACCGGCGAAGTAGCGCAGGTGGTCGACGGCGAGCGGGAGGTCGGCGGCCAGCGTCTCGCGCACCGGTTTGCCGTTCTCCCAGCTCTCCGCGACGGCCAGCTGCTCCAGGTTGGCCTCCATCCGGTCGGCGATCCGCAGCAGGACCTGCGCCCGCTCGGCGGCCGGGGTGCGGCCCCAGGAGGGGGCGGCGGCGTGGGCCGCGTCCAGGGCGGCCTCGACGTCCTCGGCGGTGCCGCGGGCGACCTCGGTGAACACCTCGCCGGTGACCGGGGTCGGGTTGCCGAAGTACTCGCCGCGCACGGGCGGCGTCCATCCGCCGCCGATCCAGTGCTCGTACCGGGAGCGGTAGGCGACGATGCTGCCGGGGGTGCCGGGGGGCTGGTAGACCGTCATGCTCGGTCTCTCCTCGCTGTGTCGGGCGCCGCCCGGCACGGCTCGGGCTACGGGCGGCGCGCCGGAGCGCCCGTTCAGGGGCGGTCCGGCGGAGGGTTCGGACACGCAATCGGGCCGGCGCCCCACCGGGGCGCCCGCCGTCGAGCACGATAGCCGTCGGGCGCCCGGCGCGGCTACGGTCCGTACGCCGGACCCGTACGGAGGGTGCGCCTTCCGGTCGTTCTCGCGGTGCTCCGCAGTGTCAGGGATCGGGTCACTTCCGGGCTTCCGGGTGCCACGGATCGGCGCACCGCGGGGCACCCGGAAGTGATCCGACCCGGAGCACGGGGGCTGTCCGGATCGGATCACCGCGGGGTAGGCGTCGCGGTCGCGCCCCGGCGACGTGCTGCCGCGCGCCGACGTACGCCGGCCGGCCCGCTCCCGCGGGGTGCCGCTGCACGCTGCCGCGTGACCAGGGGCGACACTCCCGGGGGCGCACGCCCGTCGGACGGCTCCGGGCACGCGCCGGTCAGACCGGTTGGTACCGGCCCGTACGGGCCTCCCAGCTGAGGTAGCCGGCCAGCCAGGTGAGCAGCCCGTCCGCGTACCTCTGGGCGATCGTGCGTTCGATCCGGGAGAGGCCCAACTCGCTGTGGACGCCCGGCAGTCGGTCGCGCAGCTCGGCACAGCGGTCGACCATCAGCTGGGCCTCGGTGATGACCGCCGCGCAGGCCTCCTCGGCCGAGCAGCGCCGCTCCCGCTGGACGATCATGACCAGGTTGTTCACGTCCCCGCGCGGCGCCTCCAGCGGGTAGGAGCGGACGTCGTTGCTGAGCGACGGTATGTCGGCTGCCAGCTGTCGCAGTTGACGCAGCACCGGGTGGTGCAGGACGGCGGCCGGGACCTCGAACTGCCCCAGGCGTTCGACCATGTCGAAGATGGTCTCCATCGCCGCGGTGCCCCGTCGGAGCTCCAGGTAGCCGTCCCGGTCCGGCGGCCGGGTGGAGATCCGGCCGGCCGCCTCGGCCGGGTGGCTGGCCAGGTAGTACTCCCAGTTGTAGGCCGCGCGGGCCTGCCAGCGGGCCGGCATGCCCTGCACGCTGCGGTTCCACAGGTCGGCGAAGGCGGTCTCGACCGCGGAGTCCTGGTCGGGGCGGGCGCCGTGCAGGACGGCGATCAGCCGTTCGCAGATCGGGGCCACCTCGGCGGGGCGGCGGCCGAGCGGGCCGTCGAACTGGTCGTCGAAGAGGAAGTAGAAGCCCATCAGGTCGGCGGCCAGGGCGAGTTCGTCCGGACCGGCGTCCGGATAGCCGAGCGCGGCGAGGTCCACCACCTCCCAGTGCGCGTAGCCGGGGTGGTCGACGTCGGGCAGGAGGGGGTGGCGGATCAGCCATTCTCTGTGCAGTGCGGTGGCGTGCCGGCCGTGCGAACTTCGGCGGTGCGGGAACGGAATCTGAAGTGAGGTGTCGTCAGACATCGGACTCCCGGTGCAGCGGATGGTGGGGGCGCTTTTTGTTCGAGCACTGATGGTGGGGGGAGTTGACGCGGCGAGACGCGGACGGTGAGGGTGGAATTCGCAAGATCATCTGCGCCTCGAAGGCCGTAGGGTATCTGATGTAATGATTGGATGTTAGGGATATAGGGCAATTGCCTCTGGCAAGTCGCCCGAACCCTCACCGTCCGCCCCAGCCTGCACGAATGCCCCACGGGGAGGTCCGCTCGGCGCTAACCTCGGCTCCACGCAGTGATGGAGCTGTGACGCGAGTGGGCGAGGCGGAGGCGCGACGGTGACCGAGCAGGAGAACGTACTTCGGGCGGGCGCTGGTTCCGCCCGCGACGGTGACGGTACCGCGCCCCGGGTCCGGCTGCGCGACCGAGATGCCGAACTGCGCTCGGTGGAGGCCGCCGTGGACCGGCTCTGCCGCGGATTCGCCGCCGGCGGTACCGAGATCGGTGACCTGCTCGCCTTCTCCGGCCGTCCCGGCATCGGCAAGACCAGCCTGCTGCACGAGGTCCGGCGAATCGCCAAGCTCCGCGACGGCGCCACCGTGCTGTTCGCCCGAGGCGGCGAACGGCAGTTCAAGGAGCCCTACCACGTACTTCGCCAGCTGCTCCAGCCCGTGCTCAGCGACCTGCAGCCGGATGTGTTCAGCCAGGTCATGGGTACCTGGGAGGAGGTCGTCGGACCGGCCATGGGCCTCAAGCAGCCCAAGGCCGGCGCCCGCCGCCTCGACCCGCAGGGCGTGCGCGACGGCCTCGACTACGTCCTCACCCAGCTCGCGCCGCGCCGCGCGCCGATGGTGATGATCGTCGATGACCTGCACTGGGCGGATGGGGAGTCACTCTCCTGGCTGACCAAGTTCGCCGTCCGATCGAGTGAACTTCCCGTCCTGCTCGTCTTCGCCTTCCGAGAGGACGAGAACGACTGGCCCAGCGGGACCCAGGACTTCCGCCGGGACGTCCTCGCGCTCAAGGGCCGCAAGCACGAGCTCAATCGGCTCACCCTCAGCTCCGTCACCGACATGATCCGGGCCGAGCTCGGAGACAAGGCCGAGGACGCCTTCTGCTACGAGTTCTGGAACGTCGTCAACGGCAACCCGTTCGAGGCCAACGCCCTGCTCGACCAGGTCCGCGACCAGGAACTCGAACCGGTCGAGGAGAACTCCCGGCAGCCGCGCGAACTCGCCGTCGACGCCACCGGGATGACCCTCAAGAGCTGGCTGGACCGGCTCGGCGCGAGCACCCTGCGCTTCGCCTGGGCCTGCGCGATGCTGGGAACCGACATCCGGGTCGACCTCGCCACCCGGATCTCCACCCAGAGCACCGAGGGCGCCCGCGAGTCCATCAAGCAGCTGCGCAAGCAGCGCGTGCTGACCCAGACCCCCAACGGGAACCTGGAGTTCGTCCACCCGTTGATCGCCAGCTCCATCTACAACACCATGCCGGACGCCACCCGCCTCGGCATGCACGGCATCGCCGCCGCCGAGATCGAGAACGCCGGACTCGGTCTGCTCGCCGCCTCCCGCCACCTGGTCGAGACCCACTCCGGCGAGGGCGACGACCGGATCGTCAAGAAGCTGCGCCGCGCCGCCGTCGAACACCAGCTGATCGGCGCCCCCGAGGCCGCCCAGCGCTGCCTGCACCGCGCGCTCAACGAGCCGCCCGCCGACGAGATCAAGGCCGAGGTGCTGTACGAACTCGGCTGCTCCGCACTGCTCACCGACCCCGTCGCCACCGTCAACCAGCTCAAGCTGGCCCTCGACCCCGACGAGGTGCCGCTGCGCCCCGCCCTGCGCGTGGACGCCACCTTCCGGCTCTCCGAGGTGCTCGCCCACGCCGGTGAGCTGGGCCAGGCCGCCGTGGTCTGCCAGAAGGAGGCCCAGAAGACCACCGACCCGGCCGGACGCCAGCGGCTCCAGGCCGCCTCGTTCATGTGGCACGCCTTCCGCAAGTCCGAGGAGGACGGCCCGGGCCGCTCCGTCCGGCTCGGCGAGATGTGCCGGAGCCTGAGCGGGCGGGAGGCGGCCGACCGGGCCGTGCTCGCGATGCGCGCCTGGGACCTCACCCTGCGGGGCGCCCCCTCCACCGACGCGCTCGCGCTCGCCGACGAGGTCCTCGACGGTGGTCGGCTGCCCAAGGGCCTCGGCTGGACCGACACCACCTGGGGCTTCGAACTGCCCTCGATGCTCGGCCTGACGTACATCTACAACGACCGCATCGCCCAGGCCGAGCGGCTGGCCGCGGACGCCATCATCCAGTTCGAGATCGCCGGTTGGAGCGGAGCCCACCGGGGCTTCGCCTACTTCCTGATGGGCCTGGCCCGGTTCCGCCGCGGGCTGCTCGCCGAGGCCGAGGACTTCCTGCGCCGGGCGTACCGCATCTCCGAGCGAATCGGCGAGAAGCTGCCGCTGGCCTGGGACGCCATCGGCGTGCTGGTCGACACCCTGATCGCCCGCGGCCGGGTCGAGGAGGCCTGGAACCTGGCCAACGACTTCGGCTTCCACCCGCCGTACCACGCGACGGCCATGGTGCTGCCGGACGCGGCCTCGCTGTACGGCAAGCTGCTGGTCGCCAAGGACCGGTACGCGGGCGCGGCCGCCGCGCTCACCGAGGCGGGCGCCCAGTTGGAGGTCCGCGGCTGGCACAACACGGTCTGGGCGCCCTGGGCCGGCCACCTCGCCATCGCGATCGCGGACGACGAGCCCGAGCGCGCCCGCGACTACGCCCAGAAGGCGGTCTCGGACGCACGTACGTTCGGCACCGCCTCGGCGATCGGCAGCGCGCTGCGCCTGCAGGCCCGGATCGAGGACGGCCAGGCGGCGGTCGAGCTGCTGGAGGACGCCGTGGCGTACCTCGGGCAGTCTCCGGCCGGCTACGAGCACGCGGTCGCGCTGGTCGACCTCGGCGCCGCGCTGCGCCGGGTCGGGCGGCTGGAGGACGCCCAGGAGTACCTGTACCAGGGCATCGAGCTGGCTCAGCACTGCTCCGCGGAGGGGCTGGTCGACCGGGCCCGGCGGGAGCTCGCCAACTACGGCCTGCGGCCCAACCGGCTGGGGCTGCGGGACTTCCGGGACACCCTGGAGACGCTCAGCAGCGCGGA
Source organism: Streptomyces sp. LS1784 (assembly GCF_020103755.1). Taxonomy (GTDB): domain Bacteria; phylum Actinomycetota; class Actinomycetes; order Streptomycetales; family Streptomycetaceae; genus Kitasatospora. The sequence continues at coordinate 12,491 of NZ_JAHSQD010000076.1, forward strand.
GTGGGAGGTCGCCAAGCGGGCCGTGCAGGGCGTGCCGCCGCAGCGGATCGCCGACGAGCTCGGGGTGCCGATCGGCCTGGTCAACCGTCGGCTGGCGGCGGTCTACCGCAAGGCGGGCAGCGGGCCGGACGGCCTGGCCTCGGCGCTCGGGCTGCCGCAGCAGCAGCGGGACGCGGGCCGGCTGGAGGACCTGGACGACTAGGCGCGGCCGGGGCCGATGCCGGGCGCAGCGTCAGGCACCCGGTGGTCGGGTCCGGCACCCGGGGGTCGGGTCGGGCGCCTGGCGGTGCAGGGCGTCCGGCGGTGGGCGGCGGCGCGTAGGGCGGCGTGTGGGATCGTGGAAGCGCCCCTGCGGCCGCCCCCGTCGCTAGGCTGACGGACACGGGGCTGCCGCGGCGACCCCTCGACGGACCCGGAACCGGGCGCCCGCGGTGCGACGCGGCCGCCAGTGAGGAGCAGGCCAATGGCGAGCGAGGCCACCAGCGTGCGGCAGGAACCCCTGGATCCCTCGGGCGCCGGCGCCGCGATCGAGCGTTGGACGCTCACGGCAGGCCCGTACGAGGCGAGCGTGCTCACCCTCGGCGCGACCCTGCACACCCTGAGCGCGCCGGACCGCTCCGGCCGCTCCGCCCAATTGCTGCTGGCCACCGACCGGTTGCCCGAGATCCTCGGCCCGGCCCGGCACTACGGCACGGTGGTGGGCCGGTATGCCAACCGGATCGACCGCTCGTCGGTGTCCATCGACGGCGAGGAGTACCAGCTCGCCCCGACCGGCGGTGGCATGACCCTCCACGGCGGTCCGGACGGCTTCGCGCACCGGATGTGGGCGGCCGAGCCGGTCGCGGGCGGGGTGCGGCTGGCGCTGCACAGCCCGCACGGGGACCAGGGCTTCCCGGGCGCGCTGGACGTCACCGTCACGTACACCCTGGACGCCTCCGGCGAGCTGGTGATCGCCTACCGGGCCGTCACCAACAGGCCGACCGTCGTCAACCTGACCAACCACGCATACTTCAACCTTTCGGGCGAAGGCAGCGGCGACGTCCTCGGTCACCTGCTGACGCTGGACGCCGACGAGTACACCCCGGCCGACGAGCGGCAGATCCCGTACGGCCGGACCGAGCCGGTGGCCGACACGCCGTTCGACTTCAGGGTGGCCACGCCGATCGGCAAGTCGGTGCACGACGAGCACCCCCAGCTGACCGGGCCCGGCGGCTACGACCACAACTGGGTGCTGCGCGCCCGGCCGGCGGACGGCAGCCCGGCGCGGGCCGCGCTGCTGGAGGACCCGGTCAGCGGCCGCACCCTGGAGGTGCTGACCACCGAGCCGGGCATCCAGGTCTACACCGCGAACAAGTTCCAGGGCGCGGTCACCGGCGCGAGCGGCGTCCCGTACGGACCGTTCGCCGGGATCGCGCTGGAGACCCAGCACTTCCCGGACTCCCCGCACCACCCGGCGTTCCCCAGCACGGAGCTGCGGCCGGGGGAGGAGTTCCGCTCGACGACCGTGCTCCGGCTGGGGGCCGATCGCTAGGACCGGTCGGTGGGGCGGCTGGTAGCAGGGGCGGGCCTACGGCCGCAGGTCCCGGCGCATGCAGAGCCGTGGCCAGCGGTCCAGGCCGTGCTCGGCCTCCTTTCGGCGGATCTCGCGCAGGCCCGGGGTGAGTTCCTCCCCGGCCAGCGGGCGGAAGCCGCAGCGGGCGTAGTAGGGGGCGTTCCAGGGGACCTCGGCGAAGGTGGTGAGGGTGAGCGCGGGGGCGTCGGTGCTCTCGGCGAGGTGTTCGATCAGCGCCCGGCCGACGCCGCGGCGGGCGTGGTCGGGGTGGACGGAGACCTGCTCGATGTGCAGCGCGCCGTCCACCGGCTCGGCCAGCAGGTAGGCGGCGACGGTTCCGTCGGAGGCCTCGGCGACCAGGGCCACGCCCTGCTCCAGGTAGTGCGCCAGTTCCTCCGGCGCCGGGGGTTCGTCCTCGGCGATCTCCTGCATGCCGATCGCGGTGAAGGGTGCGCCGGCGGCCCGCTCCAGCTCGGCGAGGAGTGGAAGTTCGTCCCTGGTGACGGATCTGATTCGCATGCGGCCAGTCTGCTGCAGTCCGATTTCGGCCATGCACGGTGGTTTCGTCGGCCAGCTCGCGGAGGGGCGAATCGGATGAACCGGGGCAATCTGCGCCACCGCCAGCTACCGTGCGGCAACGTCCAGGACACGCGGGCGTAACGATCGCCGTTTCTTGCAGAAACTTGCTGCAAGGACTTTCCGTCGATCTTGCGCCGCTGTTAACTTCCTTCCCGAGCCCGACGGCAGCAACGGTGCGGTCGGCACGAGGCAGACATTATGCGCCTGTCTCCGAACATCTCGGGCACCCCCACCCTCCCAAGGAGTTCTCATGCGGCGTGGCATCGCGGCCTCTGCCCTCGTTGTGGCCCTCGCGGTCTCGATGGCTGCCTGTGGCAGCAGCGGCTCCAGCTCCGACGGCAAGGCCGACGGGCCGGTCACCCTCACGTACTGGGACACGTCGAACGCCACCAACGAGGCGCCGAACTACCAGGAGCTCGTCAAGAAGTTCGAGGCTGCGAACCCGAACATCAAGGTCGACTTCGTCAACGTGCCGTTCGACCAGGCGCAGAACAAGCTCCAGACGGCCATGGGGGCCAAGGGCGCTCCGGATGTCTTCCGCTCCGAGGTCGGCTGGACCGCCGCCTTCGCCAAGGCCGGTTACCTGGAGCCGCTGGACGGCACCCCGGCCGCCGCCGACACCTCCGCCTTCCAGCCGAGCCTGATCCAGCAGGCCAAGTACGAGGGCAAGCTGTACGGCGTGCCGCTGGTGACCGACACCCTCGGCCTGCTCTACAACAAGGAGCTGTTCACCAAGGCCGGCATCACCGAGGCGCCGAAGACCTGGGACGAGCTGAAGGCCGACGCCGCCGCCGTCAAGGAGAAGGCCGGCGTGGACGGCTTCTGGCTGAAGGCCGCGGACGGCTACTACGCGATGCCGTTCCTGTTCGGCGAGGGCACCGACACCGTCGACGCCGCCGGCAAGAAGATCACCGTCTCCTCGCCGGAGGCCGCCAAGGCCATCGAGACGTACAAGACGATGTTCACCTCGCCCGGCACCGCCAAGGCCGACGTCACCACCGACGCCTACGCGCACATGATGGACGCCTTCAACAGCGGCAAGGTCGCGGCGATCATCCAGGGCCCCTGGGAGATCACCAACATCTACAAGGGCTCGGCCTTCGCCGACAAGAACAACCTCGGCATCGCGGCCGTCCCCGGCGGCTCCGCGGGCAAGGCCGGTGCCCCCACTGGTGGCCACAACATCTCCGTCTACGCCGGTGCCGACAAGGCCCACAAGGCCGCCGCCGAGAAGTTCGCCGCCTTCATGACCTCGGCCGAGAGCCAGGCGTTCATCGCGCAGAAGAACTCCACCCTGCCCACCCGCTCCGACGCCTTCACCGCCGACGTCAAGGCCGACCCGGGAATCGCCGGCTTCCAGGCCGTGCTGAGCAGCGCCAAGCCGCGCCCCGAACTGCCCGAGTACAGCTCGCTGTTCGCCTCGCTCGGTACCAACCTGGGCAAGGCCGTCCAGGGCACGAGCACCCAGGACGCGCTGAACACCGTCTCCACCGACTACGCCAAGCTCCTGCCGGGCTTCGCCAAGTAGTCCCTGTGCCCGGCCCGCCGGCTGACGGATGGCAGCTGACGAGCGGCGGCGAACAGATGGCAGCGAACGGATAACAGAGAACAGATTTCATCATCTGTCAGTCGTCAGTTGTTCGCGGTCTGCTGTTCATTGCCGGCCGTCACCTGTCGTCCCCCGGTGGGCCGGGCCGTCGGCTCCCCCGAGAATTCCCCCCGAGAAGGTGCAAACGATGTCAGTCGCCGTGCAGGGCGCCACCGGCAAGGGCAGCCGGGAGCGCGAGCAGCGTCCGGGCCTGCTGGAACGCGTCAAGCGCTCCTACGCCAAGCACTGGTACGCCTACGCGATGATCGCCCCGGTCGTACTGGTGCTCGGTGTGCTGGTGCTCTACCCGCTCGCCGAGGGCATCTGGCTCACCCTCACCGACGCCAACAGCCTCAACGTGGCCCGCAAGATCGGCGTCAACGAGATCCCGGCGAGCTACAAGTTCGTCGGCTTCCACAACTACGCCGACATCCTGTGGGGCCCCGGCTCGTACGACCGCTTCTGGTCGCACTTCGTCTGGACCATCGCCTGGACGGCGATCTGCGTCTTCCTGCACTACACCCTCGGCCTCGGCCTCGCGCTGCTGCTCAACCAGAAACTGCGCGGCCGCGCCGCCTACCGGTTGCTGCTCATCCTGCCCTGGGCCGTACCGACCTTCGTCACCGTCTTCTCCTGGCGCCTGATGCTCGCCGACGGCGGCGTCGTCAACGGCATCCTCTCCTTCCTGCACCTGCCCGAGCCGGGCTGGCTCACCGATCCGTGGGCGCAGAAGACGGCCGCGATCATGGTGAACACCTGGGCCGGCGTGCCGTTCATGATGATCTCGCTGCTCGGCGGCCTCCAGTCGATCCCGGCCGAGCTGTACGAGGCCGCCGAGATGGACGGTGCCACCGCCTGGCAGCGCTTCCGGTTCGTCACCCTGCCCGGGCTGCGCTCCGTCTCCTCCACGGTCGTGCTGCTCGGCGTGATCTGGACGTTCAACCAGTTCAACGTCATCTTCCTGCTGTTCGGCACCGGCGCCCCCGACGCCCAGCTGCTGGTCACCTGGGCGTACCGGCTCGGCTTCGGCCAGATTCCCCGGGACTACGCGCAGTCCGCCGCCTACGGCGTGATCCTGCTGTCCATCCTGATCGTCTTCACCGCCTTCTACCGGCGCTGGCTCGCCCGCAACGAGCAGGCCAACGGCTGAGGCCCCGGACCCAGTTGACCCACGAAGGCAGGTAACCCCGATGAGCACCACCACCGAACGCCCGGCCCCGGCGGCGACCGAGGCCCCGGCCGCCCGGCCCGCCAAGGTCCGCCGCCGCGGCGAGCGCAGCCCGCTGGCCCGGGCGCTGTCCCACGGCACCCTGATCCTGGCCGGCCTGATCGCGCTGTTCCCGGTCGCGTGGATCCTGTTCGTCTCGCTCGGCCCGGACAAGACCGACTACCTCCACCCCGGCGAGATCCTCGGCAAGCTGACGCTGTCGAACTACCAGCACGTGCTGTCCGACACCGACTTCTTCACCTGGTTCGGCAACGCCCTGCTGGTCTCCGGCATTACCACCGTGTTCGGCGTGCTGCTCGCCGCCACCACCGGCTACGCCGTCTCCCGGATGAAGTTCCCCGGGCACAAGCCGCTGATGTGGTCGCTGCTGGTCACCCAGATGTTCCCGATCGCGGTGCTGATCGTGCCGATGTACACGATGCTCTCCGAGCTCGGCCTGCTGGACAGCTACACCGGTCTGATCCTGGTCTACTCGACCACCACCGTGCCGTACTGCGCCTGGCTGCTGAAGGGCTACTTCGACACCATCCCGGTGGAGATCGACGAGGCCGGCCGGGTCGACGGGCTCAGCCCGTTCGGCACCTTCTGGCGGCTGGTGCTGCCGCTCGCCCGCCCGGGCCTGGCGGTGGCGGCCTTCTACTCCTTCCTCACCTACTGGGCCGAGGTGCCGTTCGCCTCCACCTTCATGCTCAGCTCCGACAAGTACACGTTGGCCGTGGGCCTCCAGACCTTCGTCAGCGAGCACGACGCCCAGTGGAACCTGATGGCCGCGACCGCGGTGCTGATCGCGATCCCGTCCGCGGCCTTCTTCTACCTGGTGCAGCGCCACCTGGTCACCGGCCTGACCGCCGGTGCCTCCAAGTCGTAACGCGCCGCCACGTCGTCACGCGCCTCCACGTCCCAGCGCCTTCCGCTCCTCTAGTCCCCAAGGGATACCGTCCATGACCCAGAACCTGGCCGACACCTCCCGGCCTGCCGCCGACACCGCTCACGAGGCGAACGTCAGCGCGTCCAGAGGCTGGTGGCGGGACGCGGTCATCTACCAGGTGTACCCGCGCAGTTTCGCCGACTCCAACGGCGACGGCATGGGTGACCTGCCCGGCATCCGCAGCCGTCTGCCCTACCTGCGCGACCTCGGCGTGGACGCGGTCTGGCTCTCGCCGTTCTACGCCTCGCCGCAGGCGGACGCCGGCTACGACGTCGCCGACTACCGCGCCGTGGACCCGATGTTCGGCACCCTGCTGGACGCCGACGCCCTCATCCGGGACGCCCACGACCTGGGCCTGCGGATCATCGTCGACCTCGTCCCCAACCACTCCTCGGACCAGCACGAGTGGTTCCAGCGCGCCCTGCGCGAGGGCCCCGGCTCCCCGCTGCGCGACCGCTACCACTTCCGCCCCGGCAAGGGCGAGCAGGGCGAACTGCCGCCCAACGACTGGGAGTCCATCTTCGGCGGCCCGGCCTGGACCCGCGCCGAGAACCCGGACGGCACCCCCGGCGACTGGTACCTGCACCTGTTCGCCCCGGAGCAGCCCGACTTCAACTGGGAGAACCCGGCGGTCGCCGACGAGTTCCGCTCGATCCTGCGGTTCTGGCTCGACATGGGCGTGGACGGCTTCCGCATCGACGTCGCCCACGGCCTGGTCAAGGCCCCCGGCCTGCCCGACCTCGGCGGCGCCGACCAGCTCAAGCTGCTCGGCAACGACGTCATGCCGTTCTTCGACCAGGACGGCGTGCACGAGATCTACCGCAGCTGGCGCAAGATCCTCGACGAGTACCCGGGGCAGCGGATCGGCGTCGCCGAGGCCTGGACCCCGACCGTCCAGCGCACCGCCAACTACGTCCGTCCCGACGAGCTGCACCAGGCCTTCAACTTCCAGTACCTGGGCACCGATTGGGACGCCACCGCGCTGCGCGAGGTGATCGACCTCTCACTCGACTCGATGCGCCCGGTCGACGCCCCCACCACCTGGGTGCTGTCCAACCACGACGTCACCCGGCACGCCACCCGGTTCGCCAACGAGCCCGGCCTCGGCACCCAGATCCGCACTCCCGGCGACCGCGAACTCGGCCTGCGCCGCGCCCGCGCCGCCACCCTGCTGATGCTCGCGCTGCCCGGCTCGGCGTACGTCTACCAGGGCGAGGAGCTCGGCCTGCCGGACGTCACCGACCTGCCCGACGAGGTCCGCCAGGACCCGTCCTTCTTCCGCCAGGCCGGCCAGGACGGCTACCGCGACGGCTGCCGCGTCCCGATCCCGTGGTCCGGCACCGAGGCCCCGTACGGCTTCGGACCGGTGGCCGGCGGGCCGTCCTGGCTGCCGCAGCCGACCGAGTGGGCCGAGCTGAGCGTCGAGGCGCAGACCGGCGACCCGACGTCCACCCTGGAGCTCTACCGCAGCGCGCTGGCCGTCCGCCGGGCGCAGTCCGACCTCGGCGCCGGCACCGGCGTCGAGTGGCTGGAGAGCCCCGAGGGCACCCTGGCTTTCCGTCGCGGCGCCTTCGTCTGCACCGTGAACACCACCGGCGAGCCGGTGCGGATCGCGGCCCCGGGCACGCTGTTGCTGGCCTCGGCGGACCTCGTGGTGGACGGTGGCGAGACGGTGCTGGCTCCGAACAGCACCGGCTGGTGGGCGGTCTGACGTGGTTGGAATAGGCTCTGGGACCGTGACTACGGCGCGACTCTCAGACATCGCGGCGCAGGCGGGGGTCAGTGAAGCCACCGTCTCCCGCGTGCTCAACGGCAAGGCGAACGTTTCCGCCGCCACCCGGCAGACCGTGCTGGCGGCGCTCGACGTGCTCGGGTACGAGCGGCCGACCCGCCTTCGCCAGCGCAGCGCCGGGCTGATCGGACTGATCACGCCGGAGCTGAGCAACCCGATCTTCCCCGCGCTGGCCCAGGTGATCGAGCAGGTGCTCAGCCGGCACGGCTACACCCCGGTGCTGTGCACCCAGACGCCGGGCGGGTCCACCGAGGACGAACTGGTGGAGATGCTGGTGGACCGGGGAGTGGCGGGCATCGTCTTCGTCTCCGGGTTGCACGCCGACAGCACCGCCGACCACGACCGCTACGCCCGGCTGGCCGGGCGCGGGGTGCCGTTCGTGCTGATCAACGGCTACAGCGAGAAGATCGACGCGCCGTTCATCTCGCCGGACGACCGGGCCGCGATGTGGATGGCCGTCCAGCACCTGGCCGAACTCGGGCACGAGCGGATCGGGCTGGCCGTCGGTCAGCGCCGGTACGTGCCGGTGCTGCGCAAGATCGAGGGCTTCACGGCGGCGATGTGCGAGGTGCTCGGACGCACCCGGGAGGAGGCCGAGAACCTCGTCCACCACACGCTGTTCAGCGTGGAGGGCGGGCACGCGGCGGCCGGCGCGCTGCTCGACAAGGGCTGCACGGCGATCGTCTGCGGGAGCGACATGATGGCGCTCGGGGCGATCCGGGCGGTGCGGCAGCGCGGGCTGTCGGTGCCGCAGGACGTGTCGGTGGTCGGCTTCGACGACTCGCCGCTGATCGCCTTCACCGAGCCGCCGTTGACCACGATCCGCCAGCCGGTCGAGGCGATGGCCACGGCGGCGGTGGACGCGCTGCTGGAGGAGGTCGGCGGAAACGCGGCCCAGCGCGGTGAGTTCATGTTCCAGCCGGAGCTGGTGATGCGCGGGTCCACCGGGGCCTGCGCGCGCTGAGCCCCGGCCGCCACGGTCGAACGAACGGGCCCCGGAGGGCGGTTGCTCTCCGGGGCCCGTTCGGCGTGCGCGCGGTCGGCCGTCGCGGGCCCTCAGGCGGTCAGCCCTGCTGGGTGGTGGGGCGGTCGACGGTCGGACGGTGTCCGTCGGCGGCCTCGCCGGTACGGGTCTCGGTGCGGCGGCCGCGGGCCAGGTAGTCGCGCAGGACCAGTTCGACGGCGTCCTGGGGGTTCTTGGTACCGGAGAGCATCATCGCGTCGATCGCGAGGTTCGCGTCGAGGGTGACGGTGACCTGGGCCATGTGACTCCTCCTCGGGTGCAGAGCAGCAGCATGCCCGTTGGGGCGGGGATCCACCACGGGATATGGCGGAACCGCCGGAGGGGGACTCCGGAACCGTCGGCGGGAACGCCGGAACCCCCGGAGAGGAGCGACCAGACTCTCCCCGGGGGTGGTGGGTGGTCAGCGTGCGGATGACGACCGGCGGGTAACAGGCGACAGATGACAGATGTTGAAATCTGTTATCTGTTCTTCGTTATCCGTCGGCTGTCACTGGTTGCCCGCCCGCCGTTGCGCCGTCCTCAGACCCGGCCGGCGAAGTCCGGGGCCCAGTTGGCGATGCTCTGCTCACGGACGCCCGAGCTCGGGTTTGCGGCCTCGACGTACTTGCCGTTGCCGACGTAGATCGCGACGTGGTAGACGCCGGAGTCCTTGCCGTTGTTGGACCAGAAGAGCAGGTCGCCAGGCTGGAGGCTGTCCAGCGAGACGTGGGTGCTGGCGGCGGCCTGGTCGGCGGCGACGCGCGGGATGGAGATGCCCGCGGCGCGCAGTGCGGCCTGGGTCAGACCGGAGCAGTCCCAGCCGCCGTTGCCGGTGCCGCCGTAGACGTACGCCTGACCGACCTTCGACTCGGCGAAGGAGATCGCGGCGGCCATGCCGCCGGTGGCGGCGGGGGCCTGGGTCTGCGGAGCGGGCTTGGCGGCCGGCTTGGCGGCCGGGGCCTGCGCCTGGGTCTGCGCGGTCGGCCGGGCGTTCACCGCACCTCCGTTCGCGGACTGACCGGACTTCTGCGAGCGGTCGAACCAGGTGAAGTCCGAGCCGGCGGTGGAGGACTGGCCGGCCTGGCCGTTGCCGCCGAGGGACAGGTGCTGGCCCGGGTAGATGCTGTCCGGGCCCTCGGTCAGGGTGCCGCGGTTCAGCTCGTACAGCCGCTGCCAGCCGCCCTGCACGTTGTGCTGGTCGGCGATCGAGGACAGCCAGTCGCCCTCGACCACGGTGTAGTCCCCGCCCTGGACGGGCGCGGCGGGCGCGGCGGGCTTGGCGGCCGGGGTCTGGGGCTGCGCGGGCTTGGCGGCGGGCTTCGCGGCCGGAGCGGCCGGCTTGACGTTCTGCTGGACGGGCTTGGCGGCGGACGAACCGGCGGTGGAGCCCGCCGAGGTGTCGACCGAGGCGGCGGCGCCGCCCTTGGTGAGGCCCGCCTGGACGGAGCACACCGGCCAGGCGCCGGGGCCCTGCGAGGCGAGGACCTTCTCGGCGACGGCGATCTGCTGGTCCTTGGTGGCCAGGTCGGCGCGTGCCGCGTAGGTCGTGCCACCGAAGGCGGACCAGGTGCTGGAGGTGAACTGGAGGCCACCGTAGAAGCCGTTGCCGGTGTTGATGCTCCAGTTGCCGCCGCTCTCGCACTGGGCGACCTTGTCCCAGGTGGCGACGGAGGCGGCGGAGGCGGCGCCGGAGGTGAGGCAGGGGACGGTGAGGCCGACGCCCGCGACGCCGAGGGCGGCGATCACGCGGTGGGTGCGGCTGGACAGGCGAGTGCCGTTGGTGGGCAGCATGAAGACGCGGTCCTCTCCCACGCCTGCGAGGTGAGCTGTCGGATTCGGGCTGGAGTTGCCCGGCCGCGCGGTGGGCGCGGCTTCACCCCTAGCCCTGGACCGTTCCGGAGACCGGCCCGGGGCGACTTACCTGTGGGTCCCCCGCTCCTGCCGTGGTGCGTTTTCGCGCTGCCAGGACATCCGACGGCAGGACTCGGCGTTGCGGATGAACCGGGTTCGTGTGGTTACGAACGGGGAGCACGTTAATCAGACTTAAGTTCAAACTGCAAATGGCTGTGATGTACATCACGGTTTAGTCGAAACTGCCAAAATTGCAGGCAGTCATGATCGCAAATGATCATTTGTGCGCAACGCTATTGCGGGAATCCACAACTGGCTCCGCCTCAGGAAGGCCGTGACGGTGCGTCGAATTGCGGAGCGGCTTACTCGGACAGGTGGGGGAGCGGCCGCGATTCGCGCGCCTGGACGGGCGCCCCCTATTTCCTTTCAAATAGCACCAGAACGGACATTTCACTTCGTTGCCGTTCGGCTCCCGCACGGGACGCACGGGGCAAGAAGGGGAAAGCGAAGGGTCCGGAACGCAAGCCGTTCCGGACCCTTCGGTGCGCGCGAACCGGCGCGCGGTGTCGACTACTGCCCCGAGGCTCCCTCGGTGGCCGCGTGGGCGCCACGAGTGCCCTCCACGGCCCCCTCGGCCTCGGCGGCGGCCGCCGCCTCCGCCTCGGCCCGCGCCAGGTCCTCCGGGGACGGCGCGGGCAGTGCGGCCAGGTACGTGGAGGCGATCAGCTGGCCGACCGACGGGTACGCGCCCAGCGGCGCGGCCGACGGGCAGCCGGTCTCCTCGGCGGCGGTGGCGAGCAGCTCGGAGTCCGCCTCCGGGCCGATCACCAGCGGGGCCAGCGCCGGGCGCTGCGAGCCGGTGTCCTTGAGGTGGTTGACGGCCGCGGCCACCGAGCCGGGCACGTCGAGCGCGGCGGCGACGACCGGCACGGCCAGTCGGGCGGCCAGCAGCACACCGGTGATGCCGGC
>NZ_JAHSQD010000760.1 GCF_020103755.1 Streptomyces sp. LS1784
CGCTCCAGCGCGGCCTCGCAGGCGGCGAGCAGCGCGTCCACGCCCGGCGGCTCACCGGGGTCGCCGGGGTCGGGCACCATGCCGTGCTCGGCGGCGGCGAGCAGGCACAGCAGCACCGGGTCGGGCTGCTCGGCGCGGGCGGCGGTCCGGAAGCGGTCTCTGCTCTGCTCGGTCACGGTGACGGCGACGGCTTTCGTACGGCGGACGGACAAGGCGGTGGACGGGCAAGGCGGTGGACGGGCAAGCGGGCGATCGGACGGACGGTACGGCCTGGCGGCTACCCCTGGGGAAGAAGGGCGTAGTGGTAAGTGTGACTGGTCGTGAAGCCGAGTCCGTCATAGAGCGCGATCGCCGCCGCGTTCTCCGCCTCGACCTGGAGGTACCCGCCGCTCGCGCCCTCCTCGGCCGCGCGCGAGGCGAGCACCGCCATGACCGTCGTCGCCAGCCCGGCCCGCCGGGCGTACGGCTGGACCTCGATCGCGCCGAAGCAGGCCCAGGCCCCCTCGATGACGCAGCGCCCGATCGCCAGCGGCGGCTGCCCGGGGGCGCCCGGCACGGTGGCGAACCAGACCGAGGGACCGCCGTGCAGCACCTGCCGGGCGGCCTCCTCCACCGCCGGGTCGCCGCTCACCCGCCGGTACACCGACAGCCACCGGGCGTCCGCGGTCCGCGCCAGCCGGACCCTCTCGTGCCCGGCGCCGGTCCGGGCGAGCCCGGCCAGCGGGGCGGTGCGGACCAGGGTGGGCGCGTACCCGGCCCCGAGCCGGTCGAGTTCGGCGACCAGCGTCTGCGGCGAGCCGGGGGAGATCACCTCGACGTACGCGGGCAGCCCGCGCGCCGCGTACCAGTCGCGGACGGCTTCCAGCGCCCGGGGCAGCGGCAGTCCCGGGTCCCCGAGGGCCTGGACGGAGTTGGCCCGCCGGGTGAACCCGGCCGCGGCGCGCAGCGTCCACTCGCCGAGCGGCTCCTGCTCGACGGCCGGCCAGCCCCGCCCGGCGATCCGCTGCAGCTCGACCGGCGTGGCGACCGGCAAGGGGGCGCGCCGGGCCGGAAACGGCGGCACGACCTTGCCTGCGACCAGCAGCTTCTCCGGCAGGAACACCGGCTCACCGGAGCGCGGGACGATCGTCAATCCATGATCGTCCCACGAAGTGAGCACGCCGATCGAATCCCGGAACACCGGCCGGTCGTCCACGAACTCCGCGAGGCGGCGGACGGACACGCGTCGTCCCACGTCAGAGCGGTCTATCCGGACCTCCGGACGGCCGTCGACCGGGTTGTCCGTCGCCATCTGGCCACCTCCTGTGCAATTGCGGTCTCCGACCCGCGATACTAGGGGCGGGCATCGACGACGCCGCGCTCACCGCGCACGGCAGCAGAACAGAACGGGCCGCAAGGCCCTTCCGAGGAGGAACGACAGCGTGACCTACGTCATCGCGCAGCCTTGTGTCGACGTGAAGGACAAGGCGTGCATCGAAGAGTGCCCGGTTGACTGCATCTACGAGGGCGAGCGATCGCTCTACATCCACCCGGATGAGTGTGTCGACTGTGGCGCGTGCGAGCCGGTCTGCCCGGTCGAGGCGATCTTCTACGAGGACGACACTCCGGAGGAGTGGAAGGACTACTACAAGGCGAACGTCGAGTTCTTCGACGACCTGGGTTCGCCCGGTGGCGCCTCCAAGCTCGGCCTGATCGAGCGTGACCACCCGTTCATCGCCGCTCTGCCGCCGCAGAACGCCGACCACTGACGATTTGGTGGCAGATCAGCTGTGAGCACCAACAGCACGCGCGCGCCGTTCCCGGGCCACCCGGGGGCGGCGCGCCGCGTTTCGGACAAGCTCCCGGTCTTCCCCTGGGACAAGCTGGAGCCGTACAAGACGACCGCCCTGGCCCACCCCGGCGGGCTCTGCGACTTCTCCGTCGGCACCCCGGTGGACCCGGTACCCGAGGTGATCCAGAAGTCGCTGGCCGCGCACACCGACACGCCGGGCTACCCGACCGTCTGGGGCCCGCTGGAGCTGCGCGAGGCGATCGCCGGCTGGCTGCACCGCCGGCTCGGCGCGCAGATCGGCCCGCAGGCCGTGTTGCCGACCGTCGGCTCCAAGGAGCTGGTGGCCTGGCTGCCGACCCAGCTCGGCCTCGGCCCCGGTGACCAGGTCGCCTACCCGCGCCTGGCCTACCCGACCTACGAGGTGGGCGCCCGGCTGTGCGGCGCCGAGCCGGTCGAGTACGACTCGGTGGACGAGCTGGACGGCTCCCGGGTGCGCCTGCTCTGGGTGAACTCGCCGTCCAACCCGACCGGCCGGGTGCTGGGCGCGGACGAGCTGCGCCGCGCCGTCGAGTGGGCCCGGGAGCACCGGGCCCTGCTGGTCAGCGACGAGTGCTACCTGGAGCTGGGCTGGGAGGCCGACCCGGTCTCCGTCCTGCACCCGGACGTCTGCGGCGACGGCCACGAGGGCCTGCTGGCCGTCCACTCGCTCTCCAAGCGCTCCAACCTGGCCGGCTACCGCGCCTCCTTCGTGGCGGGCGACCCGGTGGTGGTCAAGGAGCTGCTGGAGGTGCGCAAGCACGGCGGCATGATCGTGCCGGCGCCGGTGCAGGCGGCGACGGTCGCCGCGCTCGCGGACGACGCGCACGTGGCCGAGCAGCGCGAGCGGTACGCGGCCCGGCGCTCGGCGCTGCGGGCGGCGCTGGAGGCGTACGGCTTCCGGATCGAGCACTCCGAGGCGAGCCTCTACCTGTGGGCGACCCAGGACCGCCCGTGCTGGGAGACCGTGGCCGAACTGGCCGAACTGGGCATCCTGGTGGCACCCGGCGACTTCTACGGGCCGGCCGGCGACCGCTTCGTGCGGGTCGCGTTCACGGCGACCGACGAGCGGGTCGCCGCGGCCGTGGAGCGGCTGGGCGCGGCGCGCTGACCGCACGCGGGAGACCGTACGGCGAAGGGGGCCGGTGTCACGGACACCGGCCCCCTTCGGCATGCTCCCCGGAAACGGGGGTTACAGCGGCAGGCCGTTGAGCTTGCCGCCGTTGAGACCGCCCAGCAGGCCGCCGATCGGGCCGAGCGAGCCGGTGAGGCCGGACAGCGGGTTGTTCGAGCCGAGGTCGGCACCGCCGAGGCGGTTGGCCGACCCGTGCTCGGCCAGGCCGAGCACGTCGGTGGCGGGCAGGTCGGACGGCAGGGCGCGCTCGA
>NZ_JAHSQD010000761.1 GCF_020103755.1 Streptomyces sp. LS1784
GGGGAGCCGGGCCGTCGCGCTGTGCGGCGCGGGGCGGGCAGGGGCGTCGGCCGTGGTGAGGGGGCCGAGGGGCCGAGCCGGGCCGCCGTGGTTCCGGGTGCGGGACGGCCGTGGCGGAGGGGGAACCGGGCCGCGGGGCTCCTGCCGGTGGAGAGCGGCTGCGGATACCCCCGTGGGGTCACCCGGGCGATTCGGGGCTCCGGGCCGGGTGCGGCACAATGGAAGGCTGCAAGCCGAATTACTCCCGACGACGCCGGAGCGATCTCACGTGGCGGAATACATCTACACGATGCGCAAGGTGCGCAAGGCTCACGGAGACAAGGTCATCCTTGACGACGTGACGCTCAGCTTCCTCCCCGGAGCGAAGATCGGCGTCGTGGGCCCCAACGGTGCCGGTAAGTCCACCGTGCTGAAGATGATGGCCGGCCTGGAGCAGCCCTCCAACGGCGACGCCTTCCTCTCGCCCGGCTTCACCGTCGGCATGCTGCTCCAGGAGCCGCCGCTGGACGAGTCCAAGACGGTCCTGGAGAACGTCCAGGACGGCGTCAAGGAGATCAAGGGGAAGCTCGACCGCTTCAACGAGATCGCCGAGCTGATGGCGACCGACTACTCGGACGCCCTGCTGGACGAGATGGGCAAGCTCCAGGAGGAGCTGGACCACGCCGAGGCCTGGGACCTGGACGCCCAGCTGGAGCAGGCCATGGACGCCCTGGGCTGCCCGCCCGGCGACTGGGCGGTCACCAAGCTCTCCGGTGGCGAGAAGCGCCGCGTCGCGCTCTGCAAGCTGCTGCTGGAGGCCCCGGACCTGCTGCTGCTCGACGAGCCCACCAACCACCTGGACGCCGAGTCGGTGAACTGGCTGGAGCAGCACCTGGCCAAGTACAAGGGCACCGTCGTGGCCGTCACCCACGACCGGTACTTCCTGGACAACGTGGCCGGCTGGATCCTGGAGCTCGACCGCGGCCGCGCCATCGGCTACGAGGGCAACTACTCCACCTACCTGGAGACCAAGCAGTCGCGTCTCAAGGTCGAGGGGCAGAAGGACGCGAAGCGCGCCAAGCGCCTCAAGGAGGAGCTGGAGTGGGTCCGCTCCAACGCCAAGGGGCGCCAGGCGAAGTCCAAGGCCCGTCTGGCCCGCTACGAGGAGATGGCCGCCGAGGCGGACAAGATGCGGAAGCTGGACTTCGAGGAGATCCAGATCCCGCCGGGCCCGCGCCTGGGCAACGTCGTCATCGAGGTCGAGAACCTCAACAAGGCCTTCGGTGAGAAGGTCCTGATCGACGACCTGAGCTTCACCCTGCCGCGCAACGGCATCGTCGGCATCATCGGCCCGAACGGCGCCGGCAAGACCACCCTGTTCAAGATGCTCCAGGACCTGGAGACCCCGGACAGCGGCACGGTCAAGGTCGGCGACACCGTCAAGATCAGCTACGTCGACCAGACCCGCTCCAACATCGACCCGAAGAAGACCCTCTGGGAGGTCGTCTCCGACGGTCTGGACTGGATCAACGTCGGCCAGGTCGAGATGCCGTCCCGCGCCTACGTGTCGGCCTTCGGCTTCAAGGGCCCGGACCAGCAGAAGCCGGCCGGTGTGCTCTCCGGTGGTGAGCGCAACCGTCTGAACCTGGCGCTCACCCTCAAGCAGGGCGGCAACCTGCTGCTCCTCGACGAGCCCACCAACGACCTCGACGTCGAGACGCTCTCCTCGCTGGAGAACGCCCTGCTGGAGTTCCCCGGCTGCGCCGTGGTCATCTCCCACGACCGCTGGTTCCTGGACCGAGTGGCCACCCACATCCTCGCCTACGAGGGCGACAGCAAGTGGTTCTGGTTCGAGGGCAACTTCGAGTCGTACGAGAAGAACAAGATCGAGCGGCTCGGCGCCGACGCCGCCCGTCCGCACCGGGCCACCTACAAGAAGCTGACCCGAGGCTGACACCCAGCCGTCACGACGGCCCGGCAGACTGCCCTCCGGGGCGGCCTGCCGGGCCGCGGCCCGTCGCCACCGTCCGCCGCACCGGCGGTGCACGGCGGCGGGCGACCGGACACCGAGGAGAACTCCCGTGGCTCGCCACATCTACGCCTGCCCGCTGCGCTGGTCCGACATGGACGCCTTCGGGCACGTCAACAACGTGGTCTTCCTGCGCTACCTGGAGGAGGCCCGGATCGACTTCATGTTCACCCAGGCCGCCGCGGCCGGCGCCGGGGAGTTCGCGGGCGGCTCGGTGGTGGCGCGCCACGAGATCGACTACAAGCGTCCGCTGGTGCACCGGCCCGAGCCGGTCACCGTCGAGACCTGGGTGACGAAGATCGGCGGCGCCTCGCTGACCGTCTCGTACGAGATCAAGGACGTTGCCGAGGACGGCAGCGACATCGTGTACGTCCGGGCGTCCACCGTGGTCGTCCCCTACGATCTGGCCGAGGGCCGGCCGCGCCGGATCTCGCCGGTGGAGCGGGAGTTCCTCGGCCGCTTCATGGACGAAGAGCCGGCAGTCGCCGCCGTCTGACCCCATCTGACGATTCGAGCTGAACCGCTGTGACCATCACCGCCCGTCTCGCCCTGGCCGACACCGGGGAGGCCGCCGACCTCTCCGCCTTCCTGCTGCGCCTGCTGCGCTTCGACCGGGCGGCGGCCGTCCGGCTCCAGGCGGTGGGCCAGGGCGGCGGGGACGGCGTGCTGGCGGTCTTCGGACGGTTGCCGCTGGGCGGTTCGGGCGCGCTGGCGATCCGCACCGTGCGGCTGGGCGGCCTGGACGAGCCGGTGGACCTCACCGTCTCGGCGGGCCAACTGCTGGACGGCGTGGACGCCGAGGCGGGCGCCGTCGCGCTGCCCGCGCCGGTGACCGGCCCGGCCTGGGCGGGACTGTTGCCGCCGCGCACCGGCTGGCGGCCGGTCGGTGCCCCGCCGGCGGCCGAGGTGTACCCCGAACTCATGGCCGGGGTGCAGGAGTTCCGCGAGCGCAGCGAGGCCGTCCCGGCGCACCACCGCAGCCGCGCGGCGCTGGACGCGCTGGCCGACGAGATCTGGTCCCGCCCGGTGACCGCGCTGCCCGAACTGCCGCTGCGCGCGCTGCACGCCGCGTACGTGATCGGTTTCCTGAAGCCCGGAGCCCCGCTGACCGTGCACCGGGCGGGCGGCTGGCTGCGGCTGAGCGCCCCGGCGGGTTCGGTGGCGGTGCGCACCGTGGC
>NZ_JAHSQD010000762.1 GCF_020103755.1 Streptomyces sp. LS1784
TCGAGGTGCCCCGGTGAACCGGCGCCGGTTCCTGGGCATCGGCGCCTCCGTCCTCGGCGCGGGCGCCCTGGCCGCCGTCGCCGTCCCCTCCGCCGCCCGGCTGCTGGCGGAGGGCCGCCCCGGGCGGCTGCTGAGCAGCGAACTCGACCTGCCGGAGGCCTTCCGGGCCCCTCTGCCGGTGCCGGCCGTGCTGTCACCGGTGCGCACCGACGGGACCAGCGACTACTACGAGATCACCCAGCAGGCCGCCACGTTGGAGATCCTGCCCGGGGTGAGGACCGAGGCCTGGACGTACGGGGGCAGCTTCCCGGGGCCGACCGTGGTCACCCGCACCGGGCGGGCGGCGGTGGTCAAGCACCGCAACGAGCTGCCGGTGCCCTCGGTGACGCACCTGCACGGCGGGCACACCCCGGCGGACAGCGACGGCTACCCGGTGGACCTGCTGCTGCCGGTGGGGTCGTCGGCGGACGCAGCCCATGCCATGGCGGGCATGGCGGGCATGGCGGGCATGGACCATGCGGCGGCCCGCACCGCCGTCGGCGAGCGCACGTACACCTATCCCGGCAGGCAACGCGCCGCCACCCTCTGGTACCACGACCACCGGATGGGCTTCACCGGCCCCGGCGTCTGGCGCGGACTGGCCGGCTTCCACCTCGTGCACGACGACGAGGAGGCCGCGCTGCCGCTGCCGCGCGGCGAGCGGGACCTGCCGCTGATGATCGCCGACCGCTCCTTCGCCGCCGACGGTTCCTTCCGCTACCCCGCCGTCGACCCCCGGCTCGCCGAGCCGGGCGTCACCGACGCCTACGCCAACGGCGTGCTCGGCGACGTGATCCTGGTCAACGGCGCGCCCTGGCCGCGGCTGGACGTCGACCGGGTCCGCTACCGGCTGCGGCTGCTCAACGCCTCCAACGCCCGGCTCTACCGGCTGGAGTTGGACCCGCAGCCGGCCGGCGGTGGCGCACTGGTCCAGATCGGCTCCGACGGCGGCCTGCTCGCCGCCCCGATCCGGCACGACGGGATCGAGATCGCGCCCGCCGAACGCTTCGACGTCGTGGTCGACTTCTCCCGCTACGCGCCCGGCACCCGGGTCCGGCTGGTCAACCGCTTCGGCACCGGCCGGACCGCCGAGGTGATGCGCTTCGACGTCACCGCGAAGCAACCGACCGACGACGCGACGGTGCCCGACCGGCTCGCCACCGTCGAGGCCCTGGACGCCTCCGCCGCCGTCACCACCCGCGAGTTCACCTTCCGGCGCAGCCGCGGCGACGGCTGGACCGTCAACGGCCGCCCGTACCAGCCCGGCCGGAGCGTCGCCACGCCCGCCCTCGGCGCGGTCGAGCGCTGGCGCTTCTCCACCGACCTGCACCACCCGGTGCACGTCCACCTGGACCACTTCCAGGTGATCGGCCGCAACGGCGCGGACCCGGGCCCGTACGACGCGGGGTGGAAGGACACCGTGGACCTGCGCCCGGCCGAGGCGGTGGAGGTGCTGGTGCGCTTCACCGACTACGCGGGGGCGTACATGCTGCACTGCCACAACCTGGAGCACGAGGACATGGCGATGATGGCGGACTTCACCGTGCGATGAGTCCGCCGTGCGATGAGTCCGCTGTCCGGCGATCCGGCCGGTTCCGAGCCGCCCGGTTCACCCGGACGGCGGAGTGCCGGAGGGCGTGCGCTGCGCCCTCCGGCACTCCTGCCCTAGCGTCGCGGGAAGAAGGACCCGCCGACGGACGGAGCCGCCGCATGACCACCCTCGCCGAACGCCGCGGGCGCGGCCGGGCCGCCCGGGAGCGCGTCTCCCGCTCCGCCCACGGCCGGTGGATCCCCGCCGCCGAACGGCCGGACCCGCTCGACGTGCTGGAACGGCAGGGCGAGGACCGGGTCGCCCGGCTGCTGCCGATCCGCTACGGGCGGATGGCGGAGAGCCCGTTCGCCTACCTGCGCGGCGCCGCCGCCGTACTGGCGGCCGACCTCGGGGCCCTCCCCGACACCGGCCTCACCGTCCAACTCTGCGGCGACGCCCACCTGTTGAACTTCGGCGTGTACGCCTCGCCGGAGCGCGCGCTGCTCTTCGACGTCAACGACTTCGACGAGACCTTCCCCGGCCCCTTCGAATGGGACGTCAAACGGCTCGCCGCCAGCGTCGCCGTCGCCGCCCGGGACAACGGCCAGGACGAGCGCCGGGCGCGCCGGGCCGCGCTCGCCGCCGTCCGGGCGTACGCGGGCGGCATGCGGCGACTGGCCGGGATGGGCGAACTCGACGTCTGGTACGCCCGGGTGGACACCGTCGACCTGCCGGCGCTGCTGCGCAAGCCCGGGCAGCGCAGGCAGGCCGAGGCAAGCCTCGCCCGCGCCCGGCGCCGCACCAGCCTCCAGGCCTTCGGCAAGCTCACCGAGGAACGGGACGGCCAGCGCCGGATCATCAGCGCGCCGCCACTGATCGAACCGTTGAAACCGGCCGAACTGCGCGCCATCGGCAAGGTGTTCAGCGACTACCGGTCGACCCTCGCGGAGGACCGCCGGGTGCTGATGGACCGCTACCGCTTCGTCGACGCGGCGACCAAGGTGGTCGGCGTGGGCAGCGTCGGCACCCGCTGCTACATCGTGCTGCTGGAAGGCCGGGACGGCCGCGACCCGCTGTTCCTCCAGCTGAAGGAGGCCGGCCGGTCGGTGCTGGAGGAGCACCTGCCGCCGGTGCGGGTGGACGCCGAGGTGGCCGTCCACCACGGCGGCCGCCGGGTGGTCACCGGGCAGCACCTGATGCAGGCCGCCAGCGACATCTTCCTCGGCTGGACCACCGGCCCCGCCGGGCGGCACTACTACGGCCGCCAACTGCGCGACATGAAGGGCTCGACGGACATCGCCGACCTCACCCCCTCCGGCCTGTGCGCCTACGCCGACCTCTGCGGCCGCACCCTCGCCCGTGCCCACGCCCGCACCGGCGACCGCCTGGCCATCGCCGGCTACCTCGGCCGCGCGGACACCTTCGCCGAGGCCGTCGCCGACTTCGCCCTGCGCTACGCGGACCGTACGGCGGCGGACCACGGCGAGCTGGTGGCGGCGATCGCGGACGGCCGGGTGACGGCGACCCAGGGGGTGTGAGCCGCCGGGGTCGCCGGCCCGGGTGCAAGCCGGGGCTCGGGCCGGGGCCGTGGTCAGCCGGCCCCGGGCCGGATCG
>NZ_JAHSQD010000763.1 GCF_020103755.1 Streptomyces sp. LS1784
GCGGGCCCTGCCACAGGTCGAGGGCCTGGCGCAGCAGGCGGGCGGCGGGGGCGAGCGCTCCGCCGTCGGCGGCGGCCCGGCCGGCCCGGGCGAGGGCACGGAAGCGGAGCAGGTCCAGCTCGGGCTCGGCGACCCGCAGCAGGTAGCCGGCGGCCGAGTGGACGAGCCGGTCGGGTCCCTCCTCGCGGCCGAGCAGGGTGCGCAGGGTGCAGACGTAGACCTGGAGGTTCTTCCGGGCGGTGCGCGGCGGTTCCTCGGGCCAGAGCGTGTCGATGAGCAGGTCGACCGGGACGGCGGTGTTGGCGCGGCTCAGCAGGACGGCCAGCACCAGCCGTTGCTTCAGGGGCCCGAGGGCCAGCGGGCGGCCGCCGGCCTCGCCGGTGACCGGGCCGAGCACGGAGAAGTGCAGCCGGGCGGGGGTGGCGGTCCGGGCGGGGGTGGCGGGCTGGGCCAGGGGCATCGGCGTACCTCCGGAGCGTGGGCGGCGGCAGTGTGACGGGGCGGCCGTGCGGTGGTGCGCGCAGGCTACTTGACGGTCGATCGGCGCTGAAGGGCACGGAATCGGCCGGGTTCGGTCACGTCGTGCACACAACCGGGGTGTCGGCGGGTGGGTCGGAGGGTGGGTTCCGCACGGCTGTGCGGACGGTGTTCCGGCAGGTCGGGCGGGGTGGCGGGGTCCTGTCGGGCCGGGTGGACGGGCGGCTCGCCGGGGGCCTTCGGGCGCGGGCGCGGGGCGGTGGGCAAGGGCGCGTTCCGGCGGTTCTCGACCGGGGCTCCGCGCCGTGGTGAGCGCGGCCCGAGCGGGCGGGTCACCGAGCGGGCGGTCGCCCGACGGCGGGTCAGGAGGTCCCGGGCCCGCGGTCGGGAGGTCCCGGTCGGGCCCCGGGAACTCGGGCCCAGCGGCCCCTGACGGGCGGGCCGAAGGGCCCTGGGGCGCGGAGGCGGCCTGTTCGGATCATGGATCGCCATCCATTCGTACGATGTTCCGAAGGAGTGCGTCCTTGAGCGCCACCCAGGCACAGGGCGACCCCACCTCACCGCCAACGGCCCTTCCCGCAGGGGCGGCCAGGCCGAGGAGGCCCGGTTCGGCCGCGGTCAGACTGCTGACCACCACCGACCACAAGACGATCGGCACCATGTACCTGGTGTCCTCGTTCGCGTTCTTCCTGATCGGCGGCATCCTCGCCCTGGTCATGCGCGCCGAACTCGCCCGGCCCGGAACGCAGATCCTCTCCAACGAGCAGTTCAACCAGGCCTTCACCATGCACGGCTCGGTGATGCTGCTGCTGTTCGCGATGCCGCTGTTCACCGGATTCGCCAACTGGATCATGCCGCTCCAGATCGGCGCGCCGGACGTCGCCTTCCCGCGGCTGAACATGCTGTCCTACTGGCTGTTCATGTTCGGCTCGCTGATCGCCGCGGCCGGCTTCGCGACCCCGCAGGGCGCCGCCGACTTCGGCTGGTTCCTCTACGCGCCGCTGTCCGACGCGATCCACTCGCCCGGCGTCGGCGCCGACATGTGGATCATGGGCGTGACGCTGTCCGGCTTCGGCAGCATCTTCGGCGCCGTCAACTTCATCACCACCATCATCTGCATGCGCGCGCCCGGAATGACCATGTTCCGGATGTCCATCTTCTGCTGGAACGTGCTGCTCACCTCGGTGCTGGTGCTGCTGGTCTTCCCGGTGCTGGCCGCCGCGCTGCTGGCGCTGGAGTGCGACCGCAAGTTCGGCTCGCACGTCTTCGACCCGGCCAACGGCGGGGCGATGCTCTGGCAACACCTGTTCTGGTTCTTCGGGCATCCCGAGGTCTACATCCTGGCGCTGCCGTTCTTCGGGATCGTCTCGGAGGTCATCCCGGTGTTCAGCCGCAAGCCGATGTTCGGCTACGCCGGCCTGATCGCCGCGACGGTGGCCATCGCGGGTCTGTCGGTGACGGTGTGGGCGCACCACATGTACGTCACCGGACAGGTGCTGCTGCCGTTCTTCTCGTTCATGACCTTCCTGATCGCGGTCCCGACCGGGGTGAAGTTCTTCAACTGGGTCGGCACCATGTGGAAGGGCTCACTGAGCTTCGAGACCCCGATGCTCTGGACGGTCGGCTTCCTGGTCACCTTCCTGTTCGGCGGTCTGACCGGCGTGCTGCTCGCGGCCCCGCCGATCGACTTCCACGTCTCCGACTCGTACTTCGTCGTCGCCCACTTCCACTACACGCTGTTCGGCACCGTGGTGTACGCGATGTTCGCCGGCTTCCACTTCTGGTGGCCCAAGATGACCGGGAAGAAGCTCGACGAGCGGCTCGGCCGGATCACCTTCTGGACGCTGACCGTCGGCTTCAACGCCACCTTCCTGGTCCAGCACTGGCTGGGCGTGGAGGGCATGCCGCGCCGCTACGCCGACTACCTGGCCTCGGACGGCTTCACCACCCTGAACACCGTCTCCACCATCGGCTCGTTCCTGCTCGGCCTGTCGATCCTGCCGTTCCTCTACAACGTCTGGAAGACCGCCAAGTACGGCGAGAAGGTCACCGAGGACGACCCGTGGGGCTGGGGCCGCTCGCTGGAGTGGGCGACCTCCTGCCCGCCGCCGCGGCACAACTTCGTCAAGCTGCCGCGGATCCGCTCCGAATCCCCGGCCTTCGACCTCCACCACCCGGACATCGCGGCCCGGGACGTGCTGGAGCACAGCGGGAAGCCCGCCAAGCACCTGGGCGACGTGGAGCCGGCGAAGTACGACCGGCCGCTGAGCCGGGCGGACCGGGCGGCCTCCGCCCTCGCCTCCCAGCCCTCCGCGCCCACCGATCCGTCCTCCTCGGGCGGCTGAGCCCGCTCCCCCCGAACGCCGTCCCCGCCCGCGTCGCTGCCCCCGGGCGGGCGGGGACGGCCTGTCCGCTCCTCACCCTCCTCACCCCTTCGTGACCAGGAAGGCCGGGTCGTGAACCACACCGTTCTCGCCATCGGCACCGCCGCCCTCACCGCGAGCGGCTGTGTCTGGTACCTGCCCGCCATCGCCGACCTCCAGGCCGGCGCCGACCGGCCCCGCTCCACCCGTACGGCCGCCGCGGCCTGCGTGCTGTGGTGGGCCGGGCTCGCGCTGACGGGCGGGCTGCTGCTCGTGCTGTCGGACTGGCGGCCCGCCGCACAGGTCGCGCTCGCCGGACTGGTCGGCGGCA
>NZ_JAHSQD010000764.1 GCF_020103755.1 Streptomyces sp. LS1784
GCCCGGGCCGCGGGCCCAGTCGGCGAGCACCGCCACCAGCGCGTCCACCGCCTCGCCGGGCACCGGCACGTCCGGCGCCTGCTCGGCGAGCAGGGTGCGCAGCCGGTTGCCCCAGCCGATGTCGGACAGCCGCCCCAGCGCCCGGCCGCTCTCCGCCTGCTCGCCCGCCGGGATCCGGCCCTTGAGCGGCACCCCGAGCGCGTCCATCCCGGTCGGCCAGAGCCGGCGCGGCTCGAAGCTCACGCCCGGGCGGCCGAGCGCGGCCCGGGCGGCCGTCAGCGTCTCGGCGGAGACGTCCGGAGTGTGCAGCGGCCCCGCGCAGTTGTCGCACCGCCCGCACGGCGCGGCCTGCTCGTCGTCCAGCTGCCGGCGCAGGAACTCCATCCGGCACTCCGTGCCCGCCGCATACTCGCGCATCGCCCGCTGCTCCGCCTCCCGGGAGGCGGCGACCTTGGCGTAACGGGCGGTGTCGTACTCCCAGCTCTGGCCGGTGGCCGTCCAGCCGCCCTTGACCCGGCGGACGGCACCGTCCACGTCGAGAACCTTGAGCATGGTCTCCAGCCGGGCCCGGCGCAGGTCCACCCGGGGCTCCAGAGCGGCGGTGGAGAGCGGCCGGCCGGCCGCGGCCAGTGCGTCGATGGTGCGGCGCACCTGCTCCTCCGGCGGGAAGGCCAGCGACGCGAAGTAGCGCCAGATCGCCTCGTCCTCGCGCCCGGGCAGCAGCAGCACCTCGGCCCGGTCCACCCCACGCCCGGCCCGGCCGACCTGCTGGTAGTAGGCGATCGGCGAGCTGGGCGAGCCGAGGTGCACCACGAAGCCGAGGTCGGGCTTGTCGAACCCCATGCCGAGCGCGGAGGTGGCGACCAGCGCCTTGACCCGGTTGGCCAGCAGGTCGGCCTCGGCGGTGCGGCGCTCGGCGTCCTCGGTGCGGCCGGAGTAGGAGGCCACCGGGAAGCCGCGCTCGCGCAGGAAGGCCGTCACCTCCTCGGCCGCGGCCACCGTCAGGGCGTAGACGATGCCCGAGCCGGGCAGGCGGTCGAGGTGGTCGGCCAGCCAGGCGAGGCGGTGGGCCGGGTCGGGCAGGGAGAGCACGCCCAGGGTGAGGCTCTCCCGGTCGAGTGGCCCGCGCAGCACCAGGGCGTGCTCGTCGGTGGCGCCGGTGCCGAGCTGCTCGGCGACGTCCGCGGTGACCCGGGCGTTGGCGGTGGCGGTGGTGGCCAGCACCGGGACGCCGGGCGGCAGGTCCGCGAGCATGGTGCGCAGCCGGCGGTAGTCGGGGCGGAAGTCGTGCCCCCAGTCCGAGATGCAGTGGGCCTCGTCGACCACCAGCAGGCCGGTGGAGGCGGCGAGCTCGGGCAGCACCTGGTCGCGGAAGTCCGGGTTGTTCAGCCGCTCGGGGCTGACCAGCAGGATGTCGACCTTCCCGGCGGCGACCTCGTCCTGGATCCCGGCCCACTCGTCGGTGTTGGCCGAGTTGATGGTGCGGGCGTGGATGCCGGCCCGGCCGGCCGACTCGACCTGGTTGCGCATCAGGGCGAGCAGCGGCGAGACGATCACCGTCGGCCCGGCGCCGCGGGCCCGGAGCAGGGCGGTGGCGATGAAGTAGACCGCGGACTTCCCCCAGCCCGTGCGCTGGACGACCAGGGCGCGGCGGCGGTCGACCACGAGGGCCTCGATGGCCGTCCACTGGTCCTCGCGCAGGACGGCTCCGGGGCCGGCGAGCTCGCGCAGGACGGCCTCGGCCCGCGCCCGGACCTCGGCGCGGTCGGCGGTGGCGGTGGTGTGGGTGTCGGGCTGCTGCATGGCGTCCATGTAACCCCGTACCGCCGACAAGCGGCGAATGCGGGGGAGGGGAGACGGGGGAAGACGGGGTGTATTTCATCCGCTGGTCCGCTGAACGGCAGTCAAAATCCACTCGCGGGAGGGAGTGTCGGCTGCTCCGAATGAGCGAAGGGGAATTCGGAGGCGGAGTTATCCACAGGAAAAAAGTCGGTTCGGGCATCGTCCGCGGATTGCGTCCACTCTTGCGGCCATGAACGCGATGAACAACGAACACGTCATTCTGTCCCTCGGCCCGGCCTCCGACTACGGGCCGGTCGTCATGCGTGGTCCGGCCGACATGGCCGAGCTGCTTCCGTACTTCCTGGGTTTCCACCCGGACGACTCCATCGTCGCGGTCGGGCTCCACGGGCCCGGCCTCCACCAGGGCGGGGTGATCCGGGCGGACCTGCCGCGGTCGCCCGCGCAGTGGCCGGCCGCGGCGGAGGAGACGGCCGCGCTGCTGGTCGCCCTCTCCGAGCGGCACGGTGCCCGGCCGCTCCAGGTGCTCCTCTACCTCTGCCAGGATCCCGGCACGACCCACGCACCGCCGGTGGTGGACGGGCTGCGGCCGCTGGCCGAGGCCCTCCGGGCGGCCTTCGGGCGCCGGGGCGTGGCGGTCAAGGAGTCGCTGTGCGTCTCGGACGGCCGCTGGTGGTCCTTCCTCTGCCGCGGCGACGGGTGCTGCGAGCCGGCGGGCAATCCGGTGCGGCGCAGCCCCGATCCCGGTCCGGCGGCCGCCGCCGCGACGGTCGCCGGCCTGGTGCCGCGCGGCAGCCGGAAGGCGATCATCGGTGGGCTGGATCCGATCGGCCCGCCGGAGGACGCCGCCCAGCGCGAGGCGCTCGCCCGGGCGGAGGCCGTGGACGCCCTCGCCCGGGAGCAGCGCATCGCCCTGCTCGACCAGGCCGTCGCCGAGTTCCGGGCCGGAGCCACGGAGCTCGACGCGGACCGGACGGCCCAGCTGCTGCTCGCCCTGCGGGACCGGCTGGTGCGGGACCGCGGCGTCGAGTACGCCCGGCCCGCCGAGCTGGCCCCGGCCGAGCGGCTCTGGCGTTTCCTCGCCCGGCGGGCCGTGCCGCCGTACGAGGGCTGTGCGGTGGCCCCGCTCACCCTGCTGGCCTGGACGTCCTGGGTCGCCGGGGACACGGCGACGGCCCGGGTCGTGCTCGGCCACGTCCTGCGGCTCGCCCCGGGCTACCTGCTGGCCGAGCTGCTCTACGAGTCGCTCAACGACGGCATGACGCCCCAGGGCCTGCTGGCCGCGGTCGAGGCCCAGCGGCGGCGGCGCGAGGAGCCCGCGGCCCCGGGGGCCCCGGTCGGCGAGCCGCTGCCTCCGGCGGGCGGG
>NZ_JAHSQD010000765.1 GCF_020103755.1 Streptomyces sp. LS1784
CACGGCGGAGCCGACGGCCGTACCCGAGGGCGCCGGGACGGAGGCCGTCGGCGCCCCGCTGCCCGAGACCGCACCGGACGCGCCCCGGACGCTGCCCGAGGCGCTGCTGCGCGCCGCCGAGCTGCACCCCGACCGGGGGCTGCACCTGGTGCAGGCGGGCGGCGAGGCGACCAGGCTGACGTACCGCCACCTCCTCTCCCGGTCCCGCGAGATCCTCGGCACGCTGGCCTCCGCCGGGCTGCGGGCCGGAGACCGGGTGATCCTCCAGGTCCCGCACCCGGAGCTCTACTTCCCCACGCTGTGGGCCTGTCTGCTGGGCGGGATGCAGCCGGTGACGGTCGCCCGCCCGCCGGACTACCACGAGCGCAACCCCGTCCTGGAGAAGCTCTGGCACGCCTGGCAGACCCTGGAGGAGCCGCCGGTGCTCGCCTGCGGGCCTGCGGTGGCGGGCCTGGAGCGGCTCGGGGAGCTGTACCCGGCGCCGGGCCTGCGGGTGATCGCCGTCGACCGGCCCGCCGAGGGCGACCGGCCTGCCGCTCCCGAGCACGCCCCCGCCCCGGGTGACGTCGCGATGCTCCAGCTGTCCTCCGGCAGCACCGGGCGGTCCAAGGCGGTGCAGATCACCCACCGTGGCATCCTGGAGTACGTGGCCGGCGCGGTCGCCCACGGCTGCGACCCGGCCGACACCACGGTCAACTGGCTGCCCCTGGACCACGTCGCCGGACTGCTGATGTTCCACCTGCGCGACGTGGTGCTGGCCGCCGACCAGGTGCAGGTGCCCACCGAACTCGTGCTCGCCGACCCGCTGGTCTGGCTGGACGCACTGGAGCGCTACCGGGCGGCGCACTCCTGGTCGCCCAACTTCGGCTACCGGCTGGTCGCCGAGGCCGTCCGGGCGGCGGGCCCCGGCCGCCACTGGGACCTGTCCGCGGTCAAATCGCTGATCAACGCCGGGGAGCAGTGCACCGAGGCGGTGCTGGACGAGTTCCTGGCCGCCACCGCGCCGTTCGGCGTCCGGCCCGAGCACCTGCTGCTGGGCTGGGGCATGGCCGAGACCTGCACGGCGATCACCTACAAGCGCTACCACGAGGACGGCGCCCGCCGGCTGGTGCGCACCGACTCGCTGACCGGCCGGCTGGAGCCCGCCGACCCGGCCTCGGCGGAGCGCGGCACCGGTTTCCTCAGCATGGGACGGCCCGCGCCCGGCACCCGGATACGGGTGACCGACGACAGCGGGCGGGTGCTGCCCGAACACTGGGTCGGCCGGCTCCAGGTCCACTCCGGCCGGGTGACGCCGGGGTACCTGAACAACCCGCCGGCCAACCACGAGGCCTTCGTCGGCGACGGCTGGTTCGACACCGGGGACCTGGCCTTCCTGGCCGACGGCGAGGTGGTGCTCACCGGCCGCCGCAAGGAGATCATCATCGTCAACGGCGTGCACTACTTCTGCCACGAGCTGGAGGACGTGGTGGCCTCCGTGGCGGGGGTGCGCTCCGGGCACGCCGCGGCCTTCGGGGTGCCGGACGAACGCACCGGCACCGAGCAGCTGGTGATCGCCTACGTCCCGAACGACCCGGACGCCCCCGCGCCGCCCGTCACCGCGGAGGTGCGGCGGCTGCTGGCGGCCCGCCGGCAGCCGGTCCCCGTCCTGGTGCTGCCGGTACCGGCAGCCGAGTTCCCCCGTACCACCAGCGGCAAGATCCAGCGCACCGCGCTGCGCCGCCGTCTGCTGGACGGCGAACTCGACGACCACATCGTGGCGTTGGACCTGGCCGAGGCCAACTCCCGGACGCTGCCGGACTGCGTGCGGCAGCTCGGCTGGGAGCCCCGCCCGGTTCCGGGGGCCCCGGCGGCTCCATCGGATGACGAAACGATCCTGCTGCTCGGCCCGTCCGGCCCCGGCACCCTGACCGAAGCGCTGGCATCCGCCCTGCCGAACACCCTGGTGGTGGACCGGCCACCGACCACCGACCCCGAGGACTGGCTGCGGGCCCTCGGGGACCAGGCCGCCGACCGGCTGGTCTACCTGTGGAGTGCGACGGCCGACGAAACGGCGCAGCCGCCGGACGAGGCGCTGCTCGCCCTGCTGCGGGCGCTCCCGGCGCGGGCGCCGGTCCGTGAACTGGTCTCGGTCAGCGCCGGACTGCACGCCGTACTCCCCGGTGAACTACCCCGGCCGCGAGCCGCGTTGACCGCGGCGCTGACCGCCGGGGCGCGGGCCGAGCAGCTGGTTCCGGCCGCCCGGCACCTCGACCTGCCGGGCGACGCACCGGCCGCGGAACAGGCGGCCGCACTGCTCGCCCTGCTGGCCGATCCCCGGCCGGAGCCCGAATCCGCCTGGCGCGCCGGCCGCTCCTGGGTCCCCCGGCTGGGACCGGCGGAGACCGCCTTCGGGCCCGCCGGGACGGGCTGCTCGCTGCTCACCCCCGGCGCCCGCTACCTGGTCACCGGCGGCCTCGGCGGGATCGCCGCCGAGCTGCTGCCCGGGCTGCTGCGCGAGTACGGCTCCCGGCTGCTGATCGTCGGCCGGAGCGACCTGGACTCCCCGACCGCCGAGGCGGCCGAGCGCCGCTCCGCGCTGCGCCGACTGGCCGCCCAGGGCGGTCAGGTCACCTACCGCCAGGCCGACGTGACGGATCGTCAGCAACTGGCGGAGGTGCTCGCCGAGGCCGAGCGGGAGTGGCAGGCACCGCTGGACGGCGTGCTCCACCTGGCCGGCGGCTATCGGCTCGCGCTGCTGTCCGACACCGACACCGAGGGCTGGCGCGAGGCCGTCCGGACCAAGTCCGAGGGCACCGACCACCTCATCGAGCTGGTCCGGCAGCGGCCCGGCGCGCAGTTCGTCGCCTTCTCCTCGATGATCGGCCTCCAGGAGGCCGTCGGCTCCACCGGGTACGCCGCCGCCAACCGCTACCTGGAGAGCACCGTCGAACGGCTGCGCCGGGAGACCGGCACCCCGGCCTGGACGATCTCCTGGGGCCTGTGGAGCGGCATCGGCATGAACCGCGACACCGAGAACGAGCAGGCCGCCGCCGGACGGGGCATCGCCGTGCTGAGCGCCGCACACGGCCGCCGGCTGGCCTCCCTGCTGCTGGCCGGCGCCCCGGGCCACCGGTACGCCGGCCCGGACCCGAGCTCCCCCGCCGCCCGGCGCCGTCT
>NZ_JAHSQD010000766.1 GCF_020103755.1 Streptomyces sp. LS1784
CGGGGCGGGTCCGCGGCGAGGCCCCGGCCCGCGCCAGGGGGACGGGGCCGGGGCCGGGGCCGGGAGCGAGTGGCCTACCAGGCGTAGTCCTCCGGGGCGGGCCGGCGGCCCGGGAAGAGGTCGTCGAGGTGGTCGAGGGTCTTCTGGTCGAGCTTGAGGTCGAGCGCGCCGATGGCGGCGTCGAGGTGGGCCGGGGTGCGGGGGCCGATGATGGGGGCGGTGACGGCGGGGCGGGAGAGGAGCCAGGCGAGGGCGAGGTCGGCGGGGTCGGCGCCGAGCTCGGCGGCGAAGTCCTCGTAGGCCTGGATGCGGTCGCGGTGCCGGTCGAGGAGTTCGCTCGCGTAGGCCATGGCGCTGCGGTCGCGGGTGCCCTCGCGCTCCTTGCGCAGGACGCCGCCGAGCAGGCCGCTGCGCAGCGGGGACCAGGGCATCAGCCCGAGGCCGTAGTGCTGGAGGGCGGGGATGACCTCAAGCTCGACGGTGCGGTCGAGCAGGTTGTAGAGGGACTGCTCGCTGACCAGGCCGAGGAAGTGGCGGGCGCGGGCGGCCTCCTGGGCCTGGGCGATGTGCCAGCCGGCGAAGTTGCTGGAGCCGACGTAGATGATCTTTCCCTGGGCGACCAGGACCTCCATCGCCTGCCAGATCTCCTCCCAGGGCGTGGCCCGGTCGATGTGGTGCATCTGGTAGAGGTCGATGTGGTCGGTCTGGAGGCGGCGCAGGCTGGCCTCGACGGCCTTGCGGATGGCGAGCGCGGACAGCTTGCCCTCGTTGGGCCAGTCGCTCATGTCGGCGTAGGCCTTGGTGGCGAGGACGGTGCGCTCGCGGCGGCCGCCGCCCTTGGCGAACCAGCGGCCGATGATCTCCTCGGTGCGGCCCCGCAGCCGGCCCTCGCTGTCGCGGCCGTAACTGTTGGCGGTGTCGAAGAAGTTGATGCCGCGCTCGTGGGCGGTGTCCATGAGGCGGTGGGCCTCGGCTTCCTCGGTGTGGGGGCCGAAGTTCATGGTGCCGAGGCAGAGGCGGGAGACGGTCAGGCCGGTGCGGCCGAGGTGGGTGTACTCCATGGCGCCCCACCCAAGACCACACCGGCCCCGCTGTCCAGCACATTTCACGGGCGTGCCGGGCCCCCTGGTCACCGCCCGTGCGTGGCGAACTTCCTTACGGCGAGCGGCACGCAGAGCGCGAGCAGCACGGCGCTCCAGAGCAGCGCGGCGAGCGTGGCGTGCTGCGTCGGCCAGGCGGAACCGGCCGCCGAGGGGTTGCCGAACAGATCCCGGCAGGCCTGGACGACGGAGCTGATCGGGTTCCAGTCCGCGAGCATCCGCAGCCAGCCGGGCATGCCGCCGGTCGGCACGTAGGCGTTGGTGATCATCGCCAGCGGGAAGACCGCGACGGAGAGCTGGCCGGCCGCCTCCTCCTTGCCGACGGCCAGGCCGAGCAGGGTGCCGACCCAGGTCATCACGAAGCGGAAGAGCAGCAGCAGTGCGAACGCCCCTGCCGCGTCGGCGAGTCCGTGCCGGGCGCGCCACCCGGCGGCGAGCCCGACCAGGGCCAGCAGCGCCAGGACGACCACGCTGACCAGCAGGTCGGCGAGGGTCTGCCCGAGCAGCAGTCCGGTGCGGGAGACCGGCATGGAGCGCAGCCGGTCGGTGACCCCGCGCCCTACGTCGCGGGCGGCGCCGACCATGGTGGGCATGATGCCGTTGGTGGCCACCATGGCGAACAGGCCGGGCATCAGGAACTCCCGGTAGTCACCGCCGCCCGGTACCTGCATGGCGCTGCCGAAGACGTACCCGAAGACCACCACCATGACCACCGGGACGCCGAGCGATGCGGCCAGCAGACCCGGCGAACGCCGGTAGTTGAGCAGGACGCGGATCATCGACGTCCAGGTGTCGGAGAGCAGCCGGCCGACGGCGGACGGTCGCGGGGCGGCGTACGCGGCGACGGCCATCAGGCGGCCCTCCCCGCGTCCGCGGACTCCTGGGTGAGCGCGAGGAACACGTCGTCCAGCGAAGGCGCCCGCACCGCCACGTCCTGCGCGACGACCCCGGCACCGTCCAACTCCCGCACCAGCGAGGGCAGCAGGACGGACACGCCCGGCGTCGTCAGCACCGTGACGGTCCGCTCGGCGACGTCCACCTGCGCGTCGCCGCCGGTCAGCGAGGACAACACCACGGCGGTGGCGGCGAGTTGACCGGGGTCGGCCAGGGTGACGGAGACCTGGCTGCCGATCGCGGCCTTGAGCCGGTGCGGCGGGCCGGTGGCGATGGCGGCGCCGTGGTCGACCACCACGATGTCGTCGGCGAGCCGGTCGGCCTCCTCCAGGTACTGGGTGGTGAGCAGCACGGTGGTGCCGCCGTCCGCCAGCTCCTCGACGGTGTCCCAGATCGCCTGCCGGCTGCGCGGGTCGAGCCCGGTGGTGGGCTCGTCCAGGAAGAGCACCGGCGGGCTGGTGACCAGGCTGGCGATGAGGTCGAGGCGCCGGCGCATGCCGCCGGAGTAGGTGCGCACGAGCCGGTCGGCGGCCTCGGTGAGGTCGAAGCGGGCGAGCAGTTCGTCGGCGCGCTCCCGGGCCCGGCGGGCGCCGAGGTGGTGCAGCCGGCCGAGCAGCCGGAGGTTGTCGCGGCCGGTGATGCCCTCGTCGACGGCGGCGTGCTGTCCTGCGAGGCCGATGGCGCGCCGGACCTCCTCGGCGGCGCGGACGACGTCGTGCCCGGCGACACGGGCGGTGCCGCGGTCGGGGGCGACGAGCGTGGCGAGGACGCGGACGGCGGTGGTCTTGCCGGCGCCGTTGGGGCCGAGCAGGCCGCAGACGGTGCCGGCCGGGACGGTGAGGTCAAGGCCGCGCAGGGCCTCGGTGGCGCCGAAGCGTTTCTCCACGCCCGCCATCTCGATGGCGGGCCGGGCGGTGTCGGACATGGCTCTGCCCCTTCTCTAGGTACGGCGTACGTAGAAGCGCGCGCAAGCGCATCCTACTACGTACGCCGTACGTATCTAAGATGGGCAGAGCGAGGTGATCTTCCAGTGCCGTCCAGCAAGCCCACGCCGTCCAGCGCGCCCGCACCGGGCGAGCCCGCGCCCCCGCCCAGCGGGCCGGCGCCGGCGTCCAACAAGCCCGCGCCTCCCGAGGCGCCCGAAGTGATCTGGCTGCGCCCC
>NZ_JAHSQD010000767.1 GCF_020103755.1 Streptomyces sp. LS1784
GCCGGCGTGGCCGGGGTGGCCGGCGTGGCCGGGGTGGCCGGGGCCGGGGTCGTCGGTGCCCCCGCGCCGGTGCCGGGCGGGGGCGAGGCGGGTCCGATCGGGATCGGGGTGGAGGCCACCACCATGGCCAGGTCGGAGACCGCCGCGGTGCAGTCGTGGCCGGCCGACTGGTAGCCGCAGACCTGGAAGGTGACGGTCGGGTCCGCCGCGTTCAGCATCGGCGAGTAGTTGTCGTAGCCCCAGTGGATGAGCGCCGTCTCGCTGTCGCCGGTGCTGTCGGTGATCGTTGCGTAGTCCTTCGGCTGGCCCTCGGTGATGGCCGCCCAGGCGGCCCGGCAGGTCTGGCTGTACCGGAGGTAGACGACCACCTTGCCGATCACCTGGGTCTGCAGGGTCCGGGCGTCCTTGCCGCAGCCGGTGGTCTTCGGGTCCTTGTGCGCGCAGCCGACGGCCTGGCAGGCCGGGGAGGTCGGGCCGGGCTTCGCACCGGCGGAGACGCCGGCCGTGGCGACGGGTTCGGCGGCCGCCGAGGCCTGCCCGCCGTGCCGGCCGATCCGCAGGCCCACCAGGACCAGCAGCAGCGCCAGCACGGCCGCAGCGGAGACCAGCGCCGCGGGGCGCCGCCACCAGACGACGGGGGCGGGCTCGGGCTCCTGCCCGGTCACCAGCGCCTCGCCGGCGGCCGGCTCCTGGGCGGTCTCGGCCCGGATGGCAGGCTCCTCGGGGGCCGAGGGCTCCTCGGCGACGGCCGGTCCCTTCACGGCCTCGCCCGTGCCCGTGCCCACGGCCTCCGGCCCCGCCACCGCGTGCCGCCACAGCGCCCGCAGCGCGGCCCCGTCGCACGCGACCGCCCCGACCAGGGCTTCCACCGCCTGCTCGGTGACGACCCGTTTGCCGTTGAGCCAGCGCTCCCAGGAGGCCCGGCTGTAGTGCGTCCGGGCGGCCAGCTCGGACAGCGACAGTCCGGCGGTGTCCTTGATGTCCCGGAGCTCCTCCGCCAGGCGCCTGGCGGGCTCGGGCAACTCCTCGGGCAGCTGCTTCCAGGCGGAACCCAATGCGGCGCTCCAAACTCGAGAAACGGGGACGGGGAACGGGTGAGCGGCAGGGTCCCGGCCCGGGCCGTTCGGCGTCTGCGCTTCTCCAACCCGATCGGTCTGGCGTCCCAAACCCCAGGTCACGGCGCTGAGACGGACGGAAGTGTCTCACAACCCCCGGAACCGCTCGAACATTCACGTGGTCATCGTGCAGAGTTCTCTGGCCGGTGCGGTGCACCCGCCGGGGAACCGTTCGGGCACCGATCGACCACCCGTCGTCGGTCCGCACCCGATCCCGGTTCCCCCACCGGACCGGGGCAGCCTCGCGGGGGGAGGCTGCCCCGGTCCGCCCGGGACGCTCCGGCGGGGAGGGCGCTTCGCTGCGCCCTCCCCGCCGTGACGTTCCCGGGTGTGCGAACGGTCAGTGGTGGAAGCCCGACCGGGCCGGCATCCCGAGATCCCGGAGCGGGACGGGCTGGCGCCGCAGCTCCGGCAGCAGCCGGCCGAGGTCGGCCAGCAGCAGGTCGGCGAGGTCCCGGGAGAAGCCGTTGCGGCAGACCACGCGGAGCACCGACAGGTCCTCCCGGTCGGCCGGGAAGGTGTACGCGGGCACCTGCCAGCCGCGCTCGCGCAGCCGCCGTGAGACGTCGAACACGTCGAAGGACGTGCCCTCGGTGGTGGTGAAGGCGAACACCGGGACCTGGTCGCCGTGGGTCAGCAGCCGGAAGCAGTCCAGCTTCCCGATCTCCCCGGCCAGGTAGGTCGCGACGTCCCGGCAAGCGCCCTGGACCACCCGGAAGCCGTCCCGGCCGAGCCGCAGGAAGACGTAGTACTGCGCCGCGACCTGGGCGCCGGGCCGGGAGAAGTTGAGGGCGAAGGTCGGCATCTCGCCGCCCAGGTAGTTGACCCGGAAGACCAGTTCCTCCGGCAGCGCCTCCTCGTCCCGCCACAGCGCCCAGCCGACGCCCGGGTAGACCAGCCCGTACTTGTGCCCGGAGGTGTTGATCGAGGCCACCCGGGGCAGTCGGAAGTCCCAGACCAGCTCGGGGTCGAGGAAGGGCGCCACCATGCCACCGGAGGCGCCGTCCACGTGCACCGGGATGTCCAGGCCGGTGCGTTCCTGGAGCTCGTCCAGGGCCGCGCAGATCTCCGCGATCGGCTCGTACGATCCGTCGAAGGTCGAGCCGAGGACGCCGACCACGCCGATGGTGTTCTCGTCGCACAGCGCGACCGCCTGTTCGGCGCCGAGGTGGAAGCGCTCGCCCTCCATGGGCGCGGTGCGGGCCTCGATCTCCCAGAAGGTGCAGAACTTCTCCCAGCACACCTGGACGTTGACGCCCATCACCAGGTTGGGTCGGGCCCCGGCGGCGTAGCGCTCGGCGTTGCGGCGCATCCAGCGGCGCTTGAGCGCCATGCCGGCCAGCATGCAGGCCTCGCTGGAGCCGGTGGTGGAGCAGCCGACCGCGGAGTCCGGGTCGGGGGCGTTCCAGAGGTCGGCGAGGATGGCCACGCAGCGCCGCTCCAGCTCGGCGGTCTGCGGGTACTCGTCCTTGTCGATCATGTTCTTGTCCAGGCACTCGGTCATCAGCCGGGTGGCCTGCACCTCCATCGAGGTGGTGACGAAGGTCGCCAGGTTGAGCTTGGCGTTGCCGTCCAGCATCAGCTCGTCGTGGATCAGCTGGTACGCGGTGTCGGCCGCGACCGGGCCCTTGCCGAGCCGGTGCACCGGCGGGGCGAGCTCCATCGAGCCCAGCGGGTCGGCGGCGCCCACGAACGGGCTGACGCTCAGTCGGCGGCCGTTGCCGGCGCCCTTGTGCAAGGCCATGGGATGCTGCTGCCCTTCACCTCGGTGGCTGTGTCCCGGCCCACGCTGCCACCGGGAGCCGGGTGACGCATCTTCACCGTCGGTTTCAGGTCGACGGGGCCGACGCCACCTCCGGGTGGATCTGGTCGCGGGCGGCCCGGTACTGCCGGCGCACCGCCGAGCCGATCGCCAGGTCCTGCTCCCCGTCGGGCTCGACGGTCTCGGCGTCCGGCAGCTCCCACTCCGGCGGCTCCGGGGTGCCCGCCAGCGCCCAGGCGGCCTGCCGGGCGGCCCCGCGGGCGGCGTGCG
>NZ_JAHSQD010000768.1 GCF_020103755.1 Streptomyces sp. LS1784
CATCGCCACCGCAACCAGCCCCCTTCAACCTGCTCGGATCTCCAGATCAGGACAGCAGGCGCACAGGGCCAGCGACCGGCAAAGCCGTCAGCCTCACCCTCCCCAGTGAAGATCACCAACAGCATCCAGAAGTTGAGCCAGAGCCGCGAACCCTGAACAAAGCCAGCCACGCCTCCACCCACCTGCGGCACCTGTTCCCGTACCTGCCCGGCCAGCCGGGCTACCTGCGCAAGGGGGCCGACCGACCACACGGAGGACCGGACGTGCTGGGAAGGACCCGTTCGAGTTCGAGAGGCGGTGGTTCAGCGATCGAAGACATTGGGCAGCCGTCCGTCGGCAGGAGCCCCGTCCCTGGCGGCGGCATGGTCGGCGAGAGTGCACAGCTGGGCGGGGGTGAGTCCGGCCAGGTCACGGAAGTCACGGGTCATGTGCGCCTGGTCGTAGTAGCCGCACAGAGCCGCCAGATCGGCCAGCGACCGGTGGGTGTCGGACGGCAGGGTGAGCGCCCGTTGGAACCGCAGGACCCGGCTGACGGATTGCAGCGGCAGTCCGATTTGCTCTCGGAACAGCACCTGCAACCGCCGGCTGCCGCGGCCTGTGGCAACAGTCAGATCTTTGGCGGATAACTGCCCGTGATGGGCAAGCAGCCGACTCCATGCCTCGGCGACGACCGGCGAGGGGGGCGATGCGTCCGCCATGCGCCGCGTCAGGGCGTTGTCGATGACCGCCCAGCGCCCCTCCCAGTCCGGCACGGCGATGAGCTGCTCGGTGAGCCTCGCTGACCAGCCGGTGCCCAGCACCTCGTCCGGGTGCATGTGGCAGTTGGCTAGGTGGTGCAGCGGCAGCCCCAGGCATGTGTACGCGCCGAGCGGGGTGAACTCCACCTCGACCGACTCCGCAACTCCCTCGTAGCCCCCTTTCACCGATGATGTGTGCAGACCGGCGAGCATCGCATGCCACGTGGTCCGCTCCGCCGGGACGCCCTGCGTGCAGTGGAGCAGGCGCAGGGGATCTCCCCAGCCCAAGATCAACGTCACTGTGGCGGAGGGAAGAGTGAGCCTGACAGGTCCCGGCCCCGCAGTGCGATGACCTCGGTACATCACGACCTGAGCCCGTAACCGCTCGGGTGCGCTGCGTTCCGCGTACCCGTTCCTGTTCCTCGACTCCATGGGCGTTTCAACCTCCATCTGCGGCCCTACGGGCGGGTGCGCGTCAGCCGAATCCGGTGAAGAGAGTGCGCCTTTGTACAAGGCAGGGGAAGAGGCTCCACAGCAATCTGGACACGCCACACGGCATCCCTGGAACGCCACGTAGGAGGAGTCCGAATGCTCAGGAAGATCATCACTACCGCGACAGTGACAACCGTGGCTGCGGGGGCGGTCCTCATGGGGTCCGCGGGTGCGGCCTCCGCCGCCCCGCTCTGGTGCGGGAGCTGGCTGCAGGAGCCCTCCAAGGCGAGCAACATCTCCGCGGTACCCGGAACGTACGCGAACGTCGGAGGACCCACGTACATCCGCGTCAACCAGGGCACCTACGGCGGGAAGTGGTATGCGTGGGCCAAGATGTACAACTACGGTCTCGACTCCGTGGCTCTGATCTGGGTCAACCAGTCGGATGGGGCGATCTACCAGTGCGGTAACCGGGACGGCGTACGGGAGTGGGCCCAGGACTACACCGCTGGCGTTGATGACGCGCACGCCTACAAGGTGCAGGCGAAGTACATGCACTCGAACGTTGCCTACGGTCCGACGGTCGTCTGGCGATGAGCGAAGTCGATGACCCCCTCGCGTGAGCAGATGAGTGTCGTCGGCACGGATGTCCGTGAACCGGCTCCTCGTGCTGACAGCCACGGCCCTGCGATGCCGCACCGGAAGGAGACCATGAAGCGATGGAGGATCTCATCGGTACTGCCGGCCGCAGTGGTCTCTCTTCTGCTTCTCGTGTCGGCCGCATGCACCACCGCGCCGAAGGCCGGGACGGCGGCTGACGCGCCCGTGATCACGCAGGGGGCGGGATCCGCAGGCCTTCTCGCGCTTCCCCTGGATGCCTATGAACTGCCGGACGCGGACTACCTCCAGGTGCAGCGGGCGACCATGCACTCGTTGCGTGATTGCATGGCCTCTTTCGGACTGACTCTCAGCGTTCCCGAGGTCTCCACTTCCCGGTACCCTCGGCATGCGACCATGCTCGGCTGGCTCGGTGCCCACGGGGTCGAGCGGTACGGATATCGAGGGCCGGCGAACTTCGCGGACGACATGGCAGCAGCTGCCCGACGTGGCAGTAGACCCATCGTTGTCCCCGAAGACCAGATGGCGGTGTTCGAAGGGAGCGTTCCCCGGTTCCGGGGGGAGAAGGTGCCTGAGGGTGGGTGCGACGGGAGAACCCGTCGCACACTCAACGGCGGAGAGGTCTCGATACAGATCGACGGACTCGACTCCACCGTTCCTCCCGAACGATGGCTTCATGTCCTGGGAGCTCAGGCCGGGGACCGGGCGAGGTCCGACGGGCGGTTCTTCTCCACAGTACGGTCGTGGAGCGAGTGCATGCGCGACCGGGGATTTCGGTATCAGAACCCCGACCAAGCGATGAGCGATCCTCGGTGGAGCCCCGGCGAGGACGGCGCGGGTCAGTCGCCGTCCCGGGACGAGATCGAGACTGCGGTCGCGGACAGGGACTGTCGGGACAGGGTGAATTTTTCGGGAGTCCTGCAGTTCCTGATGGCTCAGTACGAGAACGAGATGATCAACTCGCAGGGCCATCGCATCCGCGAGGTTTCCGACCTCCTGAAGACCCGGGCCATGAATTCATCCAGGATTCTCAGTGCCGGCTGATGAACTTGGATTCGTGATGGCGGTGTCGTCGGGGTCGGCAGCGCGTGGTGGGGTCGGCCTGGGCGAGGCAGCGGTCGATCAGGTGTGGGTTGATCGTCGGGCGGGCACACCAGGTGCAGTCGCGGGCCCCGGAAGAACCGCGAGTGGCTGGCGCAGTAGCCGTACTCGGCCCAACCGGCCAGGCCGGACTAGTGTCCTGCGCCAGAGATTCGTCGGCAGAATCGGGCGAGGGAGTCGAGGATCTCCTCTGCGGTTTTGGTCCAGGTGAACGGTGTGGGGTTGTCGTTCCAGTTCTTGATCCAGGTGCGGATGTCT
>NZ_JAHSQD010000769.1 GCF_020103755.1 Streptomyces sp. LS1784
CGACCTGGCCGCACTGGCCGACCGGATCGCCCCCACCCTGCGCGCCGCCGGACTGCTGCGCGCCGAGTACACCGGCCGCACCCTGCGCGAGCACCTCGGCCTGGCGCGCCCGGCCAGCCGCTACGCCGCCCGCCCCGCCGACGCCTCCACCGCTTCCCCCGCCCTCGCCGAGGTGACCCGATGACGGACCGACCGCGCAAGCAGATCCACCTCGCCGCTCACTTCCCCGGCGTCAACAACACCACCGTCTGGAGCGACCCGGCCGCCGGCAGCCACATCGAGTTCTCCTCCTTCCGCCACCTCGCGCAGACCGCCGAGCGCGGGAAGTTCGACTTCTTCTTCCTCGCCGAGGGTCTGCGGCTGCGCGAGACCAAGGGCCTCATCCACGACCTCGACGTGGTCGGCCGCCCCGAGTCGATCACCGTGCTGAACGCGCTGGCCGCCGTCACCGAGCGGC
Source organism: Streptomyces sp. LS1784 (assembly GCF_020103755.1). Classification (GTDB taxonomy): domain Bacteria; phylum Actinomycetota; class Actinomycetes; order Streptomycetales; family Streptomycetaceae; genus Kitasatospora. The sequence goes on from NZ_JAHSQD010000769.1 coordinate 458, forward strand.
TCGGACTGGCCGCCACCGTCAACGCGACCTTCAACGAGCCGTACGAACTCGCCCGCCGCTTCGCCTCGCTGGACCACCTCTCCGGCGGCCGCGCGGCCTGGAACGTGGTCACCTCCTCGGACGCCTTCACCGGGGAGAACTTCCGCCGCGGCGGCTACCTGGACCGGGCCGACCGTTACCGCCGGGCCGCCGAATTCGTCCAGCTGGCACGGGAGTTCTGGGACGCCGGGGAGGAGCCCGTCCGGCACTCGGGACCGCAGTTCGACGTCGAGGGCCGGCTCTCGCTGCCGCGCCCGCCGCAGGGCCACCCGGTGGTGATCCAGGCCGGTGACTCCGACGAGGGGCGCGAGTTCGCCGCCGCCACCGCCGACGTGGTCTTCTCCCGGCACTCCACCCTGGCCGACGGCCAGGCCTTCCACGCCGACGTCAAGCGCCGGCTCGCCGCGTACGGGCGCAAGCCGGACGAGCTGAAGATCATGCCCGGAGCCACCTTCGTCCTCGGCGACACCGACGCCGAGGCGGCCGAACGGGCCCACGGGATCCGCCGGGCCCAGGTCGGTCCGCAGACCGCCATCGCCTTCCTGGAACAGGTCTGGGGCGTCGACCTGTCCGGCCACGACCCGGACGGACCGCTGCCGTCCGTCGACCCCGATCCGGACAGCGGCCTGGTGCAGGGCCGGGTCCGGCACGCCGACCCGGTGGCCGTCGCCGAACGGTGGCGGGCGGTGGCCGCGGAGAAGAAGCTGACCAGCCGCGAACTGGTGATCGAGCTGACCGGCCGGCAGTCCTTCATCGGCTCGCCGGCCACCGTCGCCGCGCAGATCGACCACTTCGTGCAGAACGACGCGGCCGACGGCTTCATCCTCGTCCCCCACCTCACCCCGGGCGGCCTGGACGAGTTCGTCGACCGGGTGGTGCCGCTGCTCCAGGAGCGCGGGGTGTTCCGCACCGACTACACCGGCCCCACCCTGCGGGACCACCTCGGGCTGCCCGTTCCCGGACGGCGCTAGCCGGAGAGGGGAGCGCCGCATCCGCCGGAACCGGCCGCCGACAGGCGCAGCAGGGCGATCAGACGGTCGGTCATCTCCGCTTCCCCCGCGCCGGGTTCGGATGGTCCTGCGCGCCCGCCCGGGCGTTCCGGACGGACCGCGCACGGCGGTCGGTCAGCCGGTGCGGCGGCGACGGCTCAAGGCGGTGGAACTCCGCCGACCTGCTCAGACCTCGTACACCGCACCGGCCCGGGCGATCTCGACCGGGCCGGGGTAGACGGCCGCGGCGTCCCGGCGGTTGTGCTCGGCGTCGGTCCACGGGGGGATGTGGGTGAGGACGAGCCGGCGGGCGCCGGCCGCGGCGGCGTGCTCGCCCGCCTCGCGGCCGTTGAGGTGGACGGCCTGGTAGGTGTCGCGTCCGTCGATGTACGCGGCCTCGCAGAGGAAGAGGTCGGTGTCGCGGGCGAGTTCGACGAGTTCGGCGCTCTCGCCGGTGTCCCCGCTGTAGACCAGCGAGCGGCCGCCGTGCTCCAGCCGGAAGGCGAAGGCGTCGACGGGGTGGTTGACCTGGGCGACGGTGATCCGGAACGGGCCGAGTCCGAAGCTGCCGGGGGTGAGGGTGCGGAACTCGAACACCTCCTTCATCCCGGGGTTCTCCGGCATGTCGTAGGCGCGGGCGAGCCGCTCGGCGGTGCCGGCCGGACCGTACACGGGCAGCAGTTCGGGGCAGCCCTCGGCGCGGTAGTTGCGGGCCACCCAGTAGGCGCAGAGGTCGACACAGTGGTCGGCGTGCAGGTGGCTGAGCAGGACGGCGTCGACGTCGTAGAGGCCGGTGTACTTCTGGAGGGCGCCGAGGGCTCCGTTGCCGAGGTCGAGGACGACGCGGTAGCCCTCGGCCTCGACCAGGTAGCTGGAGCAGGGCGAGTCGGCGGACGGGAAGCTCCCCGAGCACCCCACCACGGTCAGTTTCATCCGAGCCCCTCCGCCCCGACACATCCTGGCTGCTGCTGGAAAACGGCATCGCCGTCCTCCACCGGAACCGCGTGGAAAACAGCATGGAAAACGGCAGGCCGGGGCCGGTGGACCGGCCGGTGGCACTGCATTGGTGTGTCGAGGGTAAGGGCGGAGCGGCACTTTGCCCCCGTCTCCGTGCCGGGCTGTGGGCGGAATCACCAGAACGCCCGGGGCGGGAGCGGGGGGCGGTTGACGGGCCGGGGATCAGCGGCGACCGGGCCGATTGCGGGCCCAGCTGCGGATGGTGGAGGGGTACCAGCGCGGGTGGCCGTTGCCGTCGATCACGTCCGGGTCGGGCAGCAGCCGGTGCCTGCGGTAGCTGCGGACGGTCGCGGGCCGGACGTTGATGTGACGGGCGATCTCGGCGCAGGACCACAGCTCGGGGCCACGGGTCACGGGGGCACCTCCGGGGACGGGGGCAGACGTTCGTGACGCAGCCTGGCCGGGCCGGTCGGAGCTCCGGGCACAGAACGGGCATTGTGGCAGTTCCGTGACGAACCGGGGGCAATGCGCGGACAATTGCCCAATCGTCACGGCCGCCGCGGTGGTGGCGTTCACCCTCGGCCCGGTACGGTTCGCCGCATGAACGGCATGACCGCTACCTGGCTCGTCCTGTCGCTGCTGGGCGTCGCGCTGCTGGCCGCCGCCGCGGCGGCGCTGGTGCGGCGCACCCGTCCGGCCCCGC
>NZ_JAHSQD010000077.1 GCF_020103755.1 Streptomyces sp. LS1784
GCCGCTCGCCGCCGAGTCCGAGGCGGGCTTGCCGCCGCCGTCGCAGCCGGCCACCGTCACCACCGCGGCCAGCGCCAGACCCGCCAGGGCCGCCGCCCGCCGACCGCGTCGGGGCATCGTCTCCAGATCCATCTGCACATCCTCCCGAGGACTCAGCGGTGCCGCCTCCTCGGCCGCTCCGCGCGGATGTGACGTGCTCCGGTCGGATCCGGTTCCGCACCGTTGCGCCACGGGCCTCAGAAGTTGTACTCGGCCATCCCGGCGACCACCCGTTGCGCCTCGGAGGGGACCCGGAAACCGTCCGGCGAGGGGGTGGTGGGCTCCGGGCCGGCCGCCAGCTGCGGCCAGAACCGGCGCAGCCGCCGGGAGGAGTCCACCAGGGCGTCGAGCGTCTCGCCGTCCTCGCACCGCGGGGCGGGCGGGGCGGAGTGGTCGGTCATCATCGGGCATCGCTCCGATCCAGGGCCGTGGCCACGCTGCCACGGTCGACGACGGGGCCCGCCCGCACGGCGGGCCTCCACGGGGCGCGTCAGACGGCACGCCCTCAAGGCCGACCCTAGGCAGGGGCCCGGCCGCCCACCAGTGCTACCGGGAGGTAGTACACGTCGGAGGGCAACGGGTGCCACCATGGCGGTGCGGGCGGCAAGTTGCGGCACTCTTGCCTGGACGCTCCCCGGGGCCGGGTACCGTAGGTGGGTTCATCCCCGACTGCCCGCTGGCCCCGCAGCCACCCTGAGGAGACCTTCCGTGCGTATCGCCGTTGCCGGCTCGATCGCCACCGACCACCTGATGACGTTCCCCGGCCGGTTCGCCGACCAGCTCGTCGCCGAGCAGCTGCACACCGTGTCGCTGTCCTTCCTGGTCGACGCCCTGGACATCCGCCGCGGCGGCGTCGCGCCGAACATCGCCTTCGGCATGGGTGCCCTCGGCCTGCGCCCGGTCCTGGTCGGTGCCGCGGGTGCGGACTTCGCCGAGTACCGCAGCTGGCTGGAGCGCAACAACGTGGACTGCGACTCCGTCCACATCTCCGAGACCCGGCACACCGCGCGCTTCATGTGCACCACGGACGAGGACCACAACCAGATCGCCTCGTTCTACACCGGCGCCATGGCCGAGGCCCGCAACATCGAGCTGAAGCCGATCGCCGACCGCGTCGGCGGTCTGGACCTCGTCCTGATCGGCGCCGACGACCCGCAGGGCATGGTCCGCCACACCCAGGAGTGCCGCACTCGCGGCTACGCCTTCGCCGCCGACCCGTCCCAGCAGCTGGCCCGCCTGGAGGGCGACGACATCCGCGAGATCGTGGACGGCGCCGCGTACCTCTTCACCAACGAGTACGAGGCCGCGCTGATCGAGAGCAAGACCGGCTGGGACGCCGACGAGCTGCTCACCCGCGTCGGCACCCGGGTCACCACCCTGGGCAGCAAGGGCGTCCGGATCGAGCGCAAGGGCGAGGCGCCGATCCTGGTCGGCTGCGCCAAGGAGGAGGCCAAGGTCGACCCGACCGGCGTCGGCGACGCCTTCCGCGCGGGCTTCCTGTCCGGCCTGTCCTGGGACCTCGACCTGGAGCGCTCCGCCCAGCTCGGCTGCATGCTCGCCACCCTGGTGATCGAGACCATCGGCACCCAGGAGTACACGCTGCGCCCGGCCGCCTTCCTGAAGCGCTTCGAGGAGGCCTACGGCGCCGAGGCCGCCGCCGAGATCAGCGCGCACCTGGTCAGGTAGTCCGCCGGACGACGAGGTAGGCCGAGCCCCGGTCGCCGCCGTACTCGGCGGCCGGGGCCTCGCCCGCGTACTCCTGGCCGCGCATCTCGCACCAGGCCGGGATGTCCAGCCGGGCCGCCTCGTCGTCCGACAGCACGGCCACTGTGCCGCCCGGCGGCACCTCGCCGATCCGCTTCGCCAGTTCGATCACCGGCAGCGGGCAGCGCTTGCCCAGGGCGTCGATGACCAGCAGCGACTCCCCGGCGGCCGGCTTCGGCGCCGGCAGGTCCAGTCCGAGCGGCGCCCGGACGCCCGCCACCAGGTCGGGCAGCACCGCGAGGAAGCGCTCCACGTCGGCCTCGGCCGTGCCGTACGGCAGCGAGACCCGGACGTTCCCCTCGGTGAGCACCCCCATCGCCGCCAGCACGTGGCTGGGCGTCAGGGTGGACGAGGTGCAGGAGGAGCCGGAGGAGACCGCGAAGCCCGCCCGGTCCAGCTCGGTCAGCAGCACCTCCCCGTCCACGTACAGACACGAGAAGGTGACGATGTGCGGCAGCCGCCGCACCGGGTCGCCGACCACCTCGACCTCGGGCACCAGCTGCGGCACCCGGGTGCGGATCCGCTCCACCAGTGCGTGCAGCCGGGCGTTCTCCTGCTCGGCCTCGACCCGTACGGCGCGCAGCGAGGCGGCCGCGGCCACGATCGCCGGAACGTTGACGTAGCCGGGCACCCGGCCGCCCTCGCGCTCGTCGGCGGGCAGCGGCGAGGCGTACCGGACGCCCTTGCGCACCGCCAGCACCCCGACCCCGGGCGGGCCGCCCCACTTGTGGGCGCTCGCGGTCAGCAGCGACCAGCCCGCCGGGACGTCCACCCGCCCGGCGCTCTGCGCCGCGTCCACCAGCAGCGGGACGCCGGCTTGCGCGCACAGCGCGGCGACCTCGCCGACCGGCTGCACCGTCCCGACCTCGTGGTTGGCGCTCTGCACCGCGGCCAGCGCGGTGTCCGGGCGCAGCAGCGCGCCGAAGGCCGCAGGGTCGACCCTCCCGCCCCGGTCCACCGGAGCCACCGACACCTCGCCCCCGCCGCCCGTGTGGCGCTCGGCGACGTGCAGCACGCTGGAGTGCTCCACCGCGGAGTGCACGAAGTGGCTGCCGCGCCGCCGGTTCCCGGTCAGGGCTCCCAGCAGGCCGAGCTGGACGGCCTGGGTGCCGCTCGCGGTGAAGGCGATCTCGTCCGCCCGCGCGCCCAGCACCGCGGCCACCGTCTCGCGGGCGGCGTCCAGCAGCATCCGGGCCTGCCGGCCGGAGCGGTAGAGCCGGGCCGGGTCGGCCCAGCCCTCGTCCAGGGCGGCGGTCAGCGCCTGCCGGGCGACGGGGTGCAGAGGGGCCGTCGAGGCCACGTCGAAGTACACGGTCACATTTAACGGCACACCCGGCCCGCGCCCCGGTCCGGCCGTGCGGCTCACCCACCGTCAGTCGATCATCCCGAATGTCCGCTTCGTCCGCGCCCGACGGACCGTCACGGGCGTCGTCCGAGGTCATCCCCCGATCGGGCGTACGGACCTCGAATGCCTACGATGACCTGCGGCGCAGCCCATGCCGGGCCTGATCGGGCTAGCGGGCGGCGCGTTACCGGGGGCTGCCCGTCAGGAGCGCATAAGGCTGGAGTAGGGTTTGGCCCGCATAAGCATTCAAACCGTGCCCGTGGACGGGTCGCCGGGGAGGCTCACACTCCTCTCCGGGGCGACGCGAAGGCGGGCGAGACTTCGGGAAGGCGCTACGTGAGTCCCAACGGCTCCGACCGCTCGCCGCGGCGCACGATGCGGCGGAAGCTGCCTCAGGCGCTGGCACTGGGCCTCGTCATCGCGACCGCCACCGGCTGCTCGGCCAACGACCTCCCCAGGCTTGGCCTCCCGAGCCCCGTCACCAAGGAAGGACCCATGGTCCTCCAGATGTGGCAGGGCTCCTGGATCGCGGCGCTGGTGGTCGGCGTACTGATGTGGGGTCTGATCATCTGGAGCGTGATCTTCCACCGGCGCAAGCGCACCGGTGTGGAGATCCCCCCGCAGACCCGGTACAACGTGCCCATCGAGGCGCTCTACACCGCGGTCCCCATCATCATCGTCTCGGTCCTCTTCTACTTCGTCGCCCGCGACGAAGCGAAGCTGACGCAGGTCTCCGAGAAGCCGCAGCACTACGTCAACGTGGTCGGCTTCCAGTGGAGCTGGGCGTTCAACTACGAGAACACCGAGACCCCCGACCCGGCCAACAAGGACGCCGCGTACGAGGTCGGTACGCCCAAGGAGGCTCCGACGCTCTGGCTGCCGGTCAACGAGGCGGTGCAGTTCCGTCTCACCTCGCGTGACGTCATCCACGACTTCTGGCCCGTCAACTTCATGATGAAGATGGACGTCGTGCCGGGCGTGGTGAACAAGTTCGAGGTCACGCCGACCGTCAAGGGCGAGTACATGGGCAAGTGCGCCGAGCTCTGCGGCGTCGACCACTCGCGCATGCTGTTCAACGTCAAGGTCGTCGACCGCGCCGACTACGACAAGCACCTGGCCGAGCTTCGCGCCAAGGGCCAGAACGGTGCGGTGCCCTCCGGCCTGATCACCATGGGAAGTGAAGAGAAGTGACAATCCTCAACGAGCCCGCCGCGGCCGGCGGGGGCGCCGAGGCCGTCACGGTCGGGGCGCAGCGGACCCGGAAGCCGGGTTCGACCATCATCAAGTGGTTGACCACCACTGACCACAAGACGATCGGCACGCTGTACCTGGCCACGTCGTTCGCCTTCTTCCTGATCGGTGGCATCCTCGCCCTGGTCATGCGTGCCGAGCTGGCTCGTCCCGGGACCCAGATCCTGTCGAACGAGCAGTTCAACCAGGCGTTCACGATGCACGGCACGATCATGCTGCTGATGTTCGCGACGCCGCTCTTCTCCGGCTTCGCGAACTGGATCATGCCGCTCCAGATCGGTGCCCCGGACGTGGCGTTCCCGCGTCTGAACATGTTCGCGTACTGGCTGTACCTCTTCGGTTCGACCATCGCGGTGGGCGGCTTCCTGACCCCGAACGGCGCCGCCGACTTCGGTTGGTTCGCCTACTCCCCGCTGTCGGACGCGGTGCACTCGCCCGGCGTCGGCGGCGACATGTGGATCATGGGTCTGGCCTTCTCCGGCTTCGGCACGATCCTCGGTGCGGTCAACTTCATCACCACGATCATCTGCATGCGCGCTCCGGGCATGACGATGTTCCGGATGTCGATCTTCGTCTGGAACGTCCTGCTGACCTCGGTGCTGATCCTGCTGGCCTTCCCGGTGCTGGCCGCCGCGCTGTTCGCCCTGGAGGCGGACCGCAAGTTCGGTGCCCACGTCTTCGACCCGGCCAACGGCGGGGCGATGCTCTGGCAGCACCTGTTCTGGTTCTTCGGTCACCCCGAGGTGTACATCATCGCGCTGCCGTTCTTCGGCATCGTGTCGGAGATCATCCCGGTCTTCAGCCGCAAGCCGATGTTCGGTTACTCCGGTCTGATCGCGGCCACCATCGCGATCGCCGGTCTGTCCGTGACGGTGTGGGCGCACCACATGTACGTCACCGGACAAGTGCTGCTGCCGTTCTTCTCGTTCATGACCTTCCTGATCGCGGTCCCGACCGGTGTGAAGTTCTTCAACTGGGTCGGCACCATGTGGAAGGGCTCGCTGAGCTTCGAGACCCCGATGCTCTGGACGGTCGGCTTCCTGGTCACCTTCCTCTTCGGTGGTCTGACCGGTGTTCTGCTGGCCTCCCCGCCGATCGACTTCCACGTCTCGGACTCGTACTTCGTCGTCGCCCACTTCCACTACGTGGTCTTCGGCACCGTCGTGTTCGCGATGTTCGCCGGCTTCCACTTCTGGTGGCCGAAGATGACCGGCAAGATGCTGGACGAGCGCCTCGGCAAGATCACCTTCTGGACGCTGTTCTTCGGCTTCCACACCACCTTCCTGGTGCAGCACTGGCTCGGCGCGGAGGGCATGCCCCGCCGCTACGCCGACTACCTGGCCTCGGACGGCTTCACCGCGCTGAACACCGTCTCGACCATCGGCTCCTTCGTGCTCGGCCTGTCGATGCTGCCGTTCCTCTACAACGTGTGGAAGACCGCCAAGTACGGCGAGAAGGTCACCGTGGACGACCCGTGGGGCTTCGGCCGCTCGCTGGAGTGGGCGACCTCCTGCCCGCCGCCGCGGCACAACTTCCTCACCCTCCCGCGGATCCGCTCCGAATCCCCGGCCTTCGACCTCCACCACCCGGAGATCGCCGCGCTGGACTACCTGGAGAACCACGGTGAGCCGGCCAAGCACCTCGCCGGTGTGACCCCGGCGAAGTACGACGCCCCGAAGCTGGGCAAGGGCAAGAGCGAGGGTGACGCCTGATGAAGGAACAGGGAAAGATCTTCCTCGGCCTGTCGGTCTTCGTCCTGGCGATGGCCATCACCTACGGCCTGTGGACGAACACCTCGGACCACGGCATCGAGGCCGCCGGCACCACCGCGCTGTTCCTGGCCTTCGGCCTGTGCGCCTTCATCGGGTACTACCTCGCCTTCACCGCCCGCCGGGTGGACAGTGGCGCAGGTGACAACCCCGAGGCCGAGGTGGCGGACGACTCCGGCGAGCTGGGCTTCTTCGCCCCGCACAGCTGGCAGCCGCTCTCGCTGGCGCTCGGTGGCGCGCTCGCGTTCATGGGCGTGATCTTCGGCTGGTGGCTGATGTTCTGGGCCGCCCCGATCATCGCGATCGGCATCTTCGGATGGGTCTTCGAGTTCTACCGGGGCGAGAACCAGAACCAGTAGGGTTCCCGCTGCCGACACCAGGGCCGGTCCTCCCGCACGGGGGGACCGGCCCTGCTGCGTCTCCGGGGTGACGGCCTCACTCCGGCGGGTGAACGGCGGGTCCCTCGGATGTCGCTCCGCCAGCATGCGTTCCTACGATCTGATCAATCGTGCGACCCCCTGATCAATCGTGCGACCCCTCGGAGGCGGTCATGGCCGACAGGCACGGAATCGCAGCTATCGGTGGCATCTCGCTGGCCCTCGCAGTACTGGTCCCACTGGCTGCCTGCATGTCAGAGGACGAGGAGCCCACCGGACCACACCGGATCGACGCGGCCCCCCTGGTCCGCCTCTCGGCGGACGGCAAGGCCGACCCCTCCCAGCCGGTCACCGTGACCGCCGTCAGGGGCAGCCGGCTCACCGACGTCACCGTGGCCGGCCCGGACGGCCGGGTGATCGCCGGGAAGCTCGCCGACGACCAGCGCAGCTGGCAGACCACCGGGCGGCTGAAGGCCGCCACCGCGTACACGGTGCGGATCTCCGCCGACGACGGCAAGGGCGGCCGCGGCGACACCACCGCGAGCTTCAGCACCATCGCCGCCGAGCACCTGCTCACCGCCAAGCTCGGCCCGGACTCCTCCGGCAGCGGCGTCTACGGCGTGGGCCAGCCGCTCACCGTGCAGCTCTCCGAGGCCGTGAAGAGCCCGCAGGCCCGCCAGGAGGTCGAGCGCGCCCTGACCGTCGGCTCCCAGCCCTCCGTCATCGGCGCCTGGTACTGGGTGGACGACAAGAACCTGCACTTCCGCCCGCAGGACTACTGGCCGGTCGGCACGACCGTCTCGCTGGTCTTCGACGCCACCGGCAGTCGGATCGCCGACGGGCTCTACGGCGGTGACCGCAGCGCGCTGAAGCTGCGGATCGGCGAGCGGGTGGAGACGGTGATCGACGCGGCCGCCCACAAGCTCACCCTGAAGCGCGACGGGGAGGTGCTGCGGAGCATCCCGGTCACCACCGGCAAGCCCGGCTTCGACACCCGCAACGGCGTCAAGGTGGTGCTCGGCCAGGAGCGCTCGGTCCGGATGAACGGCGAGACGATCGGGATAGCGGCCGGCAGCACGGATTCGTACGACCTGGACGTGAAGTGGGCCACCCGGGTGACCTGGAGCGGCGAGTACGTCCACGCGGCGCCCTGGTCGGTCAGCTCGCAGGGCGTGGAGAACGTCAGCCACGGCTGTACCGGCATGAACAACGAGAACGCCAAGTGGTTCTACGAGCACACCCGGGTGGGGGACATAGTGACGGTGGTGAACAGTCGCGGCGCCCGGATGGAGCCCTTCGGCAACGGCTTCGGGGACTGGAACGTCGACTGGACGGACTGGATCAAGCACAGCGCCTCCGGACAGCCCGTCAGCACCACCGCACCGCCCGCCCAGGCCCCCGCCTCGGGGATGATCCGCCCCGAGCTCTGAGGCTCCTTCCCGGGCGACACGCCCTAACCCTCCGGGTAGGCCAGCCGCAGCGCGGTGTCCACGGCGGCCAGGGCGTCCGCGTGGGAGACGCCCAGGCGGCTCGCCCGGGCGGCGTACTCGGCGGCGGCCTCGGCCGCCAGCCGGTGGGCCGTGTCCCCGGTAGCGGCGATCAGCGTGCCGCGCCGGCCGTGGGTCTCCACCACTCCGTCCGCCTCCAGCTCGCGGTAGGCCCGGGCGACGGTGCCGGCGGCCAGCCCCAGCTCCTCGGCCAGGGCCCGGACGGTGGGCAGCCGCAGTCCGGCCGGCAGTTCGCCGGAGCGGGCCCGCTCGGCGATCTGGGCGCGGATCTGCTCGTACGGGGGAGTGGCCGAGGCGGGATCGACGGAGAGCTGCACGGGGGCTCCTGGTGGCGCGGGCGGGTACGGGAAAGCCCGAGGGCCGCCGACCAGAAGAACTCTGGTCAGCGGCCCTCGGGGTGACGCGGTGGTGCCTACGGGATCAGTGGTGGCCGTGGCCGCTGGTGATCTCGTGGTGCTCCTCGGCGGTCGGCTTGGGGATCTGGCTGCCCTCGCCGTAGAAACCGCGGGAGAGCTTGGCCCGGGTGCGGGTGAGGACGCCGGCCTTGCGGGCCACGCCGTTCTCGTCCGCCTGGGCCGGCAGCTCGACCGGCTGGATCTGGTCGTGCGCGGTGAGCTTGTACAGGTCCTTCTGCGGGAGCTGGGCGTGCACCTCGATGAACTCGCCGTGCGGCAGGCGCTTGATGACACCCGTCTCGCGGCCGTGCAGCACCTTCTCCTTGTCACGGCGCTGGAGACCGAGGCACCAGCGCTTGGTGATGATGAAGACGACGACCGGGACGACGAAGAAGCCGACGCGGACGAAGTAGGTGACCGAGTTGATCGACAGGTGCAGGTGGGTGGCGAACAGGTCGTTGCCACCGGCCATCAGCAGGATCAGGTAGAGGCTGATCCAGGCGGCGCCCAGGGCGGTGCGGACCGGAGCGTTGCGCGGGCGGTCCAGGATGTGGTGCTCGCGCTTGTCGCCGGTGATCCAGCCCTCGATGAACGGGTAGGCCGCGATCGAGACCAGGACCAACGGGAAGATCGCCAGCGGGACCATGACACCCAGGTTGAGGGTGTGGCCGCCCCAGACGCTGATCTCCCAGCCCGGCATGACACGGATCAGACCCTCGGAGAAGCCCATGTACCAGTCGGGCTGGGCGTCCGTGGAGACCTGGTCCGGACGGTACGGGCCGTACGCCCAGATCGGGTTGATCGTGGCGATCGCCGAGATGACGGCGATGAGGCCGAACACCAGGAAGAAGAAGCCACCGGCCTTGGCCATGTAGACCGGCATCAGCGGCATGCCGACGACGTTCTTCTCGGTCTTGCCCGGGCCCGCCCACTGGGTGTGCTTGTGGTAGAAGACCAGGATCAGGTGCGCCACCAGCAGGCCGAGCATGATGCCCGGGATCAGCAGCACGTGGATGGTGAAGAACCGCGGCACGATGTCGTGGCCGGGGAACTCGCCCCCGAACAGGAACATCTGGACGTAGGTGCCGATCAGCGGGACGGCGAGGATCGCGCCTTCCATGAAGCGGATACCGGTGCCCGAGAGCAGGTCGTCCGGCAGGGAGTAGCCGAAGAAGCCGTCGAACATGCCCAGGACCAGCAGCAGGAAGCCGAAGACCCAGTTGATCTCACGCGGCTTGCGGAACGCGCCGGTGAAGAACACGCGCATCATGTGCACGAGCATCGCGGCCACGAAGACCAGGGCGGCCCAGTGGTGGATCTGACGGATCAGCAGGCCGCCGCGGACCTCGAAGCTGATGTCGACGGTGGAGGCATAGGCCTCCGACATCGGGATGCCCTTGAGCGGCACGTACGAGCCGTCGTAGACGACCTCGGCCATCGAGGGCTTGAAGAACAGCGTCAGGTAGACACCGGTCAGGATGATGATGATGAACGTGTAGAGGCAGATCTCGCCCAGCATGAAGGACCAGTGGTCCGGGAAGATCTTCCGCAGGTTGGCCTTGGCGAGGGAGTAGATCCCCAGCCGGCCGTCAGTCCAGTCAGCCGCGGCCTCCCACTTGTTGGCGGGCTTGGCGCGCGTGCTGGAGGGCTTGGCGGCACCGGTGGTGGTGCTGCTCGCGCTACTCATCGAGCACGCTCCCAGTAGCTCGGGCCGACGGGCTCAGCGAAGTCGCCGGTGGCGACCAGGTTGCCCTTCTCGTCAGTGATGATCTTCAGCTGCGGCAGCGGGTGGCCGGCCGGGCCGAAGATGACGCGAGCGCCGTCCGCCAGGTCGAAGGTCGACTGGTGGCAGGGGCAGAGCGCGTGGTGGGTCTGCTGCTCGTACAGGCTGATCGGGCAGCCGACGTGGGTGCAGATCTTGGAGTAGGCGAGGATGCCCTCGAAGCCCAGCTCCTTGGACTTCTCGTCCTTGATGTCCTCGGGCGCGATGCGGACCAGCATCAGGGCGTCCTTGGCGATCCGCTGCTGGAAGTCCTCGCTGTGCGTGGACAGGCCCTCCGGCATGGCGAACGTGAGCGAGCCGACGATGATGTCCTCGGGCTTCATCGGCTGCATGGTGTTCATGTTGATGAGCTGCAGCGGCTTGGCCTCGGTCGCCTCCTTCCAACCGGTCTCCTTGAGCTTCTTCTCGGGAAGCGGGCCAAGGTCACGGAGCAGGACCACGCCGGAGAGCGGGACCAGCGCCATGGAGCCGATCAGGGTGTTGCGGATCATCTTGCGGCGGCCGAAGCCGGACTCGGCGGCACCGGTCCTGAACTGCTCGATGACGTCGGCGCGGACCTCGTCGGAGGCCTCGATCGGGTGACGCTCGGACGGCATCTCGACGTCCGACATCAGGGTGCGGGCCCAGTGGACCGCGCCCGCGCCGATCATGAACAGCGCGACGCCCAGGGTCAGACCGAGCGCGAAGTTCAGCGCGCTGATGTGACCGAGCGGGAAGACGTAGACGATCTGGTCCGGGTCGATGGCCACGTACGAGGCGATGAAGCCGATGGTGGCGAGCATCGAGATCACGAACATCAGCGAGACCTGGCGCTCGGCGCGCTGGGCGGCCCGCTCGTCGATGTCGGTGCGACGGGGCTCGTGGGCCGGCAGGCCCGGGTCGGCGAACGGGCTGCCGTGGTCGGCCACCTCGCCGGCGGAGCCGTGCGGCTCCGGGAGCTTCTCTTCTGACATGTCGTGGCTCATGACTTCTTGGCCTTGGTGGTGTGGGCGGCGACCCAGATCGCGACCGCGATGAGCGTGCCGAGGCCGAAGATCCAGCCGAACAGACCCTCGGTCACCGGACCGAGGCTGCCCAGGGTGAGACCGCCGGGGTTGGGCTCATCGTTGGTGGTGTGGCGGACGAAGGCCACGATCTGCTTCTTCTGCTCCTCGGGCATGGTGGTGTCCGGGAACGACGGCATGTTCTGCGGGCCGGTCTGCATGGCCTCGTAGATGTGCTTGGCGTCCACGCCCTCGAGCGACGGGGCGGACTTGCCCTTGGTCAGGGCACCACCCTGGCCGGCGAAGTTGTGGCACTGGGCGCAGTTGGTGCGGAACAGCTCGCCACCCTTGGAGATGTCCTCGGGGTTGGTCGAGGTGAACTGCTCCTCCTTCGGGATCACCGGGCCGGGACCGAGGGAGGCGACGAAGGCGGCGAGCTGGTCGATCTCGGCCTGCGAGTAGATGTTCTTCTTGCGCGGGACCTGGGCGCCGGGCTGCTGGGCCGGCATGCGGCCGGTGCCGACCTGGAAGTCGACAGCAGCGGAGCCGACGCCGACCAGGCTCGGACCGTCACTGCTGCCCTGGCCGTTCAGGCCGTGGCAGGAGGAGCAGCCCACGGCGAAGAGCTTCTTGCCCTCATCGATCGCGAGCGACTGCGCGGCGACGTCGGCCTGCGCCTTGTCGGCGGGCGCGAACGCGGCGTACAGCCCCCCGGTTGCCGCCAGGGCGAGAAGTAGGACGACCAGCGCCGCCAATGGGTGGCGCCGTCGTGCGGAGAGCTTTTTCACGGAATAACCCCGGTGTCAGGATCTGGTCGACTGGTGGGTGCACCCGGCGGCCGGTCTGGCCGGCACGAGGCTGCCTGTCTAGGGCTGCGCGCGCGGTCGGTCGGTGGGAGCGTCGGCACCGGCAGAAGCGGCCCGTCGCCGGTGAGGGCGGGGGCCGCTGCCGGTGGCCAGCGACCTGATCAGCTGGTTACTTGATCAGGTAGATGGTCGCGAACAGGCCGATCCACACGACGTCGACGAAGTGCCAGTAGTACGACACGACGATCGCGGCGGTGGCCTGCTCGTGCGTGAAGCGCTTGGCTGCGTACGTCCGTCCCAGGACCAGCAGGAAGGCGATCAGACCACCCGTCACGTGCAGCCCGTGGAAGCCGGTGGTCAGGTAGAACACCGTGCCGTACGGGTCGGAGGACAGCGAGAGGCCGTCCTTCTTGACCAGCTCGGTGTACTCGAAGACCTGGCCGCCGATGAAGACCGCGCCCATGGCGAACGTGAGGATGAACCACGCCCGGAGCTTCTTCACGTCACCGCGCTCGGCAGCGAACACACCGAGCTGGCAGGTGAGCGAGGAGAGCACCAGGATCGTGGTGTTGACCGAGGAGAAGGGCACGTTGAGGGCGTGGGCCTTCTCGGTCCAGAACTCCGGCCCCTTGACGGAGCGGAGCGTGAAGTACATCGCGAAGAGGGCCGCGAAGAACATCAACTCGGAACTGAGCCAGACGATCGTTCCGACGCTGACCATGTTCGGCCGGTTGACCGATCCGTGCGCGTGCCCGGTTTCTACTGCTGTTGCTGTCGCCACGACGGACATTATGTCGGTCCCTTATTCCGTCTTCACGTCGGGGGGTGTCCCTCGGAGTGTCCGGTGCGTGCGGTATGCCCGCTTGGGGGTCGACGGGGTGTCCGGACGGGGACTGAGCAGCGGCGCGTCCCTTTTCTGATGGTTCCTCGGAGGGGCCTGCGACCCCCTTGCCCGGCGCGTCGCTGCACGGTCGGAGTAGCCGCGGGAGGTAAGGGGGAGGGGCCTCGGGTCGGCCGTACGGGTGGACCGGGCGGGGCCGGGTGACGGGCCGTCCTCCGGGCGGGTGAGCCCGGGACGCGGCGGCTCGGGGAGGAACGTGCGCGAGGGGGACTCGGCGGAGGGTGATCCGGAGTAGCATCCGGATCAGGCGAACGTGGTCCGGATCACACTTGAGGGAGCAGGGCCCATGGCGTACACGACCGATGAGACGCTCACCGTCCTCGTCTACAGCGACGACCGCAACACCCGTGAGCAGGTGCTGACGGCGCTCGGCCGCCGGCCCGCCGAGGATCTTCCGGAACTGTCCTACCTGGAGTGCGCGACCACCCCCGCGGTGCTCAAGGCGCTGGAGAAGGGGGGAGTGGACCTCTGCGTGCTGGACGGCGAGGCCGTTCCGGCCGGCGGGCTGGGCCTCGGGCGCCAGCTCAAGGACGAGATCTACGGCTGCCCGCCGGTGCTGGTGCTGATCGGGCGGCCGCAGGACTCCTGGCTCGCCGCCTGGAGCCGGGCCGACGCCGCCATCTCCCACCCGGTGGACCCGGTGGCGCTGGCCGAGGCGGTCGCCACCCTGCTGCGGGCGCGGCTGGCGAAGCGGACTCCGGCAGTCCGCTGAAATCCGGTCCGGCAGTTAGCAAATACAGGGGTAGAAGCCGCCCCTTCGCTCGATAGGCTGGCTCCATCCGTACGGACGTCCCCCTGGTGTGGGGAACCGACAACAGCTGGAGTCAGCCATGGTGAACGTGAACCCTGCGAACGGCGGTAGCGACCCCGCGCAGGTGGTCCGCACCTGGCCGGACCTCCTGGCGGCACTGTTGAAGGGGAACGACCTCGACCGCTCGTCCACCGAGTGGGCGATGGACCGGATCATGAGCGGCGAGGCGTCCCCGGTGCAGGTGGCCGGGTTCATGATCGCGCTGCGGGCCAAGGGCGAGTCGGTCGAGGAGATCGCCGGTCTGGTCGACGCAATGTACGCGCACGCCGAGCCGCTGGAGATCCCCGGCCCGGCGGTGGACATCGTCGGCACCGGCGGGGACCGGGCGAAGACCGTCAACATCTCCACCATGTCGGCGATCGTCGCGGCGGCCGCCGGCGCCAAGGTGGTCAAGCACGGCAACCGGTCGGCCTCCTCCGCCAGCGGCTCCTCGGACGTGCTGGAGAAGCTCGGGGTGGCGCTGGACCTCTCCTCCCGGCGGGTCGCCGAGGTGGCCGAGGAAGTCGGGCTCACCTTCTGCTTCGCGGCGAAGTTCCACCCCTCGATGCGGCACGCGGCCACCGCGCGGCGCGACCTCGGGGTGCCGACCGCCTTCAACATCCTCGGCCCGCTGACCAACCCGGCCAAGGTCACCGCGCACGCCATCGGCTGCTTCGACACCCGGCTGTCCGGGCTGATCGCCGGGGTGCTGGCCCGGCGGGGCGCGACGGCGCTGGTCTTCCGCGGTGACGACGGGCTGGACGAGCTGACCATCACCACCACCTCGCAGGTCTGGCTGGTGCGCGACGGAGTGGTCACCGAGACCACCTTCGACCCGCGGGACGTCGGCATCGAGCTGGTCGGCATCGAGGCGCTGCGCGGGGCGGACGCCTCGTACAACGCCGAGGTCGCGCGGCGGCTGCTGGCGGGGGAGCACGGGCCGGTGCGGGACGCCGTCCTGCTGAACACGGCGGCGGCGCTGGTCGCGCTGGACCTGGGCGACGCACCGCTGACCGAGCAGCTGGCGGCCGGCATGGAGCGGGCCGCGAAGGCGATCGACTCCGGCGCCGCACAGGACCTGCTGCGGCGCTGGTCGGAGGCCACCAGCCGGATCTGAGACGGCCGTCGGGGAGCCCGTGCCGGTACGCCGGCACGGGCTCTTCGCGCGCTGTCCGGATGCTGGATGCCCGTTTGACCACCCGCTGGACGCGGCCTAGAGTCTTCGCCAGGTCATGAGCGACAGCGTCAAGCCCCAGCTGGCTGTCCGGCAACCCTCCGTCCGTGGCGGGGTGCCCTGGGTGAGGACCGGGTCGCCACGGCAAACCGTCCGTGCGACAAGCGCGGACGCCCGACGACTGGCACTCCCGGGGTCCCTACACCCCTGAAGGAGTGCATCCTCATGTCCCTCTCCACCGAAATCTGCGCCCCGCTCGCCGTCCTCGGCGCCGACGTCGAGGTCCCGCTCGCCAGCGGTGAGAGGGTCGGCTACGCGGCGCTCGACTACGCGGCCAGCTCGCCGGCGCTCCAGCGGGTGTGGGACGACGTCGCCGCCTACGCGCCGTACTACGGCAGCGTCCACCGCGGCGCCGGGTACCTCTCGCAGCTGTCCACCGACCTGTTCGAGCAGAGCCGCCGCACCGTCGGCGAGTTCCTCGACCTGCGCGAGGGCGATCAGGTGGTCTTCACCCGGGCCACCACCGACTCGCTCAACCTGCTGGCCGCCGCCGTTCCGGCCGGCACCCGGGTGTTCGCCTTCGAGACCGAGCACCACGCCTCGCTGCTGCCCTGGGCGCACGCCGGACTGGACGTGACCTACCTGCGGGCGCCGCGCTCGCGGGCCGAGGCGGTGGCCGCGCTGGACGCCGCGCTCGCCGAGGCGCCCGAGGGCCCCAAGCTGCTCTGCGTCACCGGCGCTTCCAACGTGACCGGCGAGCTGTGGCCGGTCGCCGAGCTCACCGAGACCGCCCACCGGCACGGCGCCCGGGTGGTGCTGGACGCCGCCCAGCTGGCGCCGCACCACCGGGTCTCGGTGCGCGAGCTGGGCGTCGACTGGATCGCCTTCTCCGGCCACAAGATCTACGCGCCGTTCGGCGCCGGGGTGCTGGCCGGCCGGGCGGACTGGCTGGACGCGGCCGAGCCGTACCTCGCCGGCGGCGGGGCGACCCGTACGGTGGCCCGGGAGACCGACGGCTCGGTGGCCGTGCAGTGGCACACCGGCCCGGCCCGGCACGAGGCCGGCTCGCCGAACGTCATCGGCGCCTATGCGATCGCCTCGGCCTGCCGGGCGCTGACCGAGGCCGGCTTCGACGCGCTGGAGGCCCGCGAGCAGCAGCTGATCGCCCGCCTGACGGCCGGGCTGGCCGAGATCCCACAGGTCAAGGTGCTGAACCTGTTCGGCGCGGACTCCACGCGGGTGGGCGTGCTGTCCTTCGTCGTCCGGGGCTGGAACAGCTCGCACTTCTCGGCCGCGCTGTCCGCCGAGTACGGCATCGGGGTGCGCGACGGCCTGTTCTGCGCCCACCCGCTGGTGCGCACGCTGCTCGGGGACGAGGCCCCGGCCGTCGAATCGGCGTGCGGCGCTCCCGATCCCTCGCTGCCGGGCGAGCGCAGCCTGAACGCGATCCGGGTGAGCTTCGGCGCCGGGACGCCGGACGAGCACGTGGACCGCTTCCTGACCGCCGTCCGGGAGCTGGTCACGGACGGCGCGGCCTGGAGCTACCGCAACGAGGGCGGGCGCTGCGTCGCGACCGCGCAGATCGACCGGGGTCGGCGCGAGGGCTGATCGCTACTCGTCCAGGCCGAGGGCGAAGGCGGCTTCCAGGTCGTGCTGGGAGTAGGTGCGGAAGGCGATCTGGGTCTCGGTGTGGGCCACACCCGGGACCTTGTTGAGCCGGCCCGGGATGACCTCGGCCAGGTCGTCGTGCCGGCGCACCCGCACCATCGCCACCAGGTTGTAGCCCCCGGTCACCGAATAGACCTCGCTCACGCCCTCGATGGCAGCGATGGACTCGGCGATCTCCGGGATGCGGTCGACACTGGTCTTGATCAGGACGATGGCGGTGATCACAGTTCGGGCTCCTTTGTGGGGTGCCGCCAGCGTATCGGGCGTCGGCCCGGTCGTCGCGGGGGGTGGCGGACCACGGTGCAGACGTAGAGGAACCCGGCCGAGAAGCCGATCACGTGGACCAGGTACGCCACCCCCGGGCCGGCCGAGTGCATCGACCACCACTGCAGGGCGAACCAGAGGCCGAGCACCAGCCAGGAGGGGAAGCGCAGCGGCAGGAAGAGCAGCAGCGGGACGAGGGTGGTCACCCGGGCCCGGGGGTGGAGGCGCAGGTAGGCGCCGAGGGCGGCGGAGATCGCCCCGGAGGCGCCGATGAGCACCCGGGTGGAGTTCGGCGAGTGTGCCTCGGCGAGCGCGAAGCCGTACGTGGTCAGGCTGCCGGCGGCCAGGTAGAAGACGGCGTACCGGGCCCGGCCCAGCCGCCGTTCGACGGTGGGGCCGAAGACCTGGAGGAAGAGCAGGTTCCCCAGCAGGTGCAGCCAGCCGGCGTGCAGGAAGAGCCCGGTGAGGACGGACAGGGCCGGGTGCTTGCCCGGAGTCGGGGCGGTCGGGCAGCCGGGGGCCGGGTCGGGGGCCTCGGCGAGCTGTCCGGCGGTCAGCGCCCGTCCGGCCAGCACCTCGGCCGGGATGGCGCCCCAGCGCTGCTCGTACCGCTGCTCCGCGCAGAGCCGGGTCTGGCCGGTGCCGTACAGCGGGTTGAGCCCGGCGGCCGGGCCGAGCAGGAAGACCAGGGTGTTGAGCGCGATCAAGGCGTAGCTGACCACCGGGACGGTCGCCGCCGGGCGGCCGCCCGGGGCGGCGGTGTGGTCGGGGGCCGCGAGCGCCATGTGGCCAAGCATCCCTCCGGGCGCCGCAGGTGACACGGCGGTTTACGGCAGGTGGACTAGCTCGGTTGTTCGGGCAACCGGTGGTCGCGATGGTTGCCCCAGGCAATAGGCTGGGGGCGGGCATTCCCGCCTCCCGCCGCCGACGCCGGGGCTCCGGGGGGAGCGCCTAGCCCACGCAGGGACCACCCGAGAGGACCCCCGATGACCGTCCCCGCCCTGACTGCCGAGACGCGCTGGCGCTGCACCCTGTGCGGCAACCTCACCCGCTTCGACGTGACCCGTACCGCGCGGGTCACCGAGTTCCTCCACTTCGACTTGGCCGGCGAGTCCAAGGTCGAGGAGACCGAGGTGCTGAGCGAGACCGTCGAGTCGGTGCGCTGCCGCTGGTGCAACGCGGTGGACCAGGTCGAGCTGGTGGCCCGGCCGGGCGCCGAGGGGCCGCAGGACCCCGCCGAGCAGGGCTGATCCCCGCCGGTGCGACGGGTGGGTGCGCGGCGCACCCGCCCGTGCCGCACGGGACAATACAGAAACAAGACGCACGGAGCGTGACGACAGGGGCGGCAGCGGCCGTGCCCGCTGGACCAGGATCGGAGCCGAGGACGTGGTGGACGCAGCGAAGGAGCCCGGCGAAGCCCAGGGGCTTCAGCCCGCTGCGGCCGAGGCCTCGGCCGAGGCGGCGGGGGCGGCGAACGACTCCTGCGAGCCCGCGGCGGAGCCCGTCGTCGAGAAGCTCGACCGGCCGCTGCCCGAGGGCGTGCGCCGACGCGTGGTCGGGCTGGCCTCGGACGCGCTCGGCGGGCTGCCGTCGACCGAGCTCCCGCAGGGCCTGCGCCAGTACGTCAAGTTCACCCCGGCGCGACGGGCCAAGTACGCGGCCACCGCGCTGGCGGCGGCGCTGGAGGCGGAGCCCGCCTTCCGGGTACGGATAGCGGAGCGGCTGCGCCTGGGGCAGCCGGACCTGGTGAAGTCGCTGGAGTCGGGCACCGTCCCGGGCGCGGCCGATCCGATGGACATCGCGGCCGCCGCCTACCTGGTGCGTTCGCCGGGCTGGAGCCGGCTGGTGGCCGAGGTCGGCGAGGAGGCCGAGCGGGCCGGCGCCGAGGACGCGGCCGCGGAGGCGGCCCGGTTGATGGAGAAGCTGCAGGCCGAGCTGGCCGAGGTGCGGGCCTCCGCGCGGGCGGACATGG
Organism: Streptomyces sp. LS1784; assembly: GCF_020103755.1. Classification (GTDB taxonomy): domain Bacteria; phylum Actinomycetota; class Actinomycetes; order Streptomycetales; family Streptomycetaceae; genus Kitasatospora. The sequence continues at coordinate 18,790 of NZ_JAHSQD010000077.1, forward strand.
ACCGGCAGCGGGCCGAGTCCGACGGGGTCCGCAAGGAGGCGGAGTCGCTGCGCAAGAAGGTGCGGTCACTGGAGAGCGACACCCGCCGGGCGCAGGCCGAGACCCGCCGGGTGGCCGGCGAGCTGGAGGCCGTGAAGGCGCAGGCCGCGGCCGAGCGCGGCGCGGCCGAGATCGAGGCGCGCAGGCTCAGGCACCGGGTCTCCGAACTGGAGAACGCGGTCGAGCAGGGCCGCCGGTCGGCCCGCGAGGGGCGCAGTGTCGAGGACATGCGGCTGCGGCTGCTGCTGGACGCCGTGCTGCAGTCGGCCCAGGGACTCCAGCGGGAGCTGGCGCTGCCGGTCTCCCAGATCCGCCCGGCGGACCTGGTGGAGGCGGTGGTGCCGGGGGCGGCCTCCCCGCACGACGTGGCCCGGCGCGGGCTGGCCGAGGACGATCCGGCGCTGTTGGACCAGCTGCTGGCGATTCCTCAGGTGCACCTGGTGGTGGACGGCTACAACGTGACCAAGACCGGCTATCCGACGCTGCCGCTGGAGCAGCAGCGGATCCGGCTGCTGGGCGGGCTGGCGATGCTGGCCCAGCGCACCCAGGCGGAGGTCACCTGTGTGTTCGACGGGCAGGACCTGGACGTCCCGGTGATCATGGCGCCGCCGCGCGGGGTCCGGGTGCGGTTCAGCCGGACCGGGGAGACGGCCGACGAGCTGATCCGCCGCCTGGTGCGGGCCGAACCGCAGGGCCGCCCGGTGGTGGTGGTGTCCACCGACCGGGAGGTCGCGGAGGGCGTGCGGAAGGCGGGCGCGCGCCCCGTGGCGTCGGTGCTGCTGCTGAACCGGCTGGCCCGGCCCTGAACCCACCGGGCCGCATGATGCCTGGTCAGGCGCGGTTCCGAGGCGATGCGCGGCTTTCGTGAAGTCGGTGTGGAAACCGGAGTTCACGCCTTCGGGGGAGTGGCAAAACGGATAGATCTTCACTAGGGTCTGGCGTCAAACCTATTTTCTGGAACCTCATCCCATCGGGTGAGTCCGATGAAAGAAGGAGCCGGTCCCTTGGCCTCCCACCGCCGTCCCAAGCAGCCGAGCCGCGCGCGGATCTCCGTGCTCACCGCTGCCGCTGCGACTGCGGTCGCCCTCTCCGCCCAGGTGGCCGCGCACGCTGCGCCGCAGCCGAACAAATCGGACGTCAAGGCGCAGATCGACCAGCTCCAGGAGGAGCAGGAGCAGGCGGCGGAGAAGTACAACGGAGCCAAGGAGCGGGCCGACCAGCTGCGCAAGCAGGCCGACCAGCTGCAGGACCAGGTGGCCCGCAGCCAGGAGCAGATGACCCAGCTCCAGGGCGGCCTCGCCGAGGTGGCGGGCGAGCAGTACCGCACCGGCGGCATCGACCCGTCCGTCCAGCTGATGCTCTCCTCCGACCCGTCCGGCTACCTGGAGAAGGCCTCCACCGTCCAGCAGGCCAGCACCAGCCAGGCCGAGGCGCTCAAGGGGCTGCTGGACCAGCAGCGCCGGCTGGACCAGGAGAAGACCGAGGCGGCCGCCGTGCTCGCCTCGCTGGACACCACCACCAAGGACCTGAACCAGGCCAAGGCGGACGTCAACACCAAGCTGAAGGCCGCCCAGGACCTGCTGAACTCGCTGAGCGCCGCCGACCGCGCCGCGCTGCGGGCCCAGCAGGCGCAGGACGACCGCGCCTCGCGCGGCAGCGACCGGGTCGACCTCAGCAGTCTGCCGCCGGCCAGCGGCTACGCGGCCGTGGCGATGTCCAAGGCGATGAGCAAGCAGGGCTCGCCGTACGTGTGGGGCGCCACCGGGTCGACCACCTTCGACTGCTCGGGCCTGATGGTCTGGGCGTACGGGCAGGCCGGCGTCTCGCTGCCGCGCACCTCGCAGGAGCAGGGCCACTACGGCACCCGGGTGCCCTCGCTGGACCAGGCCCAGCCGGGCGACCTGGTGATCTACGGCGCCGACATGCACCACGTCGGGATGTACATCGGCAACGGCATGGTGGTCCACGCGCCGCACACCGGTGACGTGGTGAAGGTGATGAAGGCCGACGCGATGTCGATCAACACCATCCGCCGGGTCTGACGGACCGACATGCCCGAGGGGCTCCTCCGGGGCCTGTGAAAAACGCCACCTCCGTGCGGGGGTGGCGTTCGGGTTTCCGGCCTCTTTGCGGCCGCATGCTGAGAACCGATCAGCCTTGCGTGTGCCACTGGTCACCATCGGTCATTTTCACAAAGGAACTTGGGTAATCTTCCGTCTTTTTTCTGACAAGGATTTGAACGGATCACGGTTCAGTTACTAGGGTCGTGCCCCGAACCACCGCACTGTCGATCGCCCAGCCAGGGTGGCGGCGGTGGTTACCGCCGAGTTCGCGAGGCAGCGGGGCAGGTCGAAGCGACTGCCCGACAGGGGAGCCCAGTTTTCGGGGGCGCTGTGGAGCGGAGCCGGGGAACCACGTTCCTCCGGGGTGAATCGGCGCCAGGTCGGCCGGTGGAACGGCCGTGAGGCGTCGTAGGGCATGCTTCCGGCCCGAACCCGTCAGCTCACCCGGTAGGCGGACGTAGGAAGAAGGAGTCCGCCTTCGTGGCGTCCCATCGTCGTCCCAAGCCCGCCGGTCGCGCCCGCGTCTCGATCCTGACCGGTGTCGCCGCCGCAGCCGTCGCCCTCTCCGCGCAGTCCGGCGCCCACGCGGACCCGCAGCCGACCAAGGAACAGGTCAAGGAGCAGGTCGACCAGCTCAACGAGCAGGCCGAGGTCGCGACCGAGAACTACAACGCCGCCCAGGCCAAGCAGCAGGAGCTGGAGAAGCAGGTCTCCGGCCTGCAGGACCAGGTGGCCCGTCAGCAGGCCCAGGTCACCGAGCTCCAGGGCGGCCTGGCCGAGATCGCCGGCGAGCAGTACCGCAACGGGGGCATATCCCCGACCGTCCAGCTGATGTTCTCCTCCAGCCCGGACAACTTCCTCAGCCAGGCCGGCACGCTGAACCAGGCCGGCAGCACCCAGAAGGGTCAGCTGAAGGAGCTCCAGGAGCAGCAGCGCAAGCTCGACCAGGACCGCAACGAGGCCCAGGGCAAGCTCGCCGAGCTGGAGTCGACCACCCAGCAGCTGAAGGCCTCCAAGGAGGAGGTCCAGGGCAAGCTGAAGGCGGCCCAGGACCTGCTCAACACACTGACCGACCAGGAGCGCCGGGCGCTCCAGCAGGCCGAGGAGAAGGCCGCCGCCGAGGCCCAGCTGAAGGCGGAGTCCGCGAAGCTCGACGCCGCGAAGGCCGCCGCCGACCGCGCCTCGCGCGACAACAGCCGCGGCGACCTCGCGAGCGGCACGACCACCGCTCCGGTGAAGGTGGCCGCCGGCAGCTCGCGCGGTGCCGCCGCGCTCTCGGCCGCCGCGTCCAAGGTCGGCAGCCCGTACGTCTGGGGTGCCACCGGCCCGGGCTCCTTCGACTGCTCCGGCCTGATGGTCTGGGCGTTCAACCAGGCCGGCGTGTCGCTGCCGCGTACCTCGCAGGCGCAGGCCTCGGCCGGCACCCGGATCGGTTCGGACATCTCCCAGGCCCAGCCCGGCGACCTGCTGATCTTCTACAGCGACGCCCACCACGTCGGCATCTACGCGGGCAACGGCCAGGTGCTGCACGCGCCCAAGCCGGGTGCGTCGGTGCGCTACGAGGCGGTCACCAACATGCCGCTGACCTCCATCGTGCGGGTCTGATCCCCGCGCGGACGCTTCCAGGCCCGGTCTTCCCCACGGAAGGCCGGGCCTGCGGCTTTTCCGGCGGGGTCGATCTGATGTCCGATTAGAGGTCGAATATTCGGGTTGGTGGGGGTTTGGACTCGCTTGCCCGAACTCGCTAACGTCTGCCACCGGACTCCCGCTCGACGGCCGCCCGTCGTGGTGCGGCGGCGGGGGTCGCACCGCAGGATTGGAGCCGCTGCCGCCATGCCCGTGCACCGCCGTTCCCAACTGCTCACCCGGGCGCTGGTGCTGACCGCGGCCGCCGCCACCGCGCTGGGCGTGGCCACCGGAGGCAGCGCCCAGGCCGCCCCCGGCAGCCCGGACCCGTCCGACCGTCAGGACGTCACGGCACAGGTGGAACAGCTGTACGACGAGGCCGAGCAGGCTTCCGAGAAGGCCAACGCGGCGCAGGAGGCCCAGCGGCGGCTCCAGGGCGAGACCACGATCCTCCAGGGCGAGATCGCCGTCGCCCAGAACCAGCTCAACGAGCTGCGCGGCGACCTGGCGACGGTGGCCGGGGCCGAGTACCGCGGCGGCGGGATGACCCAGACCGCCCAGCTGATCCTCTCGCCCGACCCGGAGGGCTACCTGGCCCGCGCCCGCACCCTGGGCCAGGCCGCCGTGCGCCAGCAGGAGACTCTGCACGAGCTGGTCACCCGGCAGCGCCGGCTCGACCAGCGCCGCACCGAGGCGGCCGGCAAGCTCGCCGAGCTCGACCGGACCCGCCGCTCGCTCGCCGACAGCAAGCAGCAGATCCAGCAGCGGCTGGCCAAGGCGCAGAAGCTGTTGAACGGCCTGGACGCCACCGAGCGGGCCCGGATGACGGCCCAGGACGCCCGGGACGCCGAGCAGCGCGCCACCCGGGGCACCGACCGGCTGGACCTCGGCACCGCCCCGCCCGCCTCCGAGCGCGGGGCCGCCGCGCTGGCGGCCGCGGTGCGGATGATCGGCTCCCCGTACGTCTACGGGGCCACCGGGCCGCACGCGTTCGACTGCTCCGGTCTGATGTACTACAGCTGGCGGCAGGCCGGAGTGACCCTGCCGCGCACCTCGCAGGCCCAGGCGTACGCCGGGCAGCGGATCAGCCTGTCCGAAGCGCGACCGGGAGACCTGGTGATCTTCTACCGGGACATGCACCACGTCGGCATGTACGCCGGCGGAGGCGTGATCGTGCACGCACCCCGCCCGGGCGCCAAGGTCCGCTACGAGAGTGTCACCGCCATGCCGGTCTCCGGGGTGGTCCGGCTCTGAGCGCCCTGCCGTCCGGTCCCGCCGGCGCCACCGACCCTGCCGGCCCCGCCGACCCCGCCGAGACAGCCCGGCCCCGGCCCCGTCCCCGCCGCGTGCTGTCCCGGCGGGGTGCGCTGCTGCTCG
>NZ_JAHSQD010000770.1 GCF_020103755.1 Streptomyces sp. LS1784
CGGCCCGCCACCGCCCCCCTCGCCCTGCCCAGGTCCGCGCCCACCAGCCTGGGCGACCTGACCGGCTGGAAGGTGGAGGACTGGGCCCGCTACGTCGCCGACAGCGCCTTCGCCAACGACGCGGCGCCCGGCTCCTGGCCGGCGGCCCGGATGGACGCCGCCAAGCCCCGGCCGACCCCGGAGTACTCCCTGACCGCCCCCGCGGCGGCCGGCGTCGAACGGGACGCCCCGCCCGCCGCCGTCCAGGCCAAGCCGCTGCCGCACCCGTACGGCCAGGCCGGCTCGGTGGTCGGCCGGCTCTTCATGACCACGCCGCAGGGCGACGCGGCCTGCTCCGCCACCGTGGTCTCCGACCCGGGCAACCCCGGCCGCAGCAACCTCGTCTACACCGCCGCGCACTGCCTGCACGACGGCAAGGGCGGCGGCTGGCTGAAGAACCTGGTCTTCGTACCCGGCTTCAACCGGGACGGCCAGATGGTCCACGGCAAGCCGAACCCCGACCAGCAGGCCGCCCCGTACGGCCGGTGGACGGCGGTGCGCGCGCTGGTCTCTCCGACCTGGCTCCAGGAGGGCGGCGTCGGCGCCCACCACCAGTACGACTACGGCGTCCTGCGGGTGCGCGGCGAGGACGGCTCCGGCAGGTCCCTGGAGGAGACGGTCGGCGGCTCGGTGCCGATCTGGTTCAACGCCCCGCGCGACCGGATCACCGCGGCCGCCGCCTACGGCTACCCGGCCGAGCGGCCGTTCGACGGCCTGGAGCTCGAACACTGCGACTCCCCGGTCGCGCCCGGGCTGCTCTCCTTCGACCGGACCCGCCCGCCGATGTACCTGATCGGCTGCACCATGACGGCCGGCTCCAGCGGCGGCGGCTGGTTCGTCACCAGGGACGGCAAGCCCAACCTGGTCAGCGTCGGCGCGCTCGGCAACCGCAACCCGGCCGGCTACCAGGCCGGCCCCTCCCTGCAGGACCAGGCGAAGCAGGCCTTCGAGTACTTCGCCAAGAACGTCAGGTAGCTCCTGCGGGGGGAGACGCGGGAGGGGCCCCGGGACGGCAACGCGTCCCGGGGCCCCTCCGTTCGCTTCGGCCTCAGCCCTGCAGGGCCACCGTGAAGTACTCCAGCTCGGCGGCCAGCTCGGCCGGCACCTTGGCGTGCAGCAGGGTGCCCTCGCCGGTGTGCTCGGTGGAGAGCAGCTCGCCTTCCGCGTGCACCCGGGAGACCAGCGCGCCCTGGGTGTAGGGCACCAGGGCCCGCACCTCGATCGCCGGACGCGGCAGCTCGTCGTCGATGAGCTGCAGCAGCTCCTCGATGCCCGCGCCGGTGCGGGCCGACACCACGATGGCGTGCGGCTCGCGGCGCAGCAGGCGCTGGAGCACGTGCGGATCGGCGGCGTCCGCCTTGTTGATCACCACGATCTCCGGCACGTTCTGTGCGTCGACCGAGACGACGACCTCGCGGACGGCGGCCAGCTGCGTCTCCGGCTCGGGGTGCGAGCCGTCCACCACGTGCAGGATGAGGTCCGCGTCGGCGACCTCCTCCATGGTCGAGCGGAAGGCCTCGACCAGGTGGTGCGGCAGGTGCCGGACGAAGCCGACGGTGTCGGCCAGGGTGTAGAGCCGCCCGCTCGGGGTCTGGGCCCGGCGCACGGTCGGGTCCAGGGTGGCGAACAGCGCGTTCTCCACCAGCACGCCCGCGCCGGTGAGCCGGTTGAGCAGGGAGGACTTGCCGGCGTTGGTGTACCCGGCGATGGCCACGGACGGCACCTGGTGGCGCTTGCGCTCCTGGCGCTTGGTGTCCCGGCCCTTCTTCATCTCGGCGATCTCCTTGCGGAGCTTCGCCATCTTCTCGCGGATCCGGCGCCGGTCGGTCTCGATCTTGGTCTCACCGGGACCACGGGTGGCCATGCCGCCGCCCGAGGAGCCGGAGCCACCGCCACCCATCTGCCGGGACAGCGACTGACCCCAGCCGCGCAGGCGCGGCAGCATGTACTGCATCTGCGCGAGCGAGACCTGCGCCTTGCCCTCCCGGGACTTGGCGTGCTGGGCGAAGATGTCCAGGATCAGGGCCGTCCGGTCGACGACCTTGACCTTGACCACGTCCTCCAGGTGGATCAGCTGGCCGGGGGTGAGCTCACCGTCGCAGACCACGGTGTCGGCACCGGTGGCGGCAACGATGTCGCGCAGCTCCTGGGCCTTGCCGGAGCCGATGTAGGTGGCCGCGTCGGGCTTGTCACGGCGCTGGATGAGGCCGTCCAGCACCTGGGAGCCGGCCGTCTCGGCGAGCGCGGCGAGCTCGGCCATCGAGTTCTCCGCCTCCTCCAGCGTGCCGTCGGTCCAGACGCCGACGAGCACCACGCGCTCCAGGCGGAGCTGGCGGTACTCGACCTCGGTGACGTCTTCGAGTTCGGTGGAGAGGCCGGCGACCCGGCGCAGGGCGGCTCGCTCGCTGCGGTCGTACTGGTCGCCGTCGTAGTGGTGGCCGAGGTCCTCGTCGATGGCCGCGAGGTCCTCGTCCATGAGGGCTTCCGCCCGCAGACCGTCGAGGCGGCGCGGAGCGTCGGCGTGGTCGCGGGTGTCGAACGTGGAGGTCATTCTGTCCTTTGGCTGACTGGTACGGATGGCCTTCGGGGACCGCGGCGGCGGTCCCGTACGGAGTCTGCCCAGCTGCCGCCCCGGCTACCCGGGCGGGGTGAGCTACCCCTCAGGTCCCCGGGTGCGGCCCCGGGCTCCTGTGCCCGGAGAACGCCGTGGACCGGCCGTGAATTCCCCATGATGGTCGCACGCCCGGCGCGGGCCGGTCATCCCCATTTCCCCCGGACCACAGGGCCGCCGGGCCGGTGGTCCGGGGGACTGCCGCCCTCCGGCGCGTGCGGGCGGCTCACGTCGTACACCCCGGAGACCTTGAGCATCGCCCGCATCAGCCCCGGCAGCGCGGCCGGCTCGGGCAGTTCGACGGTGTAGGTGTGCCGGACCCGGGACTCCTGCGGCGGCTCGACCTCGGCCGAGACGATGCCGACGCCCGCGCCGGAGATCGCCGCAGTGAGGTCGGCGAGCAGCCGGGGCCGGTTCAGCGCCTCGGCCCGCAGGGTGGCCCGGTGCCCGGCGGCCGGCGCGCCCTCCGGCTGCCAGCGGACCTCCAGCTC
>NZ_JAHSQD010000771.1 GCF_020103755.1 Streptomyces sp. LS1784
TGGCCGGCTGGGGCCGGGCCGGGGACGCCCACCACGTCTGCCGCCCGGAACCGGAGGGCGTCGGGGCGGCCCGCGCCATCGAGGCCGCACTCACCCGCGCGGGCGTCGGCCCCGCCGAGGTCGGCTACGTCAACGCCAACGGCACCGGCTCCACCCTCGCCGACCGGGCCGAGGCCCGCGCCCTGCGGCGGGTGTTCGGCCCACACACCGACCGCCTGCCGGTCAGCTCCAGCAAGTCCGTGCACGGGCACGCCCTGGAGGCCTCCGCGCTGCTCGAACTCGCCGTCACCATCGGCGCGTTGGGTACCGGTCTGCTCCCGGTCAACGCCGGCTGGCTCGGCCCGGACCCGGACCTCGCGCTGGACCTCGTCCTGGACGGCCCGCGCACCGCCCGTCCCCCGTACGCCCTCAGCCTCAACTCCGCCTTCGGCGGCGCCAACACCGCGCTGCTGCTGGCCCCGGGATGACAGCCACCGCCATGACCCCTGCCGACCACACCCACGGACTGCGGATCCTCGCCGAGGCCCGCCGCCCCGCGCCCGGCCTGGACGGGCCCCCGCCACCGCTGCCCGGCTTCGCCGCCTCCGGCTTCAACCCATTGGTCGCCGACACCGCCGAGCGCTGCCTGCGCGCCCACCACGGCGAGCCGCCCGCCCCCGGGCGGACCGCCCTGCTGCTCGCCAGCGCGAGCGGCGACCTCGACACCGCGCGGGCCATCGAGCACAGCGCCGAACCCGGACAGCGGACCGGCCCGCTGCTGTTCTTCCAGTCCAACCCCAACGCCGTCCTCGGGCACATCTCCGCGCGCTGGGGCCTGACCGGCCCCATCGCGGCGATCTGCCCGGCCGAGGCCGAACCCGGCCGCGTCCCGGCCGAGGCGTTCGAGCTCGCCGCGCTGCTGCTCGACGACGGCGACGCCGACCGGGTGCTGGCCCTGGCCGTCGAGCAGACGCCCGACGGGGACCGGGCCGCGGCCGTCCTGCTCGCCGGTCCGACCGGCGGTGGACCGCACCCGACGGCCAGGACCGACGAACGGACCGGGAGCGCCGACCGAACTGAACCCGCCGCCCACCCCCGACCGTAGGAACCATCGAGGCCCGGCGCCTGACGCAGCCGCACCCGGCACACCAGCGCCCCGTCCGACCCCGCCTCGCTCCGGACACCCGCCGCCCGCGCGGCCGACCGACCCTGCCACCCGATCAGCCGCCCGGGCCGTCCACCGGCCCCGAGGGAGGGATCCACCCCCGTGACCATCCGCAGCCTCCGCACCCAGCTCGCGGACGACCCCGACGTGGGCGCCGGCAACGTCCTGACCGCCCGGATCGCGCTCGGGCTCGACCTGGACGTGCCGCTGCTCAGCTTCGACACCCCGGTGGACGACCACTCCGTCTGGCAGCCGTTCACCCTGCGCGAGCTGGACCGCGCCGTCCGGACCCGCGCCGCCGCACTGCACGGTCTGGGCGTCACCCGGCGCGACCCGGTGGTGGTGTACGCGGGCGACGCCGCCGACCACGTGCTCGCCTTCCTCGCCCTGGCCCGGCTCGGCGCCATCCCCGCACTGCTCAACCCCAACCTGGACGGCGAGCGCGCCGCCCGCTACATCGCGCGCCTCGGCGCGGCCGGCGTCCTCGCCGACCCCGCCCGCCTGGCCGCGCTGGCCGACCACGACCCCGGCGCGCCGCTGCTGCCCGAGATCTCCACCCTCGGCGCCGGCGACCCGGACGCCGCCCCGGAGCCGTACCGGCACTGGTCCGGCGACCCGGTGGCGATCACCCACTCCTCCGGCACCACCGGCATGCCCAAGGCCGTCGTCCACTCGCACGCGAGCCTGTACGCGGCGATCCGCCACCGGTTGCGGCTGCCCCGCCCGCAGGGCCAGGACCGGATGCTCAGCGCCCTGCCCGCCCCGCACGCCGCCACCCTGATCGCACTCAACCTCGCTCTCAGCTCGCACACCGAACTCGCCGTGCTCTCCCGGCAGTCCGGCGACGGCGTGCTGGCGGCGATCGAGCGGTGGCGGCCCACCGGGGTGATCGGCTTCGCCGCCACCTGGGCCGACCTCGCCCGGCACGACCTCGCCGCCCGGGACCTGACCTCCGTCGCGCTCTGGTGGAACACCGGCGACTGCGCCCACGAGGTGCACATCCGCCGCCTGATCGCCGCCGGCAGCCGGGAGACCGTCACCCGGGCCGGCCGGACCCGGCTGCCCGGCTCGCAGTTCGTGGACGGCCTCGGCTCCACCGAGATGGGCCACTCGCACTTCTTCATCACCCACGGCCCCGGCACCGAGCGCTACGGCCGCTGCGTGGGCCGACCGCACGCCTTCGTCGACTGCGAGGTGGTCGGCCCGGACGGCGAACCGCTCGGCCCCGGCGAGGTCGGCGAACTCGCCACCGCCTCACCCACGTTGGCGATCGGCTACTGGAACGACTCGGCCACCACCTTCCGCACCCGGCTGCGCGGCCGCTTCCTCACCGGGGACCTGATGTACCGGGACGAGGAGGGCTACTACTACCATGTGGACCGGGCCGTCGACTCGGTCGAACTCGGCGGCGGCAAACGGCTGTTCACCGCGATGTCGGAGGAGCGGGTGCTGGCCGCCTGCCCGGACGTGCTGGACTGCACGGTGGTCGCGGTACGGGACGGCGACCGCGTGGTCACCGACGTGCTGCTGCTCCTCGCCGCGGACGCCGACGGGGCCGCGGACCGCACCGAGGCGGTCGTGGCCGCCCTGGACGAGGCCGCCGCCGCGACCGTCCGCAAGGTGCTGGTGGTCTCCCCCGACGACATCCCGCTCGGCCCGACCGGCAAGGTCCGCAAGGTCCTGCTGCGGCAGACCCACCTCTCGGCGGTGGGCGCGTGAGCGAGCGTAGTGGGCACATCAGCCCGCGCTCCGGCGCCGTCGTCACCGGCATCGGCCTGGTCTCCCCGCTCGGCCGCAAGCCCGCCGAGGTGTTCGAGGCACTCACCGCCGGCCGCTCCGGCCTGCGCGCCGTCCCCGAGGGCCACGCCGCGCACGGCCGGCTGCCCGCCGCCGGGATCGCCCCCGCCGTGGACGGCCGGGAGGTGCTGCCGCGCACCGAGACCCGCTGCGTGGACCGCTTCGTGCTGCTCGCCCTGGCGGCCGCGGACGACGCGCT
>NZ_JAHSQD010000772.1 GCF_020103755.1 Streptomyces sp. LS1784
GGCCGCCGTCCCGGTCGGTGCCCGGCCGCCGTCCCGGTCGGTGCCCGGCCGCCGTCCCGGTCGGTGCCCGGCCCCGGACCCGGTCGACGCCGGGCCCCGGACCCGGTCGGTCTCAGACCTGGGTGAGGATGCGCAGCACGTCCAGCGACTTGGGCGCCGCGTCCGGGTCGTCCCCGTCGCCCAGGGCCAGCGCGACGTGCGCCTCGCGGGCGGCCCGGACGGTCTCCGGCCAGCCGGGGTGGCCGAGGTAGGCGGAGGTCGGCGCGTCCGCACCGACCTCGTGCAGCATCTGCACGGCCCGCAGCACCGCGACGTCCATCAGCGCGGCCTCGGCGGAGTCACGGAAGATCGTTCCGACGTACTTCTCGGCCGACCAGCGGTCCAGCCAGGTGTCCTCGACCAGCCGGTAGACGGCGTCGGTCACGTCGCCGTACCCCTCCCGGCCGGTCAGCCAGGTCTCCTGCTGGAAACCGGGGTCGGACAGCATGTGCAGCGCCGAGCGCAGTCGGGCTCGCCAGCGCCACCAGGGCAGGTCGTTGAGCGGCATGCCGCCCATCGTGCTGGAGCGGTGGCCCGGACGAGAAGGGTTTCGGGCGGACCGGTGCGAAGAATCTGTGCTGGCGGACATGGTGAACGATCGTACGTTCCCTGTCTGTTCGTGCTCCACTCGCGATCTACACGCGTACCGCTCCGGATTTCGGCCGCCGTTTGCCGTCCGTTCGCACTTCGGCCCTCTCGGCTTGTGGCGCCGGGGCTTGGCTTGATCCGGTGCGCCGGAGTGCGCCCCAGAGAGGGAATACCGATGACCAGCCGAAGGGACTCGTTCCAGGGCCGTCCCCAGGTCGTGCGACGCCGCCGCCGACGCCCGATCGCAGCCGCGGTGACCGCCGCGGCCCTGCTCCCCACCCTCTTCTCGGCCTCCGCGTGCGGCGGACCGGCCGATGCCTCCACCAGCGGCGACGACCTGACCGTGATGACCTGGGCCCCGTCCGGCACCGCGTCCGCCGACCGCCCGGGCATGACCGCGCTCGCCTCCGCCATCGGCCAGGACGTCAACACCAAGGGCGCACTGTTCGGCCACCGGCTGCGAGTGCTCACCTGCAACGAGCACAACACCGCGGAGGGCGCCCGCGCCTGTGCCCAGCAGGCGGTGGACGCCAAGGCGGTCGCCGTGATCGGCTCCTACAGCCAGTGGGGCGAGGCGTTCATGCCGGTGCTGGAGCGCGCCGGCATCCCGTTGATCGGCGGCTACGGGCTCTCCCAGCCGGAGTTCTCCAGCCCGCTGTCCTACCCGGTGGACGGCGGCATGCCGGCACTGATCGCGGGCAACGGCCGCCAGCTGGTGGACGCCGGCTGCAAGGCCGTCGCCTTGGTCCGCCCGGACACCCCGGCCGGCGACAACCTGCTCGGCTACCTGGGCACCGCACTGCGGCCGGCCGGGATCAAGCTGACGGACGTCAAGGCGCCCGAGCAGTCCTCCGACTACACCCCGGTGGTCCGCAAGGCGGTCGGCAAGGACGAGCCGGGCAACTGCGTCACCAGCGCTCTGGCCGCCGAGCCGACCGGCAACCTGCTGGACTCCTACCGGCGGCTGAACCCGAAGAACACCCGGATCGCCTCGGTGATCGGCAGCGTCCAGCAGTCGGTGGTGGACTCCACCGGCGGCGACTCCGGCCCGCTGGGCGGCGCCTACGTCACCAGCTGGTACCCGCCGGAGTCGGCGAAGATCTGGGACGGGCTGCGCGCGGTGGTGCGCTCCGACACCACCGGCGGACGCCCCATCGACGTCTCCGACCCGGGCGTTCAGACCACCTGGGTCGCGTACGAGGTGTTCCGGACGGCGGTGCAGAAGCTGGCGGAGGCCGGCAGACCGGTCACCTCGAAGGCGGTCTCCTCGCTGCTGGACAGCGGCGAGGGCATCGACATCGGGATCACCCCGCCGCTGAACTGGGGCACCACCAACATGCTGCCCAGCAGCGGGTCACCGCGGCTGGTGAACACCTGGGTCACCTACCAGGTGGTCAAGAACGGCCGGATGACCCTGCAGCAGCCGGGCTTCGTGGACATCCGCTGGGCGCTCACCGGGGGCCGGCCGCCGGCCTGACGCGAACCGCCCGGGGCGAGGGGGGACGGCCGGAAGGCCCGTCCTCCCTCCCGTCGTTCACCGGCCGCCGTCGCTCACAGGTCGCCGTCGTTCCGGTTGGGCAGTCCGGTCTGGGCGGCGATCGCGTTCCAGAGCGTGGCGGCCTGCTTCTTCGCGGTGGTCGCGGTGCCGCTGGCCTGGACGGCGTTCTTGTAGTGCTGGTTGTCCTGCTTCTTCGCGTCGCAGGAACCCTGCGCGTCCTGTGCCCAGGCCGCGTACTCGTCGTCGGCCTGGGCCGAGGCCGTCCAGGCCGCGTTGAGCTGGTCGACCAGCTGCTGGCCGCCGGGCAGCTTGTCGGTCTTCAGCTGGCCGAGCTTGCCCTGGAGCTCGCGCCGCTTGCCGGCCGCGGCGGTCAGCGCCTGCTGGGACTCGGGCAGCTTGTCGCACTTCTGCACCGAGCCGACCGCGGAGACCACCGAGCTGCGGCTGTCGCTCGCGGTGCCCAGCAGGTCCGACAGCGGCTGCGCCTGGGCCTTGACGTCCGGGTCGACGGCCGCGCCGGAGCCGCTCGCGCTCGGCGTGCCGGGGCCGGCGGCGGTGGTGGTGCCGGCGGCGGCCACCGGGGTGGTCTTCTTGCCGTCCTTGGGCTCGCCGCCGCCGACCAGGACGGCGACCAGGATGCCGGCCACCGCACAGCCCGCCACCACGCCGCCGATGATCAGCTTGTTGGACGGGCGTCCGCCGCGGCCCGAGCCGCCCGCCTGGGTCGCGTCGTACCCCTGGTCGAAGCCCTGGCCGTAGTCCTGGCCCTGCTCGGGGGCGTAGCCCTGGTGGTAGTCCTGGGCCGGGTAGGCCGGCTGCGCGGCCGGCGGATAGGCCTGGTACCCCGGCGCGGGCTGCGGCTGCGGGTAGCCGGGCTGGACCTGCCCCGGGTAGCCGGCCGCCTGGGGGTCACCGACCGGGTACGGCGGCAGGTGCTGGGTCTCCGGGGCCGGATCGGGCTGCGGGGCGCCGTACCCGGGCTGCGGCGCACCCCACGGGGCGCCCGGCGCGGG
>NZ_JAHSQD010000773.1 GCF_020103755.1 Streptomyces sp. LS1784
GGTGGCCCGGATCCTGGCGGCCACCGGCCGCCCGCCGGCCGGCGCCCCGCGCGGCGTGGTGGTGGACTCCCCGCCCGGCGCCGGCAAGTCGACGCTCGTGGTGCGGGCCGCACGCGAGCTGGTCGAGGCCGGCGAGCGGCTGATGATCGTCGCCCAGACCAACGGCCAGGTGGACGACCTGGTCGGCCGGCTGGCCGAGAAGGCGCCGGAGCTGACGATCGGCCGGCTGCACGCCGCGGACTCCCGGCCCGGCCCGGAGGTGCTGAAGCACGCCGGCGTCACGCCCTCCGACAAGGTCGCCGACCTGGTCGAGCACGACGTGGTGATCTCCACCGCGGCCAAGTGGCAGTGGGTGCGGGCCGAGGCCCCGTGGCGGCACGCGATCGTCGACGAGGCGTACCAGATGCGCTCGGACGCCCTGCTCGCGGTGGCCCGGCTGTTCGAGCGGGCGCTGTTCGTCGGCGACCCGGGCCAGCTGGACCCGTTCACCGTGGTCGGCACCGAGCAGTGGGCCGGACTGTCGTACGACCCGTCCAGCAGCGCGGTGGTCACCCTGCTGGCGCACAACCCGGAGATCGAGCCGCACCGGCTGCCGGTCTCCTGGCGGCTGCCCGCCAGCGCCGCCCCACTGATCTCCCGGGCCTTCTACCCGTACACGCCGTTCCGCTCCGGCACCGGCCCGGACGACCGCCGGCTGACCGCCGCCGTGCGCCCGGACGGCTCGGCCCTGGACGCGGTGATCGACCGGGCCGCCGCACACGGCTGGGCCCTGCTGGAGCTGCCCGCCCGGCACACCGTACGGACCGACCCGCAGGCCGTGGCGGCCGTCGCGGCCACCGTCCGCCGACTGCTGGAGCGCGGGCTGACCGCCCACTCCGAGCAGGGCGAGGCACCGCTCACCGCGGACCGGATCGCCGTCGGCACCGCCCACCGGGACCAGGCGGCGGCCGTGCGCGCGGCGCTGCTCAAGGTGGGCGTGCCGGTGGACGGCGCGGCCGGTCCGGCCGTCACGGTGGACACCGCCAACCGCCTGCAGGGCCGCGAGTACGACGTCACGGTGGTGCTGCACCCGCTCTCCGGGCGCCCCGACGCGACCGCCTTCCACCTGGAGACCGGCCGGCTCTGCGTGCTCGCCTCCCGGCACCGGCACGCCTGCATCGTGGTGGCCCGGGCCGGGATCGCCGAGCTGCTGGACGAGCACCCCGCGACCGAGCCGGTGCAGCTGGGCGTCCCGGTGACCTTCCCGGACGGCTGGGAGGCGAACCACCAGGTGCTGCACCACCTGAGCGGCCACCGGGTCCACCTGAGGTAGCCGTCGGGCTCAGTCCTCCGTCTCGCAGACCGCGAAGGCGACCACCGATCCCCGCTGCGCCTGCGCGCTCCACCCGCTCGCGTCGGCGGTGGGGCCGTTGGCGCGCACCGGGCCGTCCGCGTCCGGCTGGAGCCGGTAGCCGCCGCCGGTCAGGTGGGTGCCGGACGGGCAGGTCGCCGTCGAGGCGCCGCCCGGGCCGCTCGGCTCTCCGGTGACCACCAGCGCCGTCTCGGCGGCCGCGGCGGGCGGGGCGACGGAGGCGGCGACGGCGAGCAGGGCGCCCAGTACGGACAGGACGGGCAGGGCGAGGGCCGTGAGGCCCCTTCTCACACGCATGGGGGTTCTCCCGTATCGATGGACGGCCGGTCCGCCTCGATGTGACCGGCCCGCCGGAACGACCGGCGGGCCGGAGCGGCCGGTACCCGGGACAACCGGTTCGCATGCGGTCCGGAAGCGCAGCGCGCGAGTCACACGCCCGGCACGCGCCGGGGAATAGCGCTCGCGTGCGCACCGTTCCGCTACGGGCCGCTGCCGCGAGACAATGGACGGCGGCCACGACCGGGCGGCGCGGCCCGGAGCAGATTCCCTTCACCCCACCCGAGACCCGGAGGTGTCCGTCCATGCCCGACTCCCCAGAGTCGTCCGAGCCCACCAGGCGCCTGCGTCCGGTCCAGCTGCTGTTCGAGCCGCAGTCCGCCGAACCCGAGCCGGAACGATTCTTCGACCTGGAGTCGATCGAGGACCCGGCGGAGCTGCTGCGCCGTTCCACGGAACTGGCCCTGGCCTTCCGGGCGGCCGCCGAGCGGGCCACGGACTTCCAGGCGGTCGCCGCCGCGCAGCTCGCCGACCCGCGCCGGTTCGACGCGCTGTCCGACGCCGAGATCGCCCAGCGGGCGGACTGGACCCCGGACTACGCCGCCAAGATGATCGAGTACGGCCGCACCCTGCTCCAGCCGCGCCGGCACGAGGACTGAGCCCCGGCGCACGCAAGCCGGACACGGGCCACTGGCATATGCGCGGCGGGGAAGGGTACGCGATCCCCCGCCGCGCCGTCCGGCGAACCGCGCTTTCCGTCCCACCGGTGGCACGCGCCGCGCAGGCTGCTCTCCGTGGAGATCTGGACGCAGCAGTCGGTGACGCAGCAGTCGGTGATGTACCCCTCGGTGGAGTACGTCAGCGCGGCCGGGGAGGCCTGGCTGGCCTCCGCCAGCGAGTACCCGCGCAGCATGCGCGCCCTGTGGGAGAGCCGTCCCTGGGCGCCCTCGGTTCTGCCCTGCGGGCGCGCCTTCGACGTGATCAGCATGCCGGCGCTGTTCGGCCGCCGGGTGCTGGACGAGATGTGGACGTCCGGGCCGGGCTGCGGTCCGGTGGCCGTCCATCGGGGACGGATGCTGCTGTTCGTCCAGCCGGGCGCGGCACCCCGGCTGCGCCGGCTGCTGGCCTGGGAGGAGTGGGCCCGGGACGTGCCGCCGCTGCTGTGCCACGGCAAGGGCGACGCGGTGACCGTGCCGCCCCTGCAGCGGGTGCTGAACAGCCCGGACTCCCCCGGGCAGGGCGCCGGCCGGTGGATCGTCGCGCCCGAACAGCGGGAGCCCCGGCTGCCCGGCGCCGCGGTGGTGCTGTGGGCCTGCGTCCGGGCGGCGCGCGAGCCGGGCGCGCCGGTTCCCGCCGGGGCGGCCGTCGTGACCGGGGGGTGAACGCGGGACGACCGGTATTCGATTTTGGCTCGGCCGCACGGCGCTGCTAGAGTCTTCTCTGTCAGCAGGCGCCGCTAGCTCAGTTGGTTAGAGCAGCTGACTCTTAATCAGCGGGTCCGGGGT
>NZ_JAHSQD010000774.1 GCF_020103755.1 Streptomyces sp. LS1784
GGCCAGCGCGTCCGCGAGGCCGGTCAGCGCCCGGCAGGCGGCGGGCAGCAGTTCGCGGCCGGCCGGGGTCAGCGCGACGCCGCCCGGGTCGCGGCGGAACAGCGGGTGTCCGACCTTCTCCTCCAGCCGCCGGATCTGCTGGCTCAACGGCGGCTGGGCGATGCCCAGTCGGGCGGCGGCCCGGCCGAAGTGCAGCTCCTCGGCGAGCACGACGAAGGCGTGCAGCTGCGGCAGGGGAAGTTCGGGGCGCTCCATACCTCCAGGGATATCAGACCGCCCCGCAGGAGGTATTGGACGTATCCCCGCAGCTCACCTAGCGTCCCCGGCATGACTGAGCGACGTGCGATCCTCACCGGTTCGACCTTCGAGGAGCAGATCGGCTACGCCCGCGCCGTGGTGGACGGCGACTGGGTGCACGTGTCCGGGACGACCGGCTTCGACTACGCCACCATGACCATCTCCGAGGACGTGGTGGAGCAGGCCGAGCAGTGCCTGCGCACCATCGGGGCCGCGCTGGCCGAGGCGGGCTGCGGCTTCGCCGACGTGGTACGGGTGCGCTACCTGCTGCCCGAGCGCGCGGACTTCGAGCCCTGCTGGCCGGTCCTGCGACGCTGCTTCGGCGAGGTCCGCCCGGCGGCCACCATGCAGGTGTGCGGCCTGGCCGACCCGCGGATGAGGATCGAGATCGAGGTCACCGCCCGACGAAAAGCAGCCTGACCGAACGTCACATGCCTCGGGTTCTCCCCGCCACGACGGGCGGGGAGAACGGACTCGGCACGGAACGTGCGACACACTCATCGGCAGACCGGGTCAGAAACCTGCCCTGGTCAATACCCGCTGCTAGCCTGAGCCGCATGACCGGACTGCGGGAGCGGAAGAAGGAGCGGACCCGGCGAGCCATCTCGGAGGCGGCCATCGCGCTCTTCCTGGAGCACGGCTTCGACCGGGTGTCGGTGGCGGACGTCGCGGCGGCCGCCGAGGTCTCCAAGCCGACGCTGTTCTCCTACTTCCCCACCAAGGAGGACCTGGTCGTCCACCGCTTCGCCGACCACCAGGAGCAGGCCGCCGAGGTGGTCCGCACCCGGCTGCCCGGCGAGCCGGTGCTCGACGCGCTGCTGCGGGACTTCCTGGCGGGCCTCGCCCGGCGCGACCCGGTCACCGGCCTCAACGACCACCCGGCGGTACTCGCCTTCACCGCCCTGGTCCACGGCACACCCAGCCTGGCCGCCCGGGTCGGCGAGTACGTGGCCCGCGCCGAGCAGTCGCTGGCCGAGGCGCTGCGCGAGGCCCCCGGACTCCCCGGGTCGCAGGACCTCACCGCCGCCCTGCTCGCCGCCCAGGTCACCGCCACCCAGCGGGTCCTCGCCCTGCACAACTGGCGCCGCATCCAGGACGGCCGCACCGCCGACGACCTGCACACCGAGGCCGTCGGGGAGGCCACCCGCGCCTTCGACCTGCTCGCCCACGGCTACGGCCCGCCCGCCGGCGGACGGCCCGCCGCTGACTAGAGTGCGCGCATGACAACGCGCCATCACCCCTTCGATGCCCTGCACAACTTCCGCGACCTGGGCGGCTATCCGGCCGCCGGCGGACGGTCCGTCCGGTGGGGGCTGGTCTACCGCTCCGACTCGCTCGGCAAGCTCGGCTCCCCCGAGGACCTCGACCGGCTCCGGGCCCTCGGCGTACGGACCGTGATCGACCTGCGCTACCCCTGGGAGATCGCCGCCAAGGGCCGGGTGCCCGACTTCGAGGGCCTGGAGTACCACAACCTCTCGATCGAGCACCGCCCGTACGACCAGGCCGAGATCGACCCGGAGCTCGATCCCTGGCGCTACCTCGCCGACCGCTTCGCCGAGGTCGCCGAGGACGGGGTGAAGGAGATCCGCCAGGCCCTGGACGTGATCACGGCCGCCGAGGCCCCGGTGGTCTTCCACTGCGCCTCCGGCAAGGACCGCACCGGGCTGATCGGCGCCCTGCTGCTCACCCTGCTCGGCGTCGGCGAGGACGACATCGCCGCCGACTTCGCCCTCACCGAACTCGCCACCCCGCACTTCGTCGCCGAGTGGCACGCCGCCCACCCCGGCCGCACCCTGCGCTGGCCCGGCTACGGGCGCGCCCCGGAGGCCGTCATCCGGCTCACCCTCGCCGACCTCGCCGACCGCTACGGCTCGGTCGAGGCCTACCTCACCGGCACCCTCGGCATCGACCGCGACCGGATCGACGCCCTGCGCGCCCGCCTGCTGACCGACTGAGCGCACGCGCCCCGCTGCGCGGGACGCCGCCCCGGGCCCCGTCCCGCGCAGCAACGGCCCACTGCCGACGGACCGTTGTCCGTCGCCCGGCGTACGGTGCCGGCATGACCACGCATGCCGACGGACCGAACCTCTTCTCCGGCCCGCTGGGCGCCGGACTGGCGGCCGGCCAGGGTGCTCGTCGCCGTCCAGCTGCGCGCCCCGGGAGCGCGATAACCCCGTGGCGGGCGGGGGCCGTCGCGGGCGACGATGCCGGGTATGACTGAACCCGAACGCTGGACCCAGGCGACCGTCCACCCCGACATGTGGGCCGACCCGGACGACGACCCCCGCAACAACGACGGCCCCGGCTCGGACGGCGAACTCGGCACGTTCCAGGACTGCCTGACGAACTACCGGCTGACCCTGCGGATGAAGTGCGACGGCCTGGACCCGGAGCAGCTGGCCCGCCGCTCGGTGCCACCGTCGACGATGTCCCTGCTCGGGCTGGTCCGGCACCTGGCCGAGGTCGAACGGGACTGGCGGAACTGGATCACCGACGGCGATCCGCTGCCCAAGCTGTACGGCAAGCGGGACGGGGACTTCGAGGGCGCCGTGGCCGACCAGGCCGTGGCAGACGCCGCGTTCCGCGACCTGGAGCGCGAACAGGCCGCACTGGACGCCGAGTTGGCCGCCTTCCCGGACCTGGGCGAGCGGGTCGGGAAGGACCGGTTCGCGATCCGGGAGCTGCTGGTGCACCGGATCGAGGAGTACGCCCGCCACTGCGGCCACGCCGACCTGCTGCGCGAGTGCGTCGACGGCCGGGTGGGCCAGTAGGGCCTAGCGTCGGCGGCCGCCCCGCGCGGGCCGGCCGCCGCCCTTGCCGGAGCGGGGTCCG
>NZ_JAHSQD010000775.1 GCF_020103755.1 Streptomyces sp. LS1784
CCGGCGTGCGGCGGACGGGCCGCCGCCCGGGGCCATCGGTCCGACACCGACACCGGGGGGACGGACGGTCCCGCGGCCCCGGACGCGCCGGGACCGACCGGCACGGTGGCGGGGACAGAGGAGACCGGCGGGACGGAGCGGACCGCGCGCAGGTGCGGGGTCGCGACGGGCAGGGGAAGGGTGGCCGTGGAAGAAGAAGACATGGTGTGCCGCTCATTTCGCGCGTGACGGACGGGGTGGAGTCGTCTGCGCGTCGACCGGGCGTACTGCCTGGGCTGGACCGGACCGGACCGGGTCAGCGGGCGGAGGGCCGGGACGCGCTGGGCGAGCCGGGACACGTCTGATCGAACAGGTGCGGCTGCCGGGACGGCCAGAACGGTTCGAGGTCGAGGCGATCCCGCCGGCTGTCCACGGCGCGGCTCCCGCACCGGTTCCACCGTCCGGTCCGTCCGCCCGCGCGCATCGCGGGGGCCGTCCAGGTCGTTCGGGTACGGCCGGTGATGCCGGGGGCGGTGCTGGGGCAGACGATGTTCACTGGTGGTCTCTCCGCTGGGCGGGTCCGGTTGGTCGGCCGCGGGCACGCCGGACAGGCGGTCCGCTACGGCCTGGTCGACGGGTTTCGGCGGTGCGTCGGGCGGTGGGCCGGGTGGGCCGGAAGTGCCGGAGGACGTACCGGGAAGGTCAGGCCGGTCAGCGACAACACGCGCTGCAGATCAGCGCGTGGTCGATGTGGCGGCGGACGGTGAGCGCCGGATCGGCGGCACCGGGCACGGCAGCGCCGGGCATGAGGACACCGGGCACCGGGGAGCCGGGCATCGCGGTGATGATGTGTCGTCGGCCGACGCTCACCCTGCTGCCCTCCCCCTCGTTCTCCACACGGCGGCGCACCGCTGCCGGTGCCCGCCGACGATGCCTCGCCGGTCCGCCGAAGGCCGTCCGCCGGTCGCAACGCCCGTGTGAACGTGGCGTTTCCGGCGCTCCCGACGGCATGGCCGGGCGGCCTTCGTCCACAGAGCCTTCCACGGCCGGGCCGCTCTAGGCAACCTTCGGCGCAGCGATCGTCCGGGATGCGGACGGCCGAATGAGACATCGGCCGGAACGGGCAGGTCGGCGCGCTCACCTGCCGAGCCGTCGCACAAACGCCGTCCGACCGGCGTCGCGGTTGTCATCCGGCCGCGTCCCGGCCTCGGCCCCGGCCTTGCCCGTTCCCGACCGGCCACGGCCGGACGGCATCGGGCCGGATCCGAACCGAAGCCGAACCGTGCTCAGGCGCCGACCGGGGTGCGGCGGTGCCGACGGGCGGCGGCGTGCTCGACCAGCGCGACGAGCAGGTCCTTGCCGTCCTGCCGCAGCCGCGCGTCGCAGAGCAGCACCGGGATGTCCGGATCGAGGTCGAGCGCCTCGCGGACCTCGTCCGGCGCGAACCGCTCGGTGCCCTCGAAGCAGTTCACCGCGACCACGAACGGGATGCCGCGCTGCTCGAAGAAGTCGACCGACGGGAAGCAGTCGGCCAGTCGCCGGGTGTCCGCGAGCACCAGGGCGCCGAGCGCACCGCGGGCCAGCTCGTCCCAGACGAACCAGAACCGGTCCTGCCCGGGCGTGCCGAACAGGTAGAGCGCGAGGCCCGGCCGCAGGTCGATCCGGCCGAAGTCCATCGCGACGGTGGTGGTGCGCTTCGCCTCCACCCCCGACGTGTCGTCCACCGGGCGGCCCAGTTCGCTGAGTTCCTCCTCGGTGCGCAGCGGCCGGATCTCGCTGACCGAGCCGACCAGGGTGGTCTTGCCCGCGCCGAAGCCGCCCGCGACCAGGATCTTCACCGCGACGGCCGGACCGCCGCGCCAGCGCGGGTCGTTGGCGTTCGCCGGGTGGGGCGCGGCGGCGTCCCGGTGCGGCCCGGTGCCGTCCGGGCGGGGGTGGGGGTCAGAGCGCACGGAGTCCATTGATCACGTCTCGCAGCAGGCGCTCGTCCGGCAGCTCGGCGAGCGGAACGGGTCGGGTGACGCTGATCAGATCGGCGTCGTAGAGGTCGCCGAGCAGCACCCGCACCACGCTGACCGGCAGGTCGGTGAAGGAGCCGAGCTCGGCGACGGAGAGCGGCTCGCGGCGGCACAGGGTGAGCAGCGTCTGGTGCTCCGGGTCGAGGACGTGGGCGGGCACGGCCCCGGCGACCGGCCCGGGATCGACGGCGGTGATCAGCGAGATCAGGTCGAACAGCCCCTCCTCGACCGGCCGGGTGCGGCCGCGGGTCATCGAGTAGAGCCGCACCACCGGGCCGGCCTCGTCGTCGAACCAGCGGTCGTCGACCGGGGTTCGCGGCCGGAACAGGTCGACCTCGGGCCCGTCCGGGTCCGCGCGCTCGTCCTCCACCGACGCCTCCGGGCGGTCCGAACCGTCCGAGCCGTCGAGGCCGGACGGCCCGGCCGTGCCCACCGGCACCTGGGGGCCGTCCGGCGTCTCCGGGCCGTCCGGCACATCCGCCTTCGGATCCGCCATCGGACCGCTCATCTCACCGGCGGGGCGGTTTCGGTGCGCGGCTCGGCGGCCATGTGCTCGCCGACCCGCTTGACCAGCAGAGCCATCTCGTACGCGATCTGGCCGATGTCCGCCTCGGCCTCGCTCAGGACGGCCAGGCAGCTGCCGTCGCCGGCGGCCGTGATGAACAGGAAGGCCTCGTCCAGCTCCACCATGGTCTGCCGGACGCCGCCGACCTTGAAGTGCCCGCCGGCGCCCTTCGCGAGGCTGTGGAACCCGGCGGCAACGGCGGCCAGGTGCTCGGCGTCCTCGCGGTCGAGGTCGCGGGAGGCACCGGTGGCCAGGCCGTCGTTGGAGAGGATCACCGCGTGCCGGAGGGCCGCGACGCGCCCCACCAGGTCGTCCAGGAGCCAGTTGAGGTCCCCGGACGACTGCATCGACGTGGTCATGAATCAGTTCCTTCCGCTGGAGCGGGTGGTGCGGGTGGAGCGGGTACGACGGGTGGAGCGGGTACGACGGGTGGTTCGGGTACGGCGGGCGGTGCGGGCGCACGGGCGTCCGGGTTCCGGCGGACCGGCTGCCCGGGCGGCACCCGACGGACGAGCGGTGCCCGGCCGGTGTCCTGCGGCGCGGGCAGCGCCGCCGGGGCGGG
>NZ_JAHSQD010000776.1 GCF_020103755.1 Streptomyces sp. LS1784
CCGCCGCAGGTGCGGCAACCGCTCCTCGGCAAAACCGCGGAACTCCTCCAGGTCTGCGCTACGCACAGGGCGTGCCTCCGTTCGTCTCTGCCCACTCGACGGAGCGCACCCGGTGCCGGGATGTCACAGGTGGCGAAAAATTTCTGCCGATCTCGCGGGGCGGGGAGTTTTGCGGGCAGGGCGGGGGCGAGCGGACGGCATGGTTCTCCGGCGGCCGGGTTCACCTGATCGGGTGACAGGTCGCGCGGCCGGGCGGGGCCCGAACTGTGGGGGTGGCAGCCCCGTGGGGCGGCCATGCCGGGGTGCCGCTCCCGGCCTCGCGGCGGCACCGGGCCGAGATCGCCGCACACCGCAGCCCCGTTCCCGCTCCCGCCCACCCCGAGCAGGAGCTCTGGGAGGCGCGCGTCCTGGCGGCCCTGCTCACCGAGTACGGATCGCACCGGCCGGCCGACACCGGCGGCCCCTACGGCATCGGCCGGGTGACGCTGCGTCCCGACGAGGTCGTCGTCCACGTCGCCCGGGCGCAGCCGGCGCGGTGGGCGCGGGCGTTGCTGCCCGTCCAGCGGAGCGGTGGCGGGTTGACCGGGGTGGGTGGGCTGCGGTGGAGCGCTGGTGTGAAGGATGTCGCCCTTCACCCGGCGGGTGCGCCGCAGCGGCGGATCCGCTTGGCCACGACGTTCGCCCGGGACTGCCACCGGGTCGTGGCCGGCGCGGTCCGGACGGGTGACCTGCTGCCGACCGACGCCGCTACGGCCCGCCGTTGACGGGCGGGAGGCGGCGGCCGAGTGGGCGCAGCGGGCGCGGGTGGTGCCGTGTGCTGGGGACTTGTCCGCGGTGCTGCGGCGGGTACTGCTGCTGGGGCATCGCGTGGGGCGGCCGTTTCACGGCGGGGCGGTGGAGACTGAACCCTTCCGACCGGTGAACTCCCCAGCCCGCGCACGGCACAGACCGACATGACTGCCCGATGACCGGTGCCGAGAGAGCCACTCAAGGCATCAAGATCAATCTCGCCGATACTGACTGTTCCATTGGTCCCGGAGGCCGTAGATTTACCCCCATGCCCACGGCAGGGACAGCTGGAGGCACCTTTGCGGGACAGTTTTCCGATGGATTCTTTACGCGACTGGCACACGACACACATCCGGTGGACCTGATGTGCCTCTATCTGCTACATGGCTCGGTCGAACGGATCCCTGGCCTGTTGGTTGATCGGGAGACGCTGTCGTTCAAGCATCTAAGTCAGCATGTCCGGACTGTGAACCGCTCCAGCTATGACGACGCTGACACGTTCTCACTTTGCATCAAAAATAAGGTCCGCGGGCGGCTGTACGGCTTGGAGTTCAGAATCTATTTCATCGCCGGTGAGCCCTATGCCGAAACAGACCCCGACGCTCAGCATCGGCTGGAGTTGCGAGAAAAGACCTGAGCTCGTGGCCCACGAGACCGCCGGCGCAGTCAAGGTCTCCCTGCGACACACAGTCCCCCCAGGGTTCTGCGATCCCGGGGGGATCGGGCGGATCACAACCCACCTGGACAAACCGCTCGGAACCAGGGCGCTGAACGACGCCGCCGCAGGCAAGCCCATCATCCACTTCGATGAGCGCAACCTTCTCCGGCCCGCGTTCCTACCGGAGAACTACTACCGCTACCCCGCAGACAGGATGGTCCAATTGCCCGGCCTGGCCCCGCTCCCGGCCGACACCCCGGCCTGGGCCAGCGGGTACCGACTGGGAACGGGGCCCGAGATGTCGTCCCTGATTATCAGTCAGACTCTCCGGAGCCAGCACACCGCCAGCTGGCCGGGCCGCCCACATCAAGGGCCATCCTGCGACCATCACACAATCGGATCCTCATGACGGACCCCGCTCGCTGACGTGGTCCGACGGGACCTACACCTTCGTCGTCACCACCGGCGGTCCCCCACGGCTCGCGGACGAGGAACTCATCCACGTCGCAGAGAGCCTTGGAAGCTGACACCACCACGAAGTCTGGTGGAGCCGTCCTGCGAACCGGCCCCATCAGAGCCGAGACTGCACTGGTCAGGACAGGGCAACCTCGTCGGCGGCCGAGGCCAAGCCGAAGGTGTCGCGCGCCGACCGGTTCGCCCAGGGCCTGGCCGCGCTCGCTCAGTTCGTGGAGCGGGAGCGGCATCCCCTGGTGCCCCGTCCACACAAGGAGCCGGTGGAGGCCGTGGAGGCGGGGCCCGGGGGTGAGGAGCAGGTGGTGGTGTCGTACTTCGCGTGGGGACCCGGCTCAACAACCACAAGGCCCGTCGGGCGAAGCTGACGTCGTGAAGGAGCTCGCCAGCCGAACGGCGTGATGTACCGTCACGTCGCTCAGGCGAAGCGGGAGCTGCGCACTGGGCCGGCGGAGCGGCAGCGGTCGCGCGGACTGGTCAGCCAGCGAGGGGCGACCGCGCGGGCGAAGGCGGCCAGTGCCTCGTCCGGGTCGGCCGGGGTCTCGCCGTCGCCGGGGTCCGGGGTCGGGTCGGCAGAGCGGATGTCGGCCGCCAGTTCTTCGGCGGTCCGCTCGTCCGGCTCGCCGCCGAGCGGCTCCCAGGGTGCGAGGATCGTCTGGCCGAGCAGGCCGCAGACGTCGGCTGCGACGCCGGGCGCCTCGGTCCAGCAGGTCGCGTGCTCGTACAGCACCTCGCCCGGTGCGCGCCCGTTCAGGCGGGAGAGCAGTTCGTCGTCCACCTCGCTCAGGTCGTAGGCCACCACCACGGTGTTCGCCGTGCCCGGCCGGTAGGGCTGGACGGGCAGACCGAGCAGGTCGGCGGCGGCCAGGCCGAGCGCGCGGTCTGCGCGGCCGGGCAGCAGGGAGACCGAGTGCGGGCGCGTCCCGGTCGCCTCCAGGATTACCCGCAGCCGCTCCAGGCCTTCGCGGCAGAGCGCGTAGCTGTCCTGGAGGAAGGCGTAGCGGCCGGTCATCCCCGCGTCCCAGCCGTACGGGGACAGGGTGGTGAGCAGGCTGCCGGTGAGGGTGAAGTGCCAGGCGCGCAGGGCCTGGTGGTGGAGCGGGTCGGGGTCGCCGGGCTGCGCGGTGGCGGCGACGGCCGTGGCGCGGTCGAGGGAGCGGCGCAGCCGGTCGGCGGCGGGCTGCCACTGGCCGGCC
>NZ_JAHSQD010000777.1 GCF_020103755.1 Streptomyces sp. LS1784
GACGCCGGCCTGGCGGTCGGCCGGGACGCCGACCCGCACCGCACCGCCGTGGTGCTGGCGACCGGCGGCGGCGGGCTGGAGACCTTCGAGCAGCAGTCGCACCGCCGGCTGGAGCGCGGCCGCCCCGGCGTCAGCCCGTACCTGCTGCCCGGCATGCTCTCCAACATGGCCGCCGCCCGGATCGCCATCAAACACGGCATCCGGGGCTACAGCTCCGCCGTGGTGACGGCCTGCGCGGCCGGCGCCCAGGCGATCGCCGAGGGGCTGCGGCTGATCCGGGCCGGCGACGCCGACGTGGTGGTGTGCGGCGGCACCGAGTCCTCGCTGCACCCGACCATCGCCGCCGCCTTCACCAACGCCCGTGCCCTGGCGCAGGGCTGGGACGAACCCGAGCAGGCCAGCCGGCCCTTCGACAGCCGCCGCAACGGCTTCGTGCTGGGCGAGGGCAGCGCCGTCCTGGTCCTGGAGCGGACCGAGCACGCCGAGGCGCGCGGCGCCGCCGGGTACGCGGACCTCCTCGGCTGGGGGGCCTCCACCGACGCCCACCACCCGACCATGCCCCGCCCCGACGGCACCGGAGCCGCCGACGCGATGCGCGCCGCACTCGCCAACGCGGGCCTGGCGCCGGGCGACATCGACTACGTGAACGCCCACGGCACCGGCACCAGGCTCGGGGACGTGGCCGAGACCGCCGCGCTGCACGCCGTCTTCGGCGCGCACCCGCCCGCGGTCAGCTCCACCAAGGGCGCCACCGGCCATCTCCTCGGCGCCGCGGGCGCGTTGGAGGCGGCGGTGACCGCCCTGGCGGTGGCGCGGGGGACGCTGCCGCCGACGCTCAACCTCACCGATCCCGACCCGGCCTGCGACCTGGACCACGTCCGGGGCGCCGCCCGGACCGCTCCGGTGCGCGCCGCGCTGAGCAACGCCTTCGCCTTCGGCGGCCACAACCTCAGCCTGATCCTCGGCCCGGCCTCCACCCGGGCCGCCCGATAGCGCCCGTTCGACAGCCGCCGCCCGACAGCGGTCGCCCGCCGCCCACCGCCGCGCGGCGGCAGTGCGCCGATCCTCGATCCGCCATCCCTCCGGGGGGAGATCCCGTTGTCCATCCAGACCATCACCCACGTCGAGTTCCACTGCGCGGACGCCGACAAGACCGCGGCCGGACTCCGCGCCGACCACGGCTTCACCGCCGACGCCCCGGCCACCGCACCGGACGGCGTCCGCACCGTCGCGCTGCGCCAGGGCACCATCCGACTGCGGCTGACCTCCGCCGCCGACCCGGAGCACCCAGTGGCCGAGTACGTCGCCCGGCACGGGGACGGCGTCGCCGTCCTGGCACTCGGTTGCGCCGACCCGGAGGCCGCACTGGAGCGGGCCGAACGGCACGGCGCCCGGGTGCTCGACCGGGCCGGCGCCCTGATCGAGGGCTTCGGCGACACCGCCCTGCGCCTGGTGCCGCTGCCCTGTGACGGGCCCGCCCCGGAACCCCGGCTGCTGGACGACCTCGACCACGTCGCGATCTGCCTGCCGGCCGGCACGCTCGCGGACGCCGTGCGGTTCTGCGAGGACGCACTGGGCTTCCGCACGATCTTCGAGGAGTACATCGAGGTCGGCGAGCAGGCGATGGACTCCACGGTGGTGCAGAGCGCTTCCGGCGGCGCCACCTTCACCCTGATCGAGCCCGACGCCACCCGCCGCCCCGGCCAGGTCGACGAGTTCCTCGCCGCCCACGGCGGGGCCGGTGTCCAGCACCTCGCCTTCGGCACCCGCGACATCGCCGGCGCCGTCCGGGCCGCCCGGGAGCGCGGTGTGGAGTTCCTGACCACCCCGGACGCCTACTTCGACGCCCTGACCGAGCGCTTCGGTGAGACGGCCATCCCGGTGGCGACCCTGCGCGAGCTGCACGTCCTGGTCGACCAGGACCACGGCGGCCAGCTGTTCCAGATCTTCGCCCGCTCGACGCACCCCCGGCACACGTATTTCCTCGAACTGATCGAGCGGCAGGGAGCGGGCACCTTCGGCACCGCGAACATCAAGGCCCTCTACGAGGCCGTCGAACGGCACAGCCCCACCGGCATCCACCGCCCCACCGCCGCCGACCGGCCCGCCCCCGCACATCCGAAGAAGGCCCGCGCGGTGCCCGCAGCCCCCGAGTTCCGGCTCACCGAGGCCGAGCGTGCCCTGCTGCCCACCCCCGAAGAGGTGGCGCACTACCGCGAACACGGCTGGTACCTCTCCCGCAAGCTCTTCAGCGACGAGGAACTGGACACCCTCCAGGCCGCCACCGAGCTGTACTACGCCGGCCACCGCGACCGCGAGCTGCCCGTCCGGCCGCCCCGGCCGGCCTCCTGGCGGCCCTCGGACGGGCCGGTCCAGCGGCACAACGACTACGTGCACTACGAGAGCGACGCGATCGGCGCGATCCTTCGCAAGCCGCTGATCGGCGCGGTCGCCGCGCTGCTCGCCGGGACCGGGGAGGTCCGGATCTTCCAGTCGACGCTCATCTACAAGCCCCCGGTGCCCGAGGAGCCCAGCAACCAGGTGCCGTGGCACTTCGACAAGCACTACTGGCAGACCTGCACCTCGGACGAGATGCTCACCGCCTTCATCCCGTTCCACGACTGCCGCGCGGAGAACGGCACCATCACCATGGTCGACGGCAGCCACCGCTGGCAGGAGCTGCCCTCCGGCGAGGACTCCACCCGGCACTTCGCCGACCGCGACCGCTCCGAGCTGGAGGACATCCTGGCCGCCAACGCCGCCCACAACGGGCAGCAGGTGCACAAGGTCCCCATGCCGATCCCGCGCGGCCACGTGTCCTTCCACCACTGCCGCACCTACCACGGCAGCGGCCCCAACCTGGCCTCCTACCCGCGCCGGGCGGTCTCGCTGCACCTCCAGGACGGCGCCAACGAGTACCGCGGGCACGACCGGCCGGACGGCGAGCCGGTGGTGTACAACCACGACGTGCTGGTGCGCCGCACGGACGACGGCCGTCCGGACTACGCCGACCCGCGGTTCTGCCCGACGGTCTGGCGGGGACGGCCGTGACCGCGCCCGCCCACACGGCCGGCGGCGCTGCGGCACCGCCCGGCGGCCCCGGTGCGCAG
>NZ_JAHSQD010000778.1 GCF_020103755.1 Streptomyces sp. LS1784
AGGCCGTACTCCAGCGCCAGGTGCAGCGCGAGCCCGGCCGGACCGCCGGCCTCGGCGAGCAGCGGCAGGTAGCGGGCGGCGCCGCGCTCGTCCCGGTCGGCGCACTCGGCGAAGGGGTCGAGCCAGCGCGCGGCCAGCTCCTCCCGGTGCCAGGGGAGCATCGCGAACCAGTGGTCGACGGCCCGCCGGCTCCAGTCGTACACCTTGCGGGCCCGGGCCACGCTGGGCTCGGTGCCGTCCAGCAGCGCCCGCAGCTCGGCCGTGAGCCGCTCGCCGTCCGGCCCCTTCGGCCCGGCGCCGATGCCCGGCTGGGCGACGGCGATCCGCTCGATCTCCTCCCACCAGCGGTCCCCGTACACGTTGGCGCGCCGCAGCCCCCTGCCGGGCGCGAACAGCACCCGCTCGGAGGGCTGCCCGGGCAGGCCGCCGGTGTGCAGCCAGTGCGCCAGCCGGCGCCCGGCCGGGGAGGTGAGCGCGTCGGCGGCCTTCAGCACCGTCTCGTCGGTGGCCGGGCCGACCCGCAACAGGGCCTGGGACAGGTCGGCCTTCCCCGGCGTGACGTCCGCCGCCTCGTACCCGGCGATCCGCTCGACCAGGACGGCCGCGTCCAGGGCGCCGGTGGCGTCGGTCGGGGTGGCCAGCAGGTACGGCAGCCGGGCCTGGAGAACCTGCCAGGCCGCCTCCTCCAGCCGGACGGCGAGCACGGCCCCGTGCACGGTGGTGCCCGCGCCGCGCAGCGGGGAGCGGCCCTTGGCGAGGTAGTCCCACAGTTTCCACGGCGGCGTCTCGCCGGCCACCGCGGCCACCACGTAGAGGATGTCCCGGGGGGTGCAGTCCCCCCAGCTGCCGGTGCCGCGCCACGGGTGCACCCGGCGGACCGGCTCCACCGCCTCGGCCAGGGCCTTCCGATCCAGGTGGGTCAGCCGGACCAGCCCATCCAGCACCCGCTCGAAGGCCGCCACACCGGGCTCGCGCGAGGCCAGCAGGGCGGACAGCTCCTCCGCGAGCTCGGCCGCCGAGCCGATCGGCGCGCCGAGCGGACGCGGTTCGGGGGCCGGCGGGAGGAGTTCGTTCCACCCGGTGTCCGGGTCGTCCTCGTCACCGCCGACCGGCGCGCCGAAGAGCTCGCCCGCGCGCTGGTGGTGGACCGGGTTCAGCGTCTCGGCGGCGACCCGCAGCTCCGCCACCGCCGCCTCCCCCGCCGCCTTCAGGTGGCGGGCCACCACGTTCAGCGCCCGCTCCTGGACGGCCGCGTCCGGGTGCCCGAAGGCCTCGGCCGCAGCCAGCACCACCGGGCCGGAGCGCTCGGGCGCGCGCCGGGCGGCCCTCTCCAGCCAGGCCAGCTGGGCGCGGACCAGCTTCTTCTCGCTCCGGAACAGCACGACCGCCGAGGCCTCGGTGAGCACCTCGGGCTCGATCAGCCCGGCCTCGTCCAGCCCGGCGAGCACCGCCTGGGCGTGCCCGGCGAGCACCGACGAGCCGTCCAGCAGCGCCACCACGTCGCGCACCCGGGCCGCGTACTCCTCGGGCGTCGGATCGAGCGCCCGCAGCACCTCCAGGAACGCCCGCTGGTCGGCCGGCTTGCCGCCGCGCAGCAGCCGGGCCAGGCAGCGGTCGAGCACCTCGGTCCGGTCCACCACGCCGGCCGCCACCAGTTCGCCGATCGCCTCCGTCCAGACGTCGCCGGGGCGCGGGCTGAGCCGGAACGTCAGCGGCCAGCCGATGTCCGCGAGTTCGAACAGCTCGGGCACCAGCACCGGGGTGAAGGCGTCCTCGCGCAGCTTCTCGGCCAGCGTGGGACGCGCGCCGCCCAGGTCGTTGGTGCGGTCCATCCAGCCCCGGACGAAGGCCTCGCCGCGCGGCACCTCGCAGCCGGTGCGCCGGACCACGGCCTCCATCACCGGGTACATCGACGAACCCCAGGAGCGCACCGGTCGGGCGGCGAGCCGGGTGACCACCTCGACCTGCCACTCCACCGGCTGTGCCTCGACGACCTGGTGCAGCACCGAGTTCCGGGCCCAGTTCCGGGAGCTGAAGTCACTGCCGGCCAGCCAGGTGGCGGCGCCGGCCGGGCCGGCGTGGCAGCCGACCCCGGCCACCAGCAGCCTGGCGCTGATCTCGGCCCTCTCCCGCGACCAGTCCTGGCGCAGCTCCTTGCGAAGCTCCTTGAGGGCGGGCAGGCAGGCCCGTCGCTGGGCCGCGTCCAGGGCGGCCAGCAGCTCCGGTATCCGCGCCAGCCGTCCGGACCGGACGGCCGTCAACAGTTCGCCGACCGGCCCCTGCCGGTCGGCAGCCGTCGTGGTCACGCTCCGGCCCCCTTCGCCTCCGTCGCCCCGGCGGCCGACTCCCGCACCATCCCCACCGCCAGCGCGTGCTTGCACGGCCCGCGTCCGCCCCGGTACTTGCCCCACCACAGGCAGGTGCAGCTCAGCCGCCCCGACTCGTCCGTCCGCACCCGCTGGATGTGGTCGTCCACCGTGACGACGGCCGTCGCCCCGCCCTCCTCCAGCCGTACCGCGCCCGCATCGGCCAGCGCCCGGGCGGCCCGCAGCCGCGGGTTGGCCGCCTCGGCCCGCCCGGCGTCGTACGGGAGCTGCCGGTGGAAGTAGGCGGCCTCGGCGGTGTCGTAGCCGATCTGCCCGGCGGTGCCCAGCCGGGTGAGCGCGGCACGGACCCGCTCGGGGCTCAGCCCGGACTGCGCGGCGAGGTCCCCGACCTCGATCCGGGGCTCCCAGGCGAGCAGCACCGCGATCAGCTCGGCGTCCCGCTCGGCCGTCTGGGTGGCGAGCGAGTCGAGCACCCCGCCCTCGCCGGAGAAGCCCCGGGAGGCGTTCGGCGACAGCGTCAGGGTCAGCCGCATTCCGGGCAGCACCGCCTCCCAGGCCGAGGCGGTCGGCTCCCCCGCCGCCACCGGCCCGTACACCCGCAGGGCGAGCGCGTGCCGCATCACCCGCTGGAGCGCCACCAGCCGCTCGGGCCCGGGCAGGCAGACCGCGCCCGGCACCGGCCGGGTGGTGGGCCGCAGCGTCTTCCCGGCCGGGACGACCCAGCCGACGCCGGCCC
>NZ_JAHSQD010000779.1 GCF_020103755.1 Streptomyces sp. LS1784
AGTAGGTGAGGTACGCCGCGCTCACACCCTCCAGCGCCCCCTCCCACGTCCCCTCGTCATGCCAGTCGAACGGCACCGCACCCGAGCGCGAACCCACCCGCACCTCGTAACCCCGGGCCGTCAGCCGTTCCGCCACCCGGCGACCCGTCTTCCCCGTCCCACCGACCACCAGCACGACACCGGACTCGACCGCGAGATCCACCACACCAGCCATCACAATCACCCTCACTCGGAGTAGGAGCCTGTTCGGATCGTCGGACCCGCCGGGGTTCCGTGAACCCTGCGCGTCCGTCCTCGTGTCCACCAGTCAAGGCCACTCCGGGCCGGCGAACCATAGCCTCCGCACTCAGTTCCATGCGCGAGCGTCTACGCACCGCCGCGCCCCTCCGCCCTCCACCAGAACACACCCGAGCCGCCACGAACCACCCCTCTCGACCCGGCCTCCAGCGGCCCTTGAGCACCCGGCCGCGGAGCGGAACGGTGTGGCGGGCGGCGGCGTGGGACGCTATGCTCCCCGGCGATGACCACTCACGCTGCTCACAGAATGGGGGTCCCGTCCGCGAAGAGTGCGTGCTGATGCCCACTCACCCCGCGCACGGGAACGACTCCCGCCTCTCCTTCTGGCGGCGCGTACGCGAGTACGCCGTGCCGCCCTCCATGATCGAAACCTCCACCGCCCTCCGCCTGGCCGGCGACTGGGCCGGGGCCTGCGCCGCGGCGAACGTCGAGGTCGACTTCCGCCTGCGGGACGTCGCCCGCGTCCACG
Source organism: Streptomyces sp. LS1784 (assembly GCF_020103755.1). GTDB lineage: Bacteria > Actinomycetota > Actinomycetes > Streptomycetales > Streptomycetaceae > Kitasatospora. The sequence continues at coordinate 767 of NZ_JAHSQD010000779.1, forward strand.
GGCGGGAGCTCGCCGACCGGCTGCGGGCCGATCTCCGCTGCCTCGCACCGGACTTGCTGCGCTGGCACCTGCCGAGGTCCGCCCCGGACGGGCTGCTGCGGCCCGGGCTCACCGTACCGCTGGCCCGCTACCCGGGCGAGTCCCCGGTCGTCCTGGTGGTCCGCACGCCGCCCGCCTGGGCGGAGTACGGCCAGCGGGTCGCCCTGGCGCTCTGGGACGGCTCCGGAGGCGACGGCCGGTCGCCGCACCCGCGTCCGCGCCCCAGCCGCCGGTTCCGCTACGACCTGCACCGGCACCTCTGGGACGCCGGGCGCAGCTCGGAGCTGGCCGTCCGGGCCGGTACGGGTGACCCGCCAACGGGCCTGCTGGGTACGGACCTTGGTGATCCGACGCGACGTTGTGCCGTCGACCGCTGGGCTGCCGAGGCCGAGCTGCTGCTGCGCGCCGACGGGCGCCCGGCCGGCCCTGTCGTGGTGCGGCTCGGGCGTCGGCAGCGGCTGCTGCTCGGGCCGGACGGGACGACCGCGCAGGCCTCCGGGGACATCTCGGGGCTGCCGCTGCTCCCCGATGCCGCGACCTGGGTGCCGCCCGACCTCGACCTGCTCCGCAGCGGTGTGATCGAGGCCGACCGGCTGCATCCGCTGGTGGCGGCCGCGCTGGCGCCCGGACATCCGCCCCGGGCGCAGGCGGCGACGCGGCCCCAGCCCCACCGGCTGGTGGACTGCCGAGGGGCGCGGCACCGGATCGGGCTGGTCGACGGGGTGCTCACCCCGCTCGACCACGACCCGGCCGAGCTGCACCGCGAGGAGCTGCTGGCCGCCCTGTCCGGCACCCCGCTGCCCTGTCTGCGGGCGATCGACCTCACGCACCGCCGGCCTGACCAACTGGCCGGTGTGCGCGAGCGGTTGGACCACGGCGACACCGCCGGGGCGCTGGCCGCGGTCGAGGCCCTGCTCGGCCCGGAGGCGGTGCTGCGCGACGGACCGCTCCGCGACGAGCTGGCGGCGGCGGCCGAACGGCGGATCGCCTACGGCCTCTACCGGGCGGGTCTGACCGGGCCCGAGCTCGTCAACTATCCGTTGCCACGCGTGCGCCGCAGCTCGCGCCCGGACAACGCGGCCTTCCGCCCGCGCCCGCGCCATGCCTCGTTCCGGGCCCGCCCACGCCTGGCCTCGCTCCGCTGATGCCGGCGCCGGCCGCCCGGCACTGAAGACCCATCCGCACCACACGCCTTGAGGTGATCACCCATGCCCATCCGCACGCCCGAAGCCGCCCGACTCGACGTCGCCCGGCAGCTGCTCGACCTGCTGGCCGACACCACCACCGAACCACGCGCCGACATCCAGCTGGAGGCGCTCACCCTCGCTGTCGCCGCCGACCTGCCCGTCCTGCTCTGGGGCGAGCCCGGCATCGGCAAGACCGCCGCACTCAACCAGCTCGCCGAGGCCCTCGAACTGCCGCTGACCACGGTGATCGCCAGCGTCCACGAACCCTCCGACTTCTCCGGGCTGCCCATCGTCGGCGACGACCCGGCACAGCAGGGCGTCCCGATGGCCCCGCCGGACTGGGCGGTCCGACTGGTGCGGGCCGGACACGGGCTGCTGTTCCTGGACGAGCTGTCCACCGCGCCGCCCGCCGTCCAGGCCGCACTGCTCCGGCTGGTCCTGGAGCGGCGCATCGGCACGCTGCAACTCCCGCCCGGCGTCAGGATCGTGGCTGCCGCCAACCCGCGCTCCTCGGCGGCCGACGGCTGGGAGCTCAGCCCGCCGCTGGCCAACCGTTTCGTCCACCTCCAGTGGACGCACGACCACGAGGTGGTGGTACGCGGCCTCCGCGGCGTCTGGCCGGTGGCCACGCTGCCCCGGCTCGACCCGAAGGCACTGCCGGCGGCCGTCGTACTCGCCCGGCGCTCGGTGTGCGGGCTGCTGGCCGCCCGCCCCGAACTGGTGCACCGGCTGCCCACCACCGAGACCCGGCGCGGCGGCGCCTGGCCGTCCCCGCGCAGCTGGGACATGACGCTGCGGCTGGTCGCCTTCGCGACCGCCGCCGGCTCCTCCCGGGAGGTGCTGTCCCTGCTGGTGCGCGGCACCGTCGGCGACGGCCCGGGCCTGGAGCTGATGGCACACATGGACCGGATGGACCTGCCGGACCCGGAGGACCTGCTCGCCGACCCGGCCGGCGCGGTGCTGCCCGAGCGCGGGGACCTGCGCCAGGCCGTGCTGGACGGAGTGGTCGCGGCGGTCCGCAGCCGGCCGGACCGGGCGCGCTGGGACGCGGCCTGGGCG
>NZ_JAHSQD010000078.1 GCF_020103755.1 Streptomyces sp. LS1784
GGCGTGACTGGCCGACCTGTTCGGACAGCGTCCAGCCGTTTTTCCGCTCCAGGGGCGCCAGCAGCCCGGTCAGGTAGTCCAGAGCACGCTCCCGTGGCTCCGACCTGCCGAAACGGTGCGCGAAGCGAGCATGGAAGCCCACTATCCCCTCGGACCACGACTCGACCTGCTCAACCGTCAGCTCATCAGCACACAGTCATACCAACGACGCCGAACGCCAGCGGTAACGACAGATGCGGTTGCAGTACTAGGCCGACGAGGACCCAGACCCGAGCGCTGGTACGTCGGACAGCGCGGGTCGCGAGCCTGCTCCGCGTCGGACGCCCCAGACCACGGCCTCACGCTCCTGTCGGTCAGGCTGCCCGCCCCACCAGTGGCTCTCCCCGGACCGCTCGCCACGTGCCCACCGACTCCGCCCGTACCGATGCAGGCACACCGGCCGGGCGCCCTTACCCCCGGGGGGTGGCTGGCTCGACCTCACGCGACCCGCCCGACACAGCCGTGTCTGCTCCATGCCAACTCGGCGCTACGGAAGGATGGATGGATGGGCGACTGGGAGTTCGTGAAGGACAGAACCGCCACCGAGGGCGCGGTGTGGAGGTCGGCCGATGGCCTGCTCTACAAGCGAATCGGCGGCGAGGACCTGCGGGCGGAGTGCGAGTTCCAGCAGGTGGCCGCCGGCCTGGGCTACCCCGTCCCGGAGATCGTCGACAGCGGGTCCGAAGACGGAAGCTACTTCGTCGTCGAGCGAGCCGTCGGTGATACCTCGCTGCACGAGGAGGCTTTGGCCGATGCCAGGCGGGACGGGCAGGTCAGCGACCAGGTGATCAGCACGGCTGCTGCTGTCGCGTCGTGTCTCTTGCAGGCCCAGGCGAGGCACCCCTTGCCCTCGACACCATGGTTTGAGAAGGCGGCCTTCGCACCCGAGGTCTTTGAGGAGAACCCGGACTTCGACATCCCGCGGGTTCACGAGGCGGTCAAGCACGCCCTCGACCGACTGGCTCAACTTCCGATGGTGCACGGGCACCTGGACTACGGCCTGCCCAACGCCCTCCGGGCCGGGGTCATCGACTGGCAGCATCACGGACCGGTCCCGCTCGGCTATGACGTCTACCCCGCGCTCGACATCGTGGCCTTCAAGGGCGGAGGCAAGGGCTACACAATCACCCCGGAGCAGCGCGCCGCCTACATCGCCGCACTCGACGAGACCACTGCATCCCTGATTGGGCGGCGCGTGAGCGAGCACCTGGGCGACTTTCTGCTCGTCAAGTGCTTCTTCTTCCTCGCCCTCATGCGGCCCACCGACCCCGCACGGCACGACAAGCACATCAAGTGGCAGTACCGCCGCGCTCTGTTCACGATGGGACTTGATCAGTATGAGTCGTCCAACACGATCGACACCGGCGCCTTCCCTACTCTGAAACGGTTCGCCGCTGAACACCGGTAGGCCGGTGCCCACCATCTGACCAGGAGGGGTCCACCGCACATGGGCAGGACCGAGTACTACAACGACCCGAACGCCTCCAAGGCCAACACCCTCATCCCTGCCAGCAACCTGCTCGTCGTCGACGACTCCGGCGCCATCCTGCTGCAGCGAGATCATCTCACCCGTGGCCAGCAGTTGGGGGGCACTGACCCGCGTCGGTCCGCTGTCGAAACGGGACCCGTTGATCACCCTGCGATGGTCGTTCCAGTGTCCACCCCGCCGGCCTCTTCCCGGCAGATGCGGTGCCAGCCGGGCCCACTCATTGTTCGTCAGATCACTCTGCCCCGCGCCAGGCACAACGAGCCCGGCATGGAGAAGTCACATGATCCGCTGGACAGAACCTAGGCGACCAGAGGGCAGTTCACCTGCCTCAAATGCCCTCGGATGGAATCAACCCGCTGCGGGCTCAGCAGGCGAGGTCGACAGCAGGGGCACTGAAGTCGTCTTCGAGCAACAGGGGAGCGTCGTCCTTCGCCTGCAGAACGCCAGCGTCGAAGAGCTTGGAGGTCAGCACCTCGGTCAGAGGCGGAGGTACGGCGTTGCCGATGATGACCTGAACTTCGGTGCGAGTCAGCTCGTAGCGAGGCTTGGCCCTCTCGTCGACGAAGTTGAAATAGTCCGGGAAGCCCTGGATGCGCGCGGCCTCGTGGGCGGTGAGGCATCGGGGGACACGAGGGTGGACAAAGCGTCCGCGACCCATCGTTGCGAATCCGCTGGTAATGGTCTGAGACGGGCGGTCCCACCACAGGCGGCCATACATCGAGGTGTAATTGTGCTTACCCCGGTGACACTCGGGGCGCTCCTCGTTCGGCAGGTTGTACTCGTCGTTCTCGAAGAGATAATTCATACGCCGCTGGTTATCCGCATTGGGCACAGCAGCTTCATCGAAGAAAGACTTCGGTTGAACGTCGAGCAGGTCGCCGATCGCCCAACGCAGGTCATAAGGCGTGGCACCATGGTCTTCGATCTGCAGCAAGTCAGCAGCCGAAACGCCAGCCGGTAGCGCGTCTTCGCGGACGGCCAGCAGTATGTGGCGCTTGCGCGTCTGGGCGACCCCGAGCTTGAGTAGGTTGATGCGGCTGGTGGCGACGTCGTATCCAAGCTTCTTGAGGTGAACGATGGCGCGGGAGACCACCTGCTGCTTGTCATTGACAACGGCCAGCACGTTCTCGATGACGACTGCACGGGGGCGCAGAACCTCTGTGGCGCGAGCCATGCGCAGATACAGTCGGTTTTTGGGATCATCGCGACGGGTGTGGTTGTTGAGGTTACTGTGTCCCTGGCACGGCGGCCCGCCGATCAAGAGCTCCACCTCACCCACCGCGGAGAGAGTCTCGGCCTCCTGGACGGTCAACGAGGCGCCGAGGTCACCGTCGAAGTAGGACTCGACGGTTCCTATTTGGACATTGGCCTTGGGGAAGTTGGCCTTGAAGACCTTTGTGGGAGCCTCCTCGAAGTCAACTGCGAGACGAACATCGAGCGAGACGTCATGCTTGTGGGCTGCCTGGGCAATACCGAGGGTGAGGCCACCGCAGCCGGCGAAGAGATCCACGACTCGCAGGGAGCCGACGCCCTTCTCGAACTTCGGCCGGCGCTTGGCCCGCAAGGGGTGCCGCTCACCCACGTTTGACCCCCATCTGCGCTTGCTTGTAGAACCGGCGGAACGAGCGGTCATTGTACTCGATCAAGGATGAGCGCGCGCCGTAGAGTGAGTACCCAAGAGCTCGTAACACGATGATGCTGTTTGCTTGTTGAGCCGTTGCCTACGGCGAGGCGCTTGGACTGGTGGAGCGGGGCGAAGGTCTGTCCGATGGCATAGCGGAGCTTGCCCAGCCCGCCGATGTCGGGCTCGCCTCGACATGAGATGACGGGCAGGATCGGTCGGCGAGTCAGTTCGCGACGCACTTGTCGGCTGTTGTAGCCCTTGTCCAAGAAGTTGACTTGGCCTGCTTGCGTGACCGCCCGGGTCGGCCCGCAACAGGCGCCGCGCCGTCGGAGGCGTCCACGCGGGCGCGCGTCCAGTCGATTCGCCGGGCCGCGTCGAGCTCAACGAGCAGTATCGGTACACCTGGTCGAACACGCCGACCCCGTCCACCGACACAGCCGCCGCCGGCACGTCTGCCCGGAGCCGAAACCCAGTTCTGGCGGCAGCTGCTGTCACATGATGCCTGTGCATGAACAGGACCCCCTGCGGGCTGAGTGGTGTCGCCCACCGGCCGAGGTCCCGGGGGACCGCTCCGGCCAAGCGGGCAGGACCGGATCGATCAATGATCACAGCTCGTCATCAACCATCCACGGCCCACTCGCGCCCACCAACAACGGATGAATCGTCAAACCGAACGAGGCTCACCAGCCCCAACCCGCAAGATCCTCTTATGAGCTCGAAGTGGCGTCCGACGTACCGATCGCGACGGTTATACGCCTCGCCTTCCGGCATCACAGGTGCCCTGAACAGGCTCATCAACGGCCATCAGATGTGGCGCTGTTGCTACCACGGCATTGACAAGGCCCCCGTCCCGCGATCGCGGTCAACATCAAGCGCCTCGGCGCTGGGCACGATACCCAAGGATCGCAAGACCCCCGCCACAGTTACGCGCTGGCGAGCCAGGCGGACTTCGGTCTGGCATAGGATTTGATCTACCGTCAGGAGCGTTGGCAACTAGACTTCCACAGCGATCACGGCCCGGTCGACGAAGGACAGCAACATGCCACTAGAGGTCAACAAGCACGTCCAGCGGATACGTCGTTATCAGCCGTTCGACGCCGACACCTCTGAGATGATCTACGAGCTGCAGGCAGACTGGACCCAGTCACTGTTCCCCGTCGTGACGCTGAACTATCTGCGGAACGCCATTGAGCGGCCGGCCACGAAGACCATCGTCCTCACCGGAGACGCCGGGCACGGCAAGACAAGCCTGTGCGCCAGCCTTCTGGCCTGGTTGCAGGTCGATGCCGAGACGATCCCACCAGACGTCCGGAAGGCAGTTTTCCGCGAGCTGTCCGAGGCCGGAGACGCCAGCCGCCCCGTGGGCCGGACCCGTAGCGGACGTCCCCTGTACATCCTCAGGGATCTCAGCGAGCTAAGCCTGCAGGCGGGCGCTCACAAGCTCATGGAACTCCTTGACCCTCCGGACGAGGGCGTCGCGATCATCTGCGCAAACGAGGGCCAGCTACGCAAGTGCGTCGCCGAAGACGACAACCTTGAGAAAGGCGGCACAGGGCACACCAAGATTCTGGTGAACACCCTCACGGAGGGCATTGTCCGCGGGCAGGTCAGCGACCCCGGTGGCACAGTCATTGTCATCAACCTCAACTACCAGTCCGTCGCAGCCGACAGCCCCAACGGCGGGATCATCCCTTGGGTCCTGAAGCAGTGGACGACGACGCAATGGTCGCGGTGGAAGCCCTGCGAGACCTGTGATGCGCGAAATGTCTGCCCGATCCTGGCCAACCGCAACGAGCTGAGCGATCCGACGCGCGGGCCTCAGCGCCGGGCTGCGATCCGGGACGTGTTCGCCGCGGCAGAGCGCACCGGGGCCGTAGTCACGACCCGGCAAGCGCTATCGGTGACCAGCTACATGCTCACTGGCGGCCTGTCCTGCGAGAACGTCCATGCCAGGTACCAGCGGTCACACTCGAACAGGCTGTGGCAGGCTCCCCACTTGTACCACCAGGCACTTTTCGGTGATCGGCTGACCCAGCAACAGCGTCATCAGGTTCCTGCCTTCTTCGCGCTACGAAAGCTGGACCCGGGAAAGGTCTCGCGTCGCCAAGTCGACGACCGGCTGGACCCGGACACGGTCGGCGACTTCCCTCCCACGGACGCCAGCAGCTACCTGCAGAAGGTCCGCACAAATCGAGACGTTCACAAGCAGGCCGAGCAGTTGCGGGGCTTGTACACGTTCCTGCGACGAGCCGACTTCTTCAACAGCGACGACAACACGGACCGGTTCGCCCGCATGGGCCTGCAGGCTGGCGACGACTTCGTCCGGGTCCAGGACAAGAACCGGGACCCGGCAGACACCAGAGTGCGAGACCGCTTCCTCAAGGGCCTGGAAGCCGTCCAGGGCATCCACCGGGCCGGGAGCAACCCTGACTTCTTCATACTCGACCCCGCCTTCTTCACCCACCGCGCCCGCGCGGCCGTGATCTCCCGGCGAGTGCCCAGCAAGGGCGTCGAGGTCGTCGACCAGGTCACCCAATGGCAAGAAGAAGGCCGTACGGGCGTCACCCCCGAGATGCAGAACGCCGTCGAGTGGCTCAACCGGGCCATCTACATCCGTATCCCGGCCGTCGACCCCGGCAAGGACGCAGTCTCGGTGGAAGCGGACCTTCTGCGCTTTGAGTTGCTGACCCGGTGGGCCGCAGGCCTGCGTAGCGAGGTCCAGCACGAGGCAGAGATCCGCGGCCTCAGTGGAGCCTTGGCAGAGCTCGCGGACTCCTCGAACAGGGACGACGAGATCCAGGTACTGGTGGGCAACGTCATGAGAAAGCTCATGATCGACGTCGGTGACAAGATCAGGTCGGTGCGTGCGTGATGGCTGATCGTTCCAAGGCAGAGGTCGTCCTTCGTCTCTTCGGAGTGAATCTCGAACAGCAGGGCCGTGGTTTCTACGTCCCGCTCGAGATGCTCGCGATCGCCCGCGGCGTCTACCTGGCACATCAGGAAGACCCGGAGAAGTTCGCAGGGCTCCTGGACGACGGAGCCGACACGGCTTACAAGAGGACCTCGCACGACCTGGCCCGGCGGATCGCGACCAAGGCCCGCATCGTCGAGGGCGCCGAGGAACTCGGCAAGGCCGTCGAGCTGGACTCTCCCGAGACGATGGAAACGCTCCACGCCTTGTTCTCTTCCCTGCTGGTCGAGATCCCCGGGCGCCGTAGCCTGCCCAGTTGGTTCGGCGCGCACATCTATCCGTTTGTCGGTGAGCTCATCCACTACGACGCAGTCGAACGACGGATCAAGCAGAGCGATGCCTCCCTCAAGAAGAGCCCAAAGAAACGCAAGCAGGCTGACAAGGTCGTTGCTGGCATCAATGCTCCGAACATTGAGCGCTACCTCTTCCGTGATGGTGGCAGCTGGGCCTACAAGGTCCTGCGTAGCGACTCCGATCCTGACCGCAAGGAAGCGACCCGACAGGGCCTGCGCGACCTTGTGCAGGACAGCGGCACCCCGCTGGGAAACCTTGCCAAGGCCCTCAGCGCGCATGACTTCGACTACGACGAAGTGCCCGTGCAGGGCTCGGACGCAGGGATCAAGCTGCACGAGAATCTCAGCCCGTGGCCTGACCTGCTGAGGGAAGGCGCTCGCAACATCGTCGCTCGGACAGCGGCGGTCCCCAGGGCCAAGCGCACGGAGAGCCTTATGCACTGGGTCCCCTACTGCTTGGCACGCCACCAGCTGCGACTCGCACGCCGGAAGCTCGGCGCCACCGATCGCGAATCGATCCTGTTGGACTTCGGTAACGAGCCCACCCCGCTGCGCAGAGAGTCGCAGAAGAACCTCACCAGCTTCCGCAGCGACATCGTCAACGCGATCAACGTCCAGGCTCGGGAAATGATCGCCGAAATCGAAGCCGAAGGCGACGAGGTCAGGAAGCGCCGCTACGAAAGATTCACCCAGGAGGCCGGCAACGCGGTTGCCTCACCCCGAGCGTTCTTCAGCGAGACCCTCGCCGCTGTGGGAGCCCTGAACGCGACGGTCGGGCGCCGGCACTTCACCTTGAAGCCCCCGATGCTCGAGGCTCTCGTATCTGCCACCGTCCCGCAGGGCACGGAGATGGAGTTCGACCAGTTCTGCGCGCTTCTGTACGAGAAGTACGGGCTCGTGATGGAGAACAAGGTCGCGGCTGCGAGCCCGTTGGCCCACGAGGTCGATCCATCGGTCCTCGACCACAACGGCAAGGCCTTCCGGGAGAAGCTGGCCGCCATCGGTCTGCTCACTCAATATTCAGATGCAACCAGCATGGTTCGAGGGGAGCCCCGGTGACCGACAGCAGCATCCGAGCGCTCGGTCGGTTCGTCGCCGACGAAGCACTCCGCAAGGTCACTGAGATCAGCGGAGCCCGTGCCGTCCTGCGAGTCAGCGGGTTCGACCGGCCGACCGTGGCCGAGGCTCTCCGTCGCACGGCGCAGCGGCTGTCGGAGTCGCCGGACCGTCAGGTCGTCGTCAAGGTGGGCACCTCAGAATCAATCGAAGACGTACCTGTTGAGTACCTGCTGGATCCGCAGGATCAGCTGACGAAGTGGCGAAATTCGGGACAGGGCAAGGCGGTGTTGCTCTTTGAGTGGGGGCAGTCTCCGGACGCGCAGGGGTTGGCTGCCATGAACGCCCTTGACGATGCCACGATCCTGGGCGCCTACCACGACGCCTCCAGCGAGCGTGGGTTCGACAGGTTCATGGCAGAAGCATGGCGGGAGACGGGTAGCACCGGCAGTGTTCCGGCCCTGATGGGCAGCTTCCTGCCGGAGATCTGGCGTGCCATCACCGATGAGGAGCCCCGGTCCTTGCACCGCTGGGCAGCCTTCCTGGTCGAGACCGCGCAGAAGGTCGCAGCAACTCAGGTCCATACCCCTAACGTGGTCTGCCGCGAGATCTCCGCGGCCCTGCCCGCTCTTGACCTGTTCCCGGACCGCGGACTCTTCATCAAGCCCGCCGCGCTGCCCGGCCGGATCAAGAAGAACGTCTCGGTCAGCGCCTTCAAGCAGCCCACCGGCAAGGAGATCACCGACGAAGACCTGATACATCGCATCAACACGACCGAGTTCAGCGAGGAGTCCCTGGACCACATCGGTGCGGACTCCGAGACTGCCAAGAAGCGCATGCGCAGTCTGGTGCTCAACCTCAATCACAGTGGCCCCACCCCGCAGGATCCTCGCCAGCTCCGCCGCGAGCAGGACCTGACCCTCTGGCTCGAAGTCTTCGAGCAGAAGTCCAAGAAGATCGGCCTAGGCCAGCAGCTTAGGCAGGAAATCGAGAGGATCGACGCAGAGCGGGTCGACGAGTTCGACGCCATGATGATCGAAGACGCGCTTGACCGCGGGGACCAGGAATCCGCACAGCGCTTCCTTGACGAGGCTCCTGTCGGTGAGGCCGAGCCGCTGGCCGACCTGCTGTCCAAGCGGTCGCGCCGCAAAGTCGAGAAGCTTGCCTTCCCGGACTCTCAGTTCGTCCAGGACCCGCTACGTGCCCTGCTGCGCGAGCTGACCTACTTCTCCGACGAAGAGGAAGGCTCCGTCGTCGTCGGGCTTGAAGGCAACCAGGAAGCCGGGCGATGGAGCCGCTGGCTGTTCGCTTTCCTGTACGGACGCACCCTGCGTGATGTCCAGGATTCCACCGGTCTTCGCCTGACCCTGGAGGTCAAGGACTACCTGCTGGACCTGAACAAGCCGCCCCTGCCGCAGGAGGACGAGCCGTTCGACCCGAACGCCGAGTGGGCCCCGCTGCGCATCCTGGTGGAGATGGACGGCGCCGCCCAGCGACGCTTTCGCTGGGACCCCCTGGGCATCCCCGGGCAGATCGCACTGGCAGCCCTCATCCACGGCTGGCGAAACGCCCCCGGCCAGGCCAGCAATCTGACCTTCGACACCTTCCTCTCGAAGTTCAATGACCCCCGGCAGTGGCAGGTCGACGAGCCTTTGCCTGTCCCCGCATCACATTTCGCCGGCCAGCTCGAGCACCTCAAGGTGGAGCACTTCGAGCGGTTCTCCGGCGGGCTCGACGCCGGGATCATCAACGATTACGTACGCGAGTGGGAAGGCGTACTCCGCGAAGCTCGCACCACCCTGGTTCCCGACAATGCTCCGAACGCAGACCTCGAAGCCGTCGTCCTGGCAGATGTCATCGGGCTGGCCGATCACCGCATGATGATGCTGGCCACCCACCCGCTGAAGCTGCGCTGGATGGCAAAGAACTACACGGAGACCGCCAGTAGCATCGAGACCGCCCTCAACAAGGAAGGAGGTCTGAGCCTCAATCAGGAGAATGAGGACCTCTTCTTCGACGCCATCGACCGCATCTCCCCACACGGGACACCGGCAGTCCTCGTCGGACCCGGCGGCACGATTGCCATTCCAATGCGGGAATCGGCCGGACACGAGGAGTACGCGCCGGTCCGCTACGGCGGCAACGAGTCCAAGGACTGGCTCTCCAGCGTAGACGAGACCGCGATCGACGAGATGGTCCGTGTCATCACCGACTATCTGACGACCTACCCCCACAAGCTCGACGGCCTGCGCGTACTGCTTCTGGACCGCAACGGCGACCCTGTCCTGCCCATGCGCGTGGCAAAGCAGATGCGGGCCAAGAACCCCCGCCTGAAGGTCGATCTGGTCGTGTTGGCTCCGCAGGCCACCCATCACGAGATCATCCAGGGTTTCGACCTGCAGTTCTCCGGCGCGGAGATGTCCGAGGACAGCTTCCTGCCCGACGTTCAACTCATCCTTCGGGCATGGGAGCCCGACCAGGAAGCAGACCTGTCAGAGCTGGAAGACACCATCGACCTCGCTCTTGCTCCGGCACTGTTCGGCACCCAGACCAGTATCAAGGAGAGCACCAAGAAGGAATCCTTGTCAGGCTCCTTCAACTCCTGGAAGCACCCGGCCTCGCACAACCTGGCTCAGACCAGTGAGAACGTCGTAAGAGCACTGTTGCCCGAGACCGCCGACGAGACTCTTGAGTCCTGGTCGACCCTGTGCGTGCGCTACGACCGCCGTTCCCCGGTCTCCCGGGAGAGTGTCGACGGCATCGACTACTTCGAGATGCAGGTGCAGTTCGACCAGCACCAGGACTTGTTCGCCGCCCTGCACCGCGTGGCCCACTGGGTCGTCACCCTCGACAGCTTCATCGGACGCGAGCAGATCGATGCGCTGCGTAACCGCCCTGATGTCATCCTCGTCAAACCCAGTGTCGGCAAGAACGAGTCCTACACACTCATTGTCAGCTCGCAAACCGGCCGGCAGTTCGTCGTCCAGCGACTGCGCCGCCGACTGGAGCAGATCGGGGTCGTCACCCCGCAGGACTCCGAAGGCACCGCTAGGCGGATCTACGAGGTCGGCCGCAATGTGGCCCCTGGCGCCGTGCTGCGCTCCCTCGGTATCGGCACCACGGTCAATGAAGTCGTCGGCCTGGTAGCCACCCGCTTTGTCATCGACCAGCAGTTCCCTGTCCCTCGGCAGGGCGTGAGCCTGGTCACCTGGATCAGCTTCGACGAGCACCATCGCTGGTTCGGCCGCGGGCACAAAACCCGTGCCGACCTGGGCCGGTTCGTGCTGACCGTCCAGGACGACGGCACGGTTCGCCTGGATGTCCTGGTCGCTGAGTCCAAGTTCCGCCAGGCCTTCGACGTCGGCTCGGCGGAGGAACAGCTCAACCGCACCACCGACCTGTGTGAGGATGCCTTCCGCTCGGATGGCGAGGCGCGCCACGACCGCCCCTTCTGGCTGGACGAGCTTGCCGCCGCGATCGCTCAAACCAGTGGAAACGCCCTACAGGCTGCAGACCTTCCAGCCCGCACCATGATCGGCAACGGCGACCACCGTCAGGTCGAGGCGAAGGTCCTCGACGCCTTGCGCTCCGAGGATGTTCGGCTCGGTCGAATCACCGGCGTTGCCGTGGCCATCTCGGCCGAGGACGACCAGCCGGCCCCCGCGGTCGGAAGCCTCGGCAAGCACACCCTGGTGAGGCTGAACAAGCAGGAGCTGCTGAATCTCATCGGCGCTCTGCGCGCCAACCAGGACCCGACCAATGCCGACCCCCTTGTTGTCCCTGGGGACCTCAGTGGGATCGTGAACGTCCCCGACACAGTCGTCAAGACCCCGTCAGCAGGCACTTCCGCCGACCTGCCTAATCCGGAAGAACCGGCGGCACTTGTTGAGGTTGTCGGAGCGACTGCTCCGACAACCGTGCCGAGCCCGGTAGCTGCGCGTCACCCTGCCGCAGAGGCAGAAGCTGTCCCTCTGAAAGCTCACAGCGGTGGGCTCCGCGAGGAGGAGCTGAGGCTTCGATATAACAAGGTCCTCGACGTCTTCGCCCGCCACAGGGTCGCGGTAACCGCCCCGGAGATCGGCAAGTGGCAGGAAGGACCTGGCTTCTACATCTTCCGGTTCATCCCTGACCCTGGGGTCACCGTGGACAAGCTGACCAACCGACGCGACGAGATCTTCCTGGCCCTGGCATTGCCCTCCGGGTTCAGCATTCGCACCCGCAGCGACCGCGGCTCCGTGCTCTTCGAGATCCCCAAGATCGACGACGAGAAGTACGGAGTCGACGCCAAGGCGTTGTGGCAGCGGTGCCCGGCCGATCCCGACAGCCTCATCGCCCCGTTGGGCGCCGACATCGAAGGCAACCCGGTCACCATCGACTTGTCCTCCGCGGACTCACCGCACTTGCTGGTGGCTGGCACTACCGGATCAGGGAAGTCCGTCGCCCTGGACACGATCCTCAAGGGCCTCGTCCGGTACGACAAGAACGCCCTGCGACTGCGCCTCGTCGATCCCAAGGGCACCGAGCTTGTCGACTTTGAGGACGACCCTCACCTTGATGGCGTGATCGGTATGGACGCCGCCGACGCCATCGAGATTCTTGAGGAAACCGTCGAAGAGATGGCCGTGCGCTACAGGGACATGAAGGCGATCCGCACACGCAAGCTCGTCGAGTACAACGCCAGGGTCGACGAAGCAGACCGAAAGCCCTGGATCGTCATCGTCCTGGATGAGTACGCCGACCTCACCAGCGATCCCGAAGAGAAGAAGAAAATTGAAGCGCTGCTCAAGCGCCTAACGCAGAAGGCCCGCGCTGCGGGCATCCACGTCATCGCAGCCACGCAGCGCCCAAGCGCGGACGTTATCTCGACGACCATCCGCTCCAACTTCCCCGCCCAACTTGCCCTGCGGGTCAAGACCGCGACCGACAGCCGCATCATTCTGGACGAGACCGGAGCCGAAGCCCTGGCCGGACAGGGCGACGCCTTCCTGCACACGGCCAAGGGCACGATACGAGTGCAGGTTGCCTACGACGGGAGCTGAGCATTGCCCCGTGACGTGGACACCCTGACACTTGGATCTTGTAGGTCCGGGAGGGAAGTCCAGGTGGCACGTCCGTCGAAGTACTCGGACGAGTTCTGTCGTGATGCCGTCGCGCTGTTCGGGCCTCGGAGAGCTGGTGCACCTGCGCGGCGGTCGCGAAGGAGATCGGAGTTAACCACGAGACGCTGCGGAACTGGGTGCGGGCCACCGCCACCGAGCTGGCGTCGGCCAGGCAAACCCTGAACGCGGACGAGCAGGCCGAGCTCGCGCGGTTGCGCAAGGCCGAGCGGGAGTGGCAGGGCGAGAGGGAGATCCTGCGCAGGGCAGCAGCGTATTTCGCGCGGGAGATGAAGTGAGGGCTCGCCGCCGCCCATGCCAATGAGTCGGCGTCCAGCGTTTGTGTGCGGCCTTTGGGTATCGCCCGTCCCGGGTACTGCTCCTGGCAGGCCGGTACCCGGTTTCGTGTCGACCGAGCGGCGACGGAGGCCGCGCTGGTGGCCGAGATCCGTTCCCCCGGTGACAGACGGCGGCGGGCTCTCAGGCCGGCTCCCTCCGCACGGCCGCAGTGATCGTCGCAGCGACGTCCGAGGCCGTCTCGTGCTCCCAGAACCGCAGCACGGTCCATCCCTGGGCCGTGAGGTGGCGTGTCGTCTCCTCGTCGCGCTCCATGTTGCGGTCGAGCTTGGCCCGCCACCACTCTGCATTCGCCTTCGGCTCGGTCGCGTGTTCCGGACAGCCGTGCCAGAAGCATCCATCCATGAACACCGCGACCTTCGCTCGTGGGAAGCTGATGTCTACCGTCCGGCGGGACATGCCGGGCACGGGCACGTTGACCCGGTACCGAAGCCCGCTTCGGTGGAGCAACCTGCGGACCGCGAGCTCGGGCGCCGTGTCCTTACGCGCCTGGCGGCGCATGCGACTGGTTACTGATGGTGAGGACGGGGCGGGGCGCATGATGCGATTCTCCCGGATCGCTTCCGGAGGGGAATCAAAGGTTGTGAAACTCCTTCCAGCTCGCGGCAGAGGTCACTGGCGGGGTCGGGCCCGCTCGACCGTGAACCGCCACGGTCGGTAGAGATCACCGGTTGGCCTGAGGTGAGACCGTACCAACCTGGCGAGGAACCTACCGGGGTGTAAAGGCAATTCCCTCACATTGGACGCCCTCTCATATTGACGCAGGCCGCCTGTAGGTGGCTGTCTGCGTGAGCGATGCGTGAGCGGACGGCGCAGCACGTGCCAATTCGGACGGGATCGTGGATCACTGCGCAACCTCCTGACCTGCGGTTTCATCACCAGGTGATCGGTGCCGGCAGCAGCCGGCATGATCACTCCCGGGCTCGTAATGCGTAGGTCGCGGGTTCGAATCTCGCAGGCGGCTCGGTGAAGGCCCAGGTCGGATTGATTCCGGCCTGGGCCTTTTGCGTGCCCGGGGTGGGGCGGGGTCACTGGTCGAGGTAGGTGAGGACGGCCAGGACACGGCGGTTGGCGGTGTCGGTGGGGAGGAGGTCGAGCTTGGTGAAGATGTTGCCGATGTGCTTGGCGACGGCCTTCTCGGTGATGAAGAGGGCTTGGGCGATGCCGGCGTTGGAGCGGCCCTGGGCGAGGGATTCGAGGACTTCGCGTTCGCGGGTGGAGAGGGTGGCGAGGGCGGTGTCGCGGTTCTTGCGGACCAGGAGCTGGGCGACGACCTCGGGGTCCATGGCCGTGCCGCCGGCGGCGACGCGGTGGATGGCGTCGAGGAACTGGGCGCCGTTGGTGATGCGGTCCTTGAGCAGGTAGCCGACACCGCGGCCGCCGGTGGCGAGGAGTTCGCGGGCGTAGAGGGGTTCGACGTACTGGGAGAGGAGCAGGACGGGGAGGCCGGGCGTGGTGCGGCGGGCGGTGAGGGCGGCGCGCAGGCCCTCGTCGGTGAAGGTCGGGGGCAGCCGGACGTCGACGATCGAGACGTCCGGCCGCTGCTCGGTGAGGGCCAGGAGGAGGTCGGGGCCGTTGTCCACGGCGGCCGCCACCTGGTGGCCGTGGGCCTGGAGGAGGCGGATCAGGCCGTCCCTCAGGAGGAAGTGGTCCTCGGCGAGGACAATGCGCACGGAAGCTCCATGATGACCGTGGTCGGACCGTCGGGGGGACTGCTGACGGAGACGACCCCGTCGAAGGTGGCGAGCCGTCGTTCGACGCCGCGCAGCCCGGTGCCCCGGCCGGCGTCCGCGCCGCCCCGTCCGTTGTCCGAGACGGTGATGCGCAGCACGCCGCGATCGTAGCGGAGTTCGATTCCGGCGCGGCCGGCGTCGGAGTGCTTGACGACGTTGGTGAGGAGCTCCGAGACCGCGAAGTAGGCGGCCGACTCGACGGGCATCTCGGGACGGCCGGGAAGGTCCACCGAGACGTCGGTGGGGACGGGGCAGACCATCGCCAACGCCCGTACCGCGTCGGCGAGTCCGCGGTCGGCGAGGACCGGCGGGTGGATGCCGCGGACCAGGTCGCGGAGCTCCTCCAGGGCCTTGGCGGAGGACTGGCGGGCCTCGACCAGCAGGGCGCGGACGGCCTGCGGGTCGGTCTCCAGGAGGTGTTCGGCGGCGTCCAGGGTCATGCCCATCGCGACCAGCCGGGCCTGGGCGCCGTCGTGCAGGTCGCGCTCGATCCGGCGGATCTCGGCCATCCGGGTGTCGACGGCGGTGCTGCGGGTGGCGGTCAGGTGGGCGATCCGGCCGGCCAGCAGCTCCTGTTCGCTCGGGGCGAGCATCGAGCGGGTGCGGCGGGCGTGCCGGTGGACCGTGCGGGGTGCGAGCCAGAGGGCGAGCGGGAGGTGGAGCAGGCCGAGGAGGCCGGAGAGGGCGGCGGTGGCGGTGCCCTCGATCGGGATGAACTGGTACCAGAGGCCGTCCCACTCGGCGGACAGCGGGACGCCGAAGAAGGCGAGGAAGACGCCCCAGAGGCCGCTGAGCAGGACGGCGATCGGCAGGAAGGCGAGCAGGCCGCCGACGACCGGCTCGGTGAGGACCCAGCCGAACTCCCGCCGGGTCTGCGGGTCGCCCGTGATCCAGCGGTAGCGGGCGATGGCGCCGGAGGCGCCGGCGGGCACCGGCGGCAGCGGGCCGGGCGGCCCGGGGAACCGGATGCCGGACCACTCCTCGGCCAGGGCGCGTTGGCGGTCCGTCAGGTCGCGTACCCGGGCCATGGCCCGGGGGACCAGGCCGAGGCCCGGCCCGACGAGCGGGATCGCGCCGGTGACGCCCATGGAGCGGACGAGGGCCAGAGCGGAGAGCCGGCTGAGGGTCAGGGACCGTCGGAGAGCGGTGAGTCCGGCGGGTACGGAGAACCCGGTGACCTCGGCCGGTGCGGGGCCCTCCCCGAGTTGCAGCGTGTTGTCCATGGACGCGGTTCCCTTCCAGTGGTGCCGTTGCGCGGCTCGGTCGTGCCGGCCGTGAGGCCATTCTGGCGATGACGGGGAGGCGTTGTCGGTGGAAGAAACTCCCCCTTTGGTCGAACGGGATATCTGCCGAACGGCAGATGGCAGACGCCCGCGGATCGGCGAGGCTGGCGAGCGTGCCCACGTGCCCCGGGAAGCGCCCCGAGCGGCGCACCCGATCGCAGACGTAAGGAGGACACGGTGGACCGACGCCCGAAATCCGCACCCGCCCTGATCGCCCTCGCGGTGGCCGCCCTCGTTCCGCTCGCCGCTTGCGCCGACGCCGCGGACGCCCCGCCCGAGGACAAGACCTTCGAGTTCGCGGGCAAGAGCCTGAACGTCAGGTCGCACGGGGCCCCCGCCGACCTCGTCGCGGCCGATCGCGCGGACGTCAAGGTCACCCGCTGGTTCGACACGAGCGGCAAGGTCGGCAGCGTCAAGGAGTCCTGGGAGCTGAAGGACGGCGTCCTCGAACTCCGGGCGGGGTGCTCCGGGCTCGCCAACTGCGACACGAAGTACCGGGTCGAGGTCCCCAAGGGCGTCGCGGTCCTGCGGGACGGGCGCGAGACGGACCTCAAGGGCTGAAACCGACGAGCCCTTCTGCGGGGAAGGCCGGAAAGACG
The DNA here is from genome assembly GCF_020103755.1 of Streptomyces sp. LS1784. Taxonomy (GTDB): domain Bacteria; phylum Actinomycetota; class Actinomycetes; order Streptomycetales; family Streptomycetaceae; genus Kitasatospora. Next base: position 16,541 of record NZ_JAHSQD010000078.1, read on the forward strand.
GAGACCATGCTCGAACTGATCGACATCACCAAGGTCTACAAGGGCGGCAAGCGGGCCGTCGACGGCATCACGATGCACCTCGGCCCCGGGATGCTGGGCCTGCTGGGGCCGAACGGCGCCGGGAAGTCCTCGCTCATGCGCATCGTGGCGACGGTCACCCGGCCCACCGACGGCCGGGTCCGCTACCTGGGCGCCGACGCGGTGGCCGAGCCGGACCGGCTGCGCCGGGAACTCGGCTATCTGCCGCAGGACTTCGGGGTCTATCCGAACCTGACCTCGCGGGAGTTCCTGTCCTACCTGGCGGCAGCCAAGGGGATCGGCGCCCGCTCCGCCCGGGCCCGGATCGACGAGCTGATCCAGCTGGTCAACCTGACCGAGGCGGTCAAGCGCCCGCTCGGCACGTACTCGGGGGGCATGCTCCGCCGGGTCGGCATCGCGCAGGCACTGCTGGCCGACCCCAAGGTGATCGTGGTCGACGAACCGACCGCCGGCCTGGACCCGGAGGAGCGGGTGCGCTTTCGCAACCTGCTCAGCGAGCTCGCGGCGGACCGGGTCGTGATGCTCTCGACCCACATCGTCTCCGACGTCGAGTCGGTGGCCTCCGACATCGCCGTGGTCGCGCACGGCCGGCTGCTGCGCCGGGGCGCGCCCGACGAACTGCTCAGGGAGATCGACGGGCAGGTCTGGGAGGCCGTGGTCGCCCCGGCGGACCTCCTGGCCGTCCAGGCCCGCCACGTGGTCAGCCGGATGGTGCGGACCGGGAACGGCGTACGGCTGCGGCTGCTCGCCGCCGAGCCGCCACAGCCCGACGCGGTCCGGGTGCCGCCCGACCTGGAGGACGCCTACCTGGGCATCATCCACCGGTCGGGGGAGCGAAGCGGCGCCGGGCAGCGGGCGGTGCGGCGATGAGCACGGCGGTGCCCGGGTCGGTGCTCGCCGGGCTGGCGGTCGGAGACTTCCGGGACCGGGTGCGCCGGCCGGTGTACGCGGTGACCCTGCTCGCCGCGGTCGGGCTCGGCTACCTGGCCGTACCGAACGCGGACGGCCATTGGACGATCATGGACGTGGGCGGCAGCCGGGGCGTCTACAACAGCGCGTACGTCGGCGCGGTCACGGCCCTGGCCGGTGCGCTCTGGCTCACCTTCGGCGGCTTCTACGTGGTGCGCAGCGGCATCGCGCGGGACGAGACGACCGGCGTCGGCCAGGTCCTCGCCGCCACCCCGCTGCGCACCTCCCACTACCTCCTGGCCAAGTTCCTGAGCAACCTGCTGGTGCTCGCCTCCATGGTCGGCGTGCTGGCCGTCACCGCGCTGTTGATGCAGCTCGCCCGCGGCGAGGACAGAGCGGTCGACCCGGTCGCCCTGGCGGAGCCGTTCCTGCTGCTGTCGCTGCCCGTGATGGCGGTCACCGCGGCGGCGGCGCTCCTGTTCGAGACGGTGCCGCTGCTGCGGGGCGGCTTCGGGAACGTCGTCTGGTTCGTGCTGGCCATGGTGCTCGCGATCGGCGGGCAGTCGGCTTCCGCGCCGCTGGACGGTCTCGGGGTGCACCAGGTCGCACGGTCGATGGGCGCCGCGCTGGAGGCCCAGCAGAGGACGACCGACCCGGGCGGGTTCAGCCTCGGCCTGACCAAGGTCGACAAGCCGCTGGGCACCTTCCACTGGGACGGCTTCGATCCCGCCTCCGGGTTCCTCCTCGGCCGGCTGGCACTGTTCCTTGCGGCGTTCGCCGTGGCGCTGCTGCCGGCCCTGTGGTTCGGCAGGTTCGATCCCGCGCGCGGCTCCGGTGACGCGGCGCCGGTGCCGGCTGCCGCCGGGGCGGCGGGTGAGCCGTCCGTGCTCGACGGGGCGGAGCCCGAGGGTGCACGCTGGGCGACCGCGCAGGGCGTCCTGCCGCGGACCGAACCGCGGCGGGCCGGGGCGTTCGGCCGGCTGCTGGCGGGCGAGGCCCGCATCCTGGTGCAGGGCGTCTCCCGCTGGTGGTGGCTGGTCGCCGCCGGGCTGACGGTGGCCGGGTTCGCGCTGCCGATGGACGCCGTCACCGGCCTGCTCCTGCCGCTGACGTGGCTGTGGCCGGTCCTGATCTGGTCCCGGCTCGGTAGCCAGCGGGTCGAGAACGGCCTGGAGGTGCTGCTCGGCGCCTACCCGTCGGCCCGGCGCCGGCTGCTGGCCGAATGGGCGTCCGGGCTGGTGCTCACCGCGGTGACGGGCGTCGCCCCGCTGATACGCATGCTGGTGGCGGGCGACGCCGCGGGGGCGGCCAGTTGGCTCGGGGGCGCGCTGTTCGTCCCCTCGCTGGCCATGGCGCTCGGTGTGGTGAGCCGCAGCCATCGGCTCTTCCAGGCGGTCTACCTGCCGCTCTGGTGGATCCTCGTCAACAACGTCGCCGCCGTCGACTTCATGGGGGCCGTCCGCGTGAACGGCAGCCCGGCCGGTCCCGGCCCGCTGCTGGTCGGGGCGCTGTCCGCGGCGATGCTCGCGGTGGTGTTCCTGGTCGGCGCCGCCCGACGGAACGTCAAGGGCTGATCGGAGCCGGGAGCCCGGGCCGTCGGCGGACGGCCCGGGCTCTCCTCGCGCCGCGGGGCGCTACTCGTCTACTCGCCTGCTCGTTTACCGGCCTACTCGTCGTCGCCGAGGTCGGCCGCGAGGTCGCCGTCCGGGGTGCCGCTGATCGCGTAGCCCTGCCGGCGTGCCTCGTAGCAGGCCACCGTCGCGGCCGCCGAGACGTTCAGCGAGCCGACCCGGCCCAGCTGCGGCACGAACACCACCTGGTCGCACAGCGCCAGCGCCTCGGGCGTGATCCCGCGGTCCTCGTGCCCGAGCACGAAGGCCACCGCCGGGGTCAGCTCAGCGGCGAACATCGGCACCGCCTCGTCCGCCAGTTCCAGGCCGACGACCTTGAAACCGTCCGCCTTGGCCGCCGCGACCGCCTCGGCGACGGTCGGGAAGTGCTCGACCTTCAGGTACTTGTCGGTGCCCATCGCGGCCTTCTGGGCTCCGGCCGAGCGCACCGACGGGGTGTCCCCGGTCAGGTACAGCTTCTCGGCGCCCATCGCCGCGCCGGTGCGGACCACCGAGCCGACGTTGAACGGCGACTGGAGGTTCTCCAGGATCATCGCGAGCCGGAACTCGTTGCTGCGCCGCCACGAGCGGTGCAGACGCTTCAGTTCGGTCCCGCGCAGCTGCTTCACGTCGTCGTACCTCGTCCACTCTCTTCGGAGCCCTCGCCCACCTCGGGGCGGGGCCGCGCTTCCAGGATCCGCACCCCGTTGACCGACGTGACCCGGGTGGTCGGGTAGCCCTGCTCGTTCAGCCACTTCTGGAGCGAGTCCGAGCCCAGGTGCTTCTGCACCACCAGGAACGCCGAGCCGTCCGGGGTCAGCCGGCCGAGCCAGTGCGTGAGCAGGCGGCGCAGCGCGGCCTTGCCGATCCGGATCGGCGGGTTGGAGTAGATGGTGGCGAAGCGGACGTCCTCGGGGACGTCGTCGGGCAGGGCGGCCTGGACGTTGCCCAGCCCCAGCGCCTCGGCGTTCAGCCGGACCAGTTCCAGGGCTCGCTCGTTGACGTCCACCGCCCAGACCGGGAGGCGCTTGCGGCGGCTCGCCCAGGTCAGCGCGATCGGACCGTAGCCGCAGCCGATGTCCAGGATCGGGCCGCGCACCCGCGGCTGCGGGGCGTGCTCCAGCAGGATCCGGGTGCACGGGTCGAGCCGGTTGCGGGAGAACACCCCGGTGTCGGTGGTCAGTTCCAGGGTGAGGTCCGGCAGGGAGACCGTGATCGGCCGGCGGTCGCTGGCGACCTCGGGTGCACCGGTGAAGTAGTGCGAGCCGGACATGATTTCCCCGTCGTTCGTATGGGCCTCGGGGCCACCGGGTGGGTGTGGGTTAGCCCTTTGTACGGCACCGATCGTACCCCTGGTGGCCCGGACGGCGTTCCGGCCGCCGTCCCGTGACGGCGCTCCCGCCGCCGCCCACACCGCCGCTCCCGCCACCGCTCTGCCGCCGCTCTGTCGCCGCTCCCGCACGGCGGTGCGGTCAGGCGGTGCCGGGGGTCTTGCGGGTGGCCACGTTGATGCGGTTCCAGGCGTTGATGGTGAAGCAGACCGAGATCAGCTGCGCCAGCTCGGCCTCGGCGAAGTGCGCGGCGGCCCGGGCGTACACCGCGTCCGGGACGCCGCCGCCGATCCGGGTGATCTCCTCGGCGAGCGCCAGGGCGGCCCGCTCGCGCTCGGTGTACACCCCGGCCGGGGCCTCCGGCCAGACCGGCAGCAGGTAGATCCGCTCGTCGGTCTCGCCGGCCTTGCGGGCGTCCTTGGCGTGCATGTCCAGGCAGTACGCGCAGCCGTTCAGCTGGGAGGTGCGCATCTGGACGAGCTCGACCAGGGCCGGGTCCAGGCCCTCGCGGGCGGCGGCGTCCAGGGCGATCATCGCGCGGAACACCTTGGGGGCGGTGCGGGCGTAGTCGAGACGGGCGGGGGTCTCGGTGGCTGCGGTGGTCCGGGTGATCTCGTTCGTCGTCATGGTGATGACCCTAGGCGCGGAATGCACCCGGTCTCTGGGCCATTCAGGGTGCTGTTTCGTGGGTCAATCGAGCCCGGCCGGCCAGGCGTTGCGCAGGTCCCGGCAACACGCCGGGGCGGGATCGGCACCTCGCGTCCGGGTGCCGGGCGGCGGATACTGCCAGTACCGCCAGCCGGGCCCGTGAAGGCCTCCGAACAGTGAGGACGGATGCCATGCCGCAGGAACAGCACGAGGAATACCTGATCGAGGAGACCGCCGAGACCGTCGAGCCCGACGAGAAGGCACCCGAGGGCGACACGTACGACGAGGTGGCCGAACGCCGGTCCCTCGGTGCGGACCCGGCGACCAACGTCGCGGACGTCGTGGAACAGACCCGGGCGGTCCGGCACGGCGACGTGGAGGAGGAGTACCGGGAGTAGCCGACGGGCGCCGGGCCGGGCCTCGGGCCCCGGTGACCGGGCCCGGCCGCGGGGCCGGCCCGGCTAGAGGGCCCGGCGGCGCTGCAGCCAGACGAAGGCCGCCCAGCCCGGGAGCACCGGCAGGATCAGCGTCAGCAGGCGGTACAGCGCCACCGCGGCCAGCGCGCCCTGCTCCATCGACGCGGTCTGCTGGAGCAGGGTGATCAGCATCCCGTCCACCGCCCCGGCCCCGCCCGGAGTCGGTGCCGCGCTGCCCACCGCGTTGCCCACCAGGAACACCACCGCCACCGAGGCGAAGGACGGCTCCCGGCCGATCGCCCGGGCGCAGCAGTACAGGCAGGCGATCAGGCAGATCGAGACCAGCAGCTGCCCGGTCACCCCCACCGCCAGCCGGGTCGGGCTGCGCAGCAGGTCCAGCAGCCGCGGCAGGACCTCGGCCGTCAGCGGCCGCAGCCGCGTCGCCAGCCACCGCCGGGCCACCGGGATCGCGGACACCGCCGCCAGCAGCGCCGCTGCCCCGGCCAGCCCGCCGACCACGGCGGCCAGCGCGTCCAGCTCGGAGCCGCCCGGCTCGAAGCCCAGCAGGTAGACGAAGGCCCCCAGCTGCAGCAGGTGCAGCACCAAGCCGATCAGCGTCCCCACGCCGACGCTGGACAGCGCCTGGGCGGTGGGGATGCCCGCCCGTTGCAGCAGGCGGGTGTTCAGCGCGACACCGCCGACGCCGCCGGGCGACACCAGCTTCACGAACGATCCGGCCACCTGCGCCAGCACCGCGTTGCGGAAGTTCAGCCGCTCCGGCACGAAACCGACGAAGCCCATCGCCGCCGCGACGTGGCTCGTCGCCGCCGCGGCCAGCGCCAGCAGCAGCCACCAGGGATCGGCGTCCGCCAGGGCGGAGACCGGGTTGTCCTCGGCCGCGAACAGCTGCGGGATCAGCAGCCAGCCGGCCACCACCCCGCCCACGACGACCAGCAGGGTCCGCGGCCGCACCCGTTCCAGCCGCACCGGCCGGCCCACCACCTGCGGGCGGGTGCGCAGGACCTCCGCGCGGATCTCGTCGAGCAGGCCGCTGGGCGTGGGGGCATCGTGGTGGGGGTCCGGCCCGGCGGCCCGGGTGGCGGTGTTCTTCGCGTGCTGCTTGAGGGCGCGCCGGGTGGTGTGGGTGAGGGCGATGGGCTGGAGCAGCGGGAGGGCGGCGCCGACCGGGTCGGGCCCGAGGACGGCGATGGCGGTGCGGACGGAGCGGGCGGCGCCGGCGCGCAGGGCGAGGGTGGTGAGGAGCTGGGCGAGGTCGCAGTGCAGGACGAGTTCGGTGGCGGCGATGTCGCCGTCGGCGAAGTCGACCAGGTGCACCGCGCCCGAGTCGTCGACCAGCAGGGAGGAGGGGACGAGGGCGCGGTGGGCGATCTCGCGGCGCTGGAGCAGGGCGAGCTGTCGCCAGGTGTCGGTGAGCAGCTCGTCGGTGATCTCCTCGTCGGCGAGTTCGTCCAGGGTGTGTCCGGCCAGCCGCTCGTACGCGATGAGGGCGGTGTCCTGGCCGAGGCCGGCGGTGGCGGCGATGCGGCGGGTGCGGACGCCGGCCGCGAGGGCCGCGTACGTGACGAGTGCCTCGTGCTCCAGCCCGGTGCGCGGGGAGCGCAGGACGCGCGGGTCGGGGGCGGTGTGCAGGCGCAGCCGGCGCCAGGCGCGCTGGACGGCGGCGGCGGTGACGGCCTGCCGGTCGAGGAGCTGGACGTCGAGGTCGGGGCGGTGGTCGGCCTGCCGGACCCGGTAGCGGTCGGGGCCGGCCTGCTGGGCCTCGACCGGCCGCAGGCCGCTGTCGCGCAGGGCGCGCAGGACCTCACCGGGCCGGGGGCAGGGGTCGGGGGTGCCGACCGCGTACAGGGTGCCGTGGGCGCCGGTCCAGCCGATCAGCAGCCCGAGCAGGAGCGCGGTGGGGGTGGCGTACCCGCCGGTCAGTCCGGCGAGGCCGGAGAGGGCGAGGACGGTCCAGGGCAGGCGGCGTTCCCGGCTGCCGGAGGCGGTCATGAAGGCGAGGACCGGTGCGAGGTAGCCGTAGACGGGCTCGGTGTGCCCGAGCCCGCCGGGCAGGGGCTGGGTGAGCGCGGTGAGCAGCGAGACCGGGGCGAGGCTGTCGGCCCACAGGTCCAGGCCGAGCGTGGCGCCGTACGCGAGGACGGCGGCGAGCAGCCCGTCGGAGACCTGCTGGAGGGCGCGCCGCCGGTCGGGGCCCAGCAGCCGACGGACGGCGAGGCCGACCGGGAGCAGCAGGACGGCGGCGGTGGTGAGCCCGCCGGCCAGGCCGGCCAGCGGGCGC
>NZ_JAHSQD010000780.1 GCF_020103755.1 Streptomyces sp. LS1784
GGCGTGGACCGGGCGACGTTCCGGGCGATCGCGGGCGCGCGCGGCGGGCCGGAGGCCGTCCGGCTGCTGCGCGGCGGGCAGTTGAGCAAGCGGGCGCTGCTGCTGCTGGCGCTGCGCCGGGCGGCGCCGGAGCACGACGGCTACCGGGAGGCGTACGCCAGGGTCCGGGCGCTGCAGCGGGACGACCGTGCGAGGTGGGAAGAGGTACTGCTGCGGCCCGAGTTGGACGCCTGGGCGGCCGACTGCCTGCGCGGCGTGACGGCGGGGGAGGGCGCTCCGCTCGGCGGGCTGGGCGAGTTCCTCCGCCCCGTTCCGGGCCCGGCCCTCGCGCTGGAGTGCGACGGGCTGCGCTGGGCGCCGTCGGTCGACCATGCCGGTCCGCGCCGGGTGGACTACGGGCGCCCGCCGGCCGGTCCGCTGCCGGACGGTGAACTCGCCCTCTGGGAGGAGCGGTTGGCCGAGACCTGGGACATCCTGGTGCGCCGCCACCGCCGTCACGCGCAGGCCGTCGCGGCCTGCGTGACCACCGTCGTACCGCTGCTGCCCGCCCCCAACGGGGCGACGGTCAGTGCCGCCGCCCGGCGGGCGTACGGTGCGGTGGCGGCCTCGCTGCCGGGCGATCCGGTGTCGCTGGCGCTGGCCCTGGTGCACGAGTTCCTGCACGTCCAACTCGGCGCCCTGCTGGACCTGGTGCCGCTGCACCGGCCCAACGGCCAGGCCGTCCACCATGCCCCCTGGCGGCCGGACCTGCGCCCGGCCGGGGCGCTGCTCCAGGGGGCGTACGCCCACCTGGGCGTGGCGGACTTCTGGCGGGCGGAGGCGGCCGCCGGGGCGGGCGACGCCGCCCGTGCGCACCGGGAGTTCGTGCGCTGGCGGACGCACACCCTGACCGCCGGGAAGACGCTCCTGGACTGCGGTGAACTGACGTCGAGCGGCGTGGAGTTCACCGGGGAGCTGGTGCGTGCCGTCCGGGAGCTCGGCGAGCCGGGGGAATGAATCCTTGGCGCCGGATGCTTGGCCGGATGGTGTGCTTCCCTGGGCACTCCCCGGGTGTGCCCAGGTCGTCGGCTCGGTTCCTGTCCGGGTGTGGTCTCCGGCGCTTGCCCCGGCGCTGTCCGGGTGCTCGCCCCGGGGCTGGTTCCGACGCGCTTCGGCGTGCGCCACGGCGAAGTGCGCGACCGCTGAACGGGTGAATTCTTGGGGTCCAGCGTGCTGTCATGCGACGTCGGCCGCCTGGGGAGCCCAACGTGAGTCCGCAAGGTGCCGCGCGGAGTCTTCGCGGGCACTACATTGGTCGCAACCGGGTGGGCCTACCCACCCTCGGCAGGTCCTAACCGCGCCTAAGGAAACGAACATGACTCCGGTAACCAGCACCAGGCCGGCCGGCAAGCTCACTGACCATCAGGAGACGCCGGAACGCCCCTCCCTCGCCGATCTCGCCGAGCTCGGCGCGGAAGAACTCGCCGCCCGCCTCCAGCGCGCGCTCCCCAGCGTGGACTCCGGCCTCGTGCCGGTCGCTGCCTTCAACTCCTCGATCTGACCCCACCCGGAAATCCGAGCGGAACCCAGACCGAGCAGACCGAACCGAACAGTCCCATGACGACGTCGACTCCGCTGCCGTTGACGCAGTTCGTGGTCAAGATGCACAGCAGGTGCGATCTGGCCTGCGACCACTGCTACGTCTACGAGCACGCGGACAGCAGCTGGCGTTCCCGGCCGAAGGTCATCGCGGACGGGATCCTGGCCAAGGCCGCCGAACGCATCGGCGAGCACGCGGCCGCCCACCGGCTGCCCGCCGTCCGGGTCGTCCTGCACGGGGGAGAACCCCTGCTCGCCGGCCCGGACCGCTTGCGCCGCGCCGCCGGGGCGCTCCGGGCGGCGCTCCCGCCCGGCTGCGCGCTCGACCTGCGCATCCACACCAACGGCGTGCTGCTGAGCCGGGACTTCTGCTCGCTGTTCGCGGAGCAGGACATCAAGGTCGGCATCTCGCTGGACGGCGACAAGGCCGCCAACGACCGCCACCGGCGGTTCGCCGACGGACGCAGCAGCCATCCGCAGGTGCTGCGGGCCGTCGCGTTGCTGAACGAGCCCGAGTACCGGCACCTGTTCGCCGGGCTGCTGTGCACCATGGACGTCGAGAACGACCCGGTGGCCGTGTACCGGGCGCTGGCCGAACTCCGCCCGCCCGCCGTGGACTTCCTGCTCCCGCACGCCACCTGGGACGAGCCGCCCAAGCGCCCCGCCGGGCTGGGCGCCACCCCGTACGCCGACTGGCTGCTGACCGTCCACAGGCTGTGGGAAACGGACGGGCGCCCGTTCGCCGTGCGGACCTTCGAGTCCGTGCACCGGACCCTGCGGGGGTTCTCCAGCCTCACCGAGTCGCTCGGCCTGGAGCCCTCCGACCTGGCGGTCCTGGAGACGGACGGGACCTTCGAGCAGGCCGACAGCCTGAAGACCGCGTACGACGGCGCGCCCGTCACCGGGATGAACGTCTTCGCGCACAGCCTCGACGACCTCGCCCGCCACCCCGGCATCGCCGCCCGCCAGTCCGGCCTGGCCGGACTGAGCGAGGCCTGCCGCGCCTGCTCCGTGGTCCGCTCCTGCGGTGGCGGGCTGTACGCCCACCGCTATCGGAGCGACGATGGAGGAGGCAGCTTCGACCATCCCTCCGTCTACTGCGGTGATCTCATGACGTTCATCAACGGCATTGCGGGGAGCGGGAGTCCGTCGGTCGTACCGGCGCAGGGGGCCACCGCCCCGGCGCCCGGCGCCGAGCTGCTGCTGCCCGGCGCGCTCACCCCGTCGCAACTCGACGAGCTCGCGCGCGGATACGGGAGCGCGGAGACCCTCGCCGCGCTCGGCCGCTCCCAACTCGCCCTCACCCGGGCGATGCTGGCCGCCGCCTGGGACGCCTCCGGACAGGGGCGGGCCGAGGCGTGGGCCCTGCTGGCGGAGCTCGACGTGGCGGCCCCCGCCGCCGTGGACACCGTGCTCGCCCACCCGTACGCCCGCGCCTGGGCGGCCCGCCGGCTC
>NZ_JAHSQD010000781.1 GCF_020103755.1 Streptomyces sp. LS1784
GCCGGCCGGCTGAGCGGGCCGGTCAGCCCGCGCCGAGCAGCCGGGCGACCTCCGTCATGGCCGGTCCCAGCGGCAGGTCGAGCCGGAGTGCGGCGAGTCCGTCCCCGCGCGTCGGCCCCTGGTTGACGATCGCGACCGGTAGCCGCGCCCGGGCGGCGCGGCGGACGAAGCGCAGCCCGGACAGGACCGCCAGGGAGGAGCCGAGGACGACCAACGAACTCGCCGCGTCGACCAGTTCGTAGCAGTGCTCGACCCGGGGCAGCGGAACGTTCTCGCCGAAGAAGACCACGTCGGGCTTGAGCACCCCGCCGCAGTCCGTGCAGGCGGCGATCCGGAAGCCGTCCACCAGCGGCTGCGGCAGCCGCGCGTCGCCGTCGGGCCTCAGCTCCGCCCCGGGCCGGCGGAAGCCCCGGTTGAGCTCCTCCAGCCGCCGGTCCAGCTCGGCCCGGGTGCTGGTGCGGCGGCAGTCGAGGCAGACCACCCGGCGGAGTCCGCCGTGCAGCTCGACGGCCTCCCGGGTGCCGGCCGCGTGGTGGAGGCCGTCCACGTTCTGGGTGATGACCGCCGCGACGTGCCCGGTCCGGCGCAGCCGGTCCACCGCGTGGTGCCCGGAGTTGGGCCGGGCCCCGGCGATCGCGGGCCAGCCGGTGTGGCTGCGGGCCCAGTAGCGGCGCCGGGCGTCCGCGCTGCCGGTGAACTCCTGGTACGTCATCGGGGTGCCGCTGCGGCGGCGGCCGGTGGCGCCGCGGTAGTCGGGGATGCCCGACTCGGTGGACAGGCCCGCCCCGCTGAGCACCACCGCACCGCGCCGGTCCAGCAGCCGTACCAGGGCTTCCAGCTCCTCCCCCGGCGGACCGGCCTGCCCGCCCGGGTGTTCGAACGCGTCCATACCGTCGAGGTTAGACCGACGGCCCGTGGTTCCCGTCGGTCAGTGCTCCGACGGTGGCGAGGACCCGCCCGGCGGAGGCCCGCACCTCGGCGAGCGGCACGGCGGACTCGGCCCCGTCGGGGTCGGTCGGCCGCGTCACGGGCGGCGCGCCCAGGCGGAGATCATCGGGGCGGTGGCCAGGTCGAGCCGGCCGGAGGCGACGTTGGCCAGGTGACGCTCGATCTCCTCCTCCGTCGCGAGCCCCTCCCGCACCAGCAGCCCGCGGATCTGCCGCACCGTCGCGTCCTCCAGGACCGCGCAGGCCGGCGAGGTGATCGGGAAGTACGCGTCGGCCCGGACGTCGACCAGGCCCGCTTCGCGCAAGGCCCTGGGCAGCGTCCGCCCGTACGCGAGGTCGGCGCCGCGTCCCGCCATCAGGGTGCGGAAGCCGGCCCGCAGCCGGTTGGCGAGGCGCTCGTCGGGGCCGGACTCGTCCGGGCAGAGCAGCGGTTGCAGGGCCGGGTCGGCGTCCTCCAGCAGCAGCCGGCCGCCGGGGCGCAGCGCCTGCACCATCCGGCGCAGGGCCTCGGCACGGTCGGCGACGTGCACCAGGACCAGCCGGGCGTGCACCAGGTCGAAGCCGCCGGGTGGCGGCGGGTCGGCCGCCACGTCGTGGCGCAGCACTTCGATCACGCCGCCGGCGGCGGGGGCGGTCCAGGAGACGTCGATGTCGGTCGCGACCACCGCACCGGTCGGGCCGACCCGCTCGGCGAGCCCGAGCGGCACCGAGGGACCACCCGCACCGACCTCCCAGCAGCGCATGCCGGGGCCGATCCCGAGGGCGTCGACGTGCCGGAAGGTCACCGGGTCGAACAGCTCGGCGAGGGCGCCGAACCGGATGCCCGCCTCCGACTGCCGGTTGTCCAGGAGGTAGCCGTGGTCGGTTTCGCGCTCAGCCATGCCGGAATTCTCGCAGGCGTCGGAGCGGGCGGGCACTCCGGCCCGTACGGCGTCGGCAGCCCGGGCCGGGCTGGGCCAAACCGTGCCGGGCTGGGCCGGGCCGGGCGCTCAGGGCTGCGGGGCCGGGCCGGTGTGTGCCGGGATGCCGAAGGCGGACCGCAGCCGACGGCATCAGCCGGTCTTGTTGACGAAAAGTCAGCAAGTTCGTCCCACTGCCTTGACGGCACGCGGTCACGGCTGGAACCTATGGACCCGGAAACGCCGCGCGCTCCCCGGTCCCCACCGCTCAGGAGCCGCGAGAGGACGTCTTCTCGCCCCTCACCGAGGAAGAGGTTTCCCCATGCGCTTCAGCCGCCACCTGGCCGTCACCGCCGCCGCCGTCTGCGCGACCACCACACTCGCGCTGGCCGCCGTACCCGCCTCCGCGTCCCCCGAGCCCCTCGCCGCCGGTCCGGTGCTCACCGCCGGGAGCGCGGGCGGCGCCGCCGTCGCCGTGGGCGACGCGCTCGCCGCGCCGCTCGCCGCGGGCACCAAGGCGACCTTCTACTCGACCGCGACCAGCACCACGGGTGTCACCTGCGCCACCTCCCAGCTCTCCGCCTCGGTGCTGAGCAACCCGGCGGCGCCGGGCAGCGCGACCGCGTCGCTGACCGGGCTGACCTTCGGCTCGTGCACCGCCAACGTCACCGGGGTCACCTCGGTGCGCAGCCTGACGGTCGGCAACCTGCCGTACGGCGTCACCGTCTCCGACGCACCCGGCCTGCCTGTCACCCTCACTGGCGGCTCCGCCGGGACGATCCAGGCCACCGCCGTGCTGGACACCTGGTTCGGCACCATCACCTGCTCCTACCAGCTGAGCGGCGCGTTCACCGGAAGCGCCGACAACGCCGCGCACAGCCTGGCCTTCCGCACCGAGCACTTCGCCAAGAGCGGCGGCTCGACGCTCTGCCCGGGCGACGGCTACTTCTCCGCGACCTACGGCCCGGTCGCCGACACCAGCCAGACGGGCAGCCCGGCGGTCTTCGTCAACTGACCGTCCCCTCCGGTGTCACCGGGGCGGGCGCGGTAGTGCTGCCGCGCCCGCCCCGGCCTCCCTCAGCCGGCCGGCTCCTCGCGCAGCCGGCGGGCGGCGCCGACCAGGTTTTCCACGGAGGCCCGGGTCTCCGCCCGGCCGCCGCTCCCCCGGACCGCTCAGGCCC
>NZ_JAHSQD010000782.1 GCF_020103755.1 Streptomyces sp. LS1784
GTCCCGCTCGCGACCAGGGCCGGCACGCCGAGCGCCAGCGCCACGGCGGCGGCCAGCACGGCCGGCAGCCACATGCGGCGGCGGCGCGGGGCCGCGCCCTCCTCGACGGTGTCCGTTGCGGTGTCCGCGGCGTCCTCCGTCACGGCCTCGTCGGGACGGCCCGCGTCGGCGGTCACATCTGCCCCATGGTGCAGGAGGCGCCCGGCTCCTGGGTCTGCTTGCCCTGGACGTACTTGGTGAAGAACTCCTCCACCCGCGGGTCGCCGGCGCTCTCCACGATCAGCTGGGTGCTCCAGGCGTTCAGGGTGATGGTGCCCTGCTCGTCCGGGTACGGGCTCATCAGCGAGTACGGGGTCTTCTTGACCTTGTCGGAGAGGATCTTGAGGTCGTCCGGCGTGGCCTTGCCGTTGTACGTCACCCAGACCGCGCCGTGCTCCAGCGAGTGGACGGCGCGCTCGTTCTCGACCGGCTGGTCGTAGACGTGGCCCATGCAGTCCAGCCAGATCGCGTTGTGGTCGCCGCCGACCGGCGGGGTCATCGGGTAGGTGACCTTGTCCTTGACGTGGGTGCGGCTCAGTTCGCCGAAGGTCTTCACGCCCGGGATGTCCGCGTTGGCGGCGGTCTCCTTGTCCTTCTTCTTCTGGTTCTGGTCCATGACGAGCCAGGTGCCGGTGGCGATCGCACCGATCACCAGTACGCCGGCCGCCACCGAGGCGACGATCTTGTTGCGGCGGTCGCGGCGCTGCTCGGCGGCGCGCAGCTCGGCGATCCGGGCGCGGCGGTCGAGGCCGTCCTGCTTGCCGCCGGGCTTGTTGGACTGCTTGGAAGCGGAACCCATGGTGGTCGTCCTTGTCCCCGCCGCACCGGTCGGTGACGGCGGTCAGCTGGAGTGGGAGGAGGGGCGGGTCCGCCGGCGGCTGTGCCGTCGGCGGTGGGTTCCGCTCAGGACCGGTGGACCTGGAGTTCGTGCAGGTCGGGGACCGGGTGCGAGCCCTCCAGCAGACCGGCGGGCACCACCCGGGGCAGCGCCTCGGGCGCGGCCGGGGTCAGCGGTGACACCGCGGGCTGCGGCTGCGGCGGCGGGTTCGGCAGCTGGGCGTCCTGCGGGCAGAACGGGTGGCTGGAGCAGCCGTTGTTGCGCGGCGGCTCGCCGCCGGCGGTGCAGAGGATCCAGTGCCCCTGCTCCTCGGCCGTCCGGTGGTGGTCCGAGGGCTTCGCGGACCTGGTGACCTTCGCGGCCTGGCCGGTGTAGGAGGCCTGGCCGACCGCGACCTGGACGTTGACCACGGTGACGACGGTGACGGCGCTGACCGGGGCCGGGGGCGGCGCCGGATGGCCGGGGTCGTCCACGGCCTTCGCCTGGCCCGCGCAGGGCAGCAGCGTCAGCAGCGCGACGAGCAGCAGGACCAACAGTCCACCCGCCGGGCGGCCCGCGGATGCGGCCGTCCTCGGTCGGGGCGAACTGGGGGCCGACGCGGTCATGCGCACATTTAATCAGCCGAACGAGTGATGCGATGCCCCCCATCGGCCCTCATTTTCGGCGGCCCGCACGCCCGGATGACCAGGAAACGCCCTGCTCCGGACACATCCGGCAAGCACGGACGGAACGGAAGCGGACGAGCGGACGACGTACCCGGTGCCGGTCCGGCGAACCGGCTGGTGAGCGCGGTGGCCGGGACTTTTTGATGGGTGACCGGTTGTCGCCGAAACCCGGACAGGGTCGCCGCAGGTGGAGAACAATGTCGTCAGCCCGGCCCGCCGGGGCGGCGCGACCACGGAACGACCAGGAGCCGCCAGATGAGCAAGCAGGGTGCACCCGCACAGCCGCACCGGCCGGACGACGGCTGGTGGGACGCCGTCTACGACGGTCCGACGGGCACCCTCCCCGACACCCCGCACGCCGACCCGGGGGCCGGCAGCGTGGACGACTGGTTCGACACGGCGGTCGGGCTCATCGGGCAGCAGCGGTCGGCGGAGCCGGAGCCGGAGCCGGAGTCGGTGGGGGCGGCTGCGGCGGAGGTGCCCGCGGAGGCTCCTGGGGCGCAGGACGGGCAAGGCGCTTCGGACAACCGGGACAGCATCGACGACTGGTTCGACACCGCGGTCGGCGTGATCGGCGGAGCGGAGGGGATCGGGCGTCAGCGGACCTCCACGGAGACCCACCGGTTCCCGGCCCCCGCCTTCGCCGACGACGCACCGAAGGCGGCGCAGGAACCGGAGCCGGTGCCTGAGCCGGAACCTGAGCCCGCACCTGAGCTGGTATCGGCACCCGAACCCGCACCGGAGCCGGAGGTCGTACCGGTCACGGACCCGGTCTCGCTGGAGAAGCCCGCCCCTCCGCCCGCCCCCGAACCGGAGCCCGGGCCCGAGTCCGTCGTCGAAGCCCGGCCCGAAGCCGAACCGGAGCCCGGGCCCGAGCCCGTCGTCGAAGCCCGGCCCGAAGCCGAACCGGGGCCCGTGCCCGAGCCCGCCGTCGCCGAGGAGGCGACGGGGGCGATGGAGCCGCAGGAGACGAGGGAACCCGAGGCCTCCGCTCCCGCCCCCGAACCCGAACCCGTCCACACCCCGGAACCCGATCCGGAGCCCGTGGCCCAGGCCGCGGCCGTCCCGGACCCCCGTCTGGCCATCCGCGCACCGCGCGCCGACGGCGGCACCGCCGTCCCGCACGTCGGCGAACGCCCCCCGACCTACGGACCCGAGCCGACGGCCGTACCCGAGGCGGACCCCGGCGCACTGCGCGCGCTCGTACCGGACACCGTGCTGGACGGCGCCCAGTACGGACCGTCCGTGCTGCGCGCCGCCTCCGTCCGGGGCGACTCCGCGCGCTACCGGGGCGAGCCGCGCCGCGACGCCCTGCTGGTCACCCGGTTCGGCGAGGGCCCCGACGGGCTGCTGCTCGCCGTCCTCGGCGGCTTCGACCGGGCGGGCGGCGCCGAGGACGAGGCGGTCACCCCCGAGGCGGTCGCGGCTGCCACCGGGAAGGCGTGCCACCAACTCGCGGCCGCGATCGGGCGCAGCCGGGCC
>NZ_JAHSQD010000783.1 GCF_020103755.1 Streptomyces sp. LS1784
CGCCCGCCCGCTACACCCACCAGATCCTGAACTGGCAGCCCTGCGCCCGACAGCCCGCCCTGGACTGCGCCACCATGACCGCCCCGCGCGACTGGCACCACCCCGGTACCGGGGCCGACCTGACCATCGCCGTCTCCCGGCACCGGGCCACCGACCCGGCCAAGCGCCGGGGCACCCTGCTGATGGCCGCCGGCGGCCCCGGCGGCAGCGGCCTGCTGCGCCCGGCCGGTCTGGCCACCGGCGCTCCTGCGGTCGGCGCCGCGTACGACATCGTGGGCTTCGACCAGCGCGGGGTCGGCGAGAGCACCAAGGCGGTCTGCCAGACCCCTGAGGAGTTCCAGGAGTTCCTGGCCGGCGACTACCGCGACCAGTCCCCCGCCGCGATCGACCGCGTCATCGCCAACTCCAGGAAACTCGCCGCCGGTTGCCAGGAGCGCAGTGGCGACCTGATCCCGTACCTGACCACCGAGCAGACCGCCCACGACATCGACCTGTTCCGCGGCCTGCTCGGCGAGCGCAAGCTCAGCTACTACGGCCCGTCCTACGCCTCGATGATCGGCGCCTACTACGGGACGCTGTTCCCGCACCGGGTCGAACGGATGGTGCTGGACAGCAACATCGGCTTCGACGGCACCTGGGAGACGTTCGAGCTGGGCCAGCCGATGAGCTTCCAGCGCCGTTTCGACGAGGACTTCGTACCCTGGCTCGCGGCCCGGGACGCCACCTACCACTGGGGCTCGACGCCGGAGCAGGTGCAGGCGCACTGGGAGCAGCGGCGCGCCGCGCTGCACGACTCCCCCATCGTCGAGGGCTCGGTGACGATCGGCCCGAACCAGCTGGACAGCCTCGCCATGTCGGCGATCTACCGGGCGTCCGACTTCCCCGCCCTGGCCCGGATCCTGGCCACCGTCGACGACTGGCAGGGCGCCGACCCCGCCGTCCGGGCGGCGGCCGCGAAGGCCTTCGACAGCTACCTCAGCCCGGAGTTCCTCGCCGAGTACTTCGCGGTGACCTGCAACGACACCCCGTGGACCAGGGACCTGGACACCTGGATCGAGCGGGGCGCCGAGAACACCGCCCACCGGCCGCTGGCCGGCGCCCGGACGCTCGCCTTCAGTGCGGTCTGCGCCGCATGGCCCGTCGCCCCGGCGCCCAGGGTCAAGGTGACCGGCGCCCACCTGCCGACCACGCTGATGCTCAACTCGGTGCACGATCCGGCGACCTACTACGAGGCCGCGTTCGGCGCCCACCGCGCGCTGCGCGGCTCCAGGCTGGTCACCGTCACCGGGAACGGCGACCACGGCCAGTACCCCACCTCCAACACCTGCGTCAGCGGGGTGGTCGAGCGCTACCTGCTGGAGGACACCGCGCCCGACCGCGACCTCACCTGCCCCTCCCCGCAGGCCGGTTGACCGGACCGGTACTCAACTCCGGTTCCGCGCCCGCAACCTGGCCCGGAGCCAGGCGAAGCCGACCGCCAGCCCGGCGAAGCCGCCGACGGCGAGCTTGATCCCGGCCTTGGCGACGATCCAGCCGATCCACGGCACGGACCACCCCAGCCAGTGGAACACGGCCAGCAGCACCGCGGCACCGAACACCGCCGCGAGCACCGTGACCACGACGGCGGCGGCCCGCGAGAGCTCCTGCGGGCCGTCGGCATGCTCCCCCGCGGCCGTGCCGCTCGGGCCGGTGGTCGGGCCGTTCACCGTCTCGTTCGCACCCCCCTCAACCATGGGGATGATGATACGACTTCAGCGGCAGGCGTGATGGGTGTCCCCGAGGTACTCGCCGGTCTCTCCGTCGGGGAAGCTGACGGCCATCGTGACGCGGTACTCGTGGACGTCCTCCCGGTGCCCCGGCACCCGCGCCCAGGCCAGCGAGTGCACCTCGGCCTCGGGCGCCTGGCGGCACCAGGCAGCGGCCTCCTCCAGGGTGCGGGCGGCCGACCGACCGGTGCACACCACGGCGGTGTACGCGGCGACCGCGACGTCCGCACCGGCGCGACAGTCGCGCGACGCCGCCCGGACGGCCGCGGCGGCCCGGGTGAGGTCCCGGGCCAGGTCGTCCACCACCCGAGGGGGAGCCGGAAGGACGACCGCTCCCTCGGCGACGGTCTCCGGCAGGTTCGCGCTCACGGTCCGGACCTCCATCCGCATCATCACGCGGCACAGCATGCCGGGCAGCGATTCCTGGCATGCCCACTTTCACCAGAACGTCACCCGTCCAGGGCCGAGTGGGGCCGCACCCTGGCGTCCCGGCGTCCGCCCTGGTAGGGGGCACCGAGCCCGGCTTCCGATGTTCCGGCAGGTCAGGAGGGTCGACGGCGGGCGGCGCCGGGGGGCTCGAAACACCGCGCACGCACCACCCCCGCGCTCCGAACCGCCGGTCCGGCGCCTGGGAGCGCCCGTCCCAGCACAGTTGGTCTTTCGGTCAACTTTCCGTACCGGAAGCGGAGTTGCCGCCGGGTGGCGGCCGGGGAGGGGCAGGCGGCGGACCTCCCGGGACGGAACGGGGCCCGGCCGCACCCCTGCTGAGGTGCCGAGTTAACCCCTCGGAGGGCTCCGGTCCGCCTCCCGGTCACCCTGTCCCTGTCAGATCGTCGTGATACTAATCGTCCCGGCGGCGGGCCCTGTCCTCGACTGGACGGGCACTATGACGACAACTCAACCGTTCCGGGAGGGTCCGGGCGGCGACGGGGAGGGGTAGCGGATGACGGTGCGGATCGGCAAAGCCAGGGGCGGGCGCAAGCTCCGGATCGGCAAGCGGCTCACGGGCACGGCGGCAGCCTTCGCCGCGCTGGCCGCGCTGACCGGATCTCAGGTGACAGGCATCGGGCTCGCCCCGGTCGCAGCCGCCGACGCCGGTCCGACGAACGGCTCGGCCGGGCAGGACGCCGGCCGCACCCTGCCCGGCGGCGGCCCCTCGACCGACATCCCCGGCACCTTCGGCACCGGCGTCCCGGCCGACGGCGGCGGCACCCTCCAGCTCCCGCAGCCCCCCGGCAC
>NZ_JAHSQD010000784.1 GCF_020103755.1 Streptomyces sp. LS1784
CCCGGGCCGGACCTCGACCGCGACGCCGTTGCTGCGGCCGGTCCACAGCGGGGCGGTGGCGCCGCGCACCGCGTGGTCGGGGCCGTCCGTGGAATCGGCCTCCAGCCGGTGCCAGTCCGTCCAGCGGCCGGTGGCCGCGTCCCGGGTGCGGACCCGGACCACCGCGCCGGCGAGTGCGTCCGCCGGGCCGTCCCAGCCGAGGCCGAGGAGTTCGAACGGATCGGTGCCGCGCGGGGCGAGGCCGAACCCGGCGGGCAGCGGGAGGGAGGTGGTCGAGCCGCCGCCGGCGAAGTCACGGCGCTGCGGTATCGGTTCGGGGGTCGCGGTGGCGGCGGGCTGGAGGAGGAGGGCAGTGGTGCAGCCGGCGAGCAGGGCGGCTGGGAGTGAGAGGCGCATAAGACGGATCGTCGCGGCAAACCGGACCGCCCGCACGCCGCTCCGCGCCCGTTCGGACGCCCCTCCCGGCCTCCCACCCGAAGGCCGTAGGCTGGGGCGCACCATGACTGCGCCTTTCGCTGCCGATGCCCGCACCCCCGTCGAGCTGCTGCACGCATTCCTGCGCGGCGGCACCCCTTCGGTCGATCCCGCGGCCCCGCTGGTCACCTTCTACGACGACGCCACCGGCGAACGGGTGGAGCTGTCCGCCCGCACCTTCGACAACTGGGTGGCCAAGACCGCCAACCTCCTCCAGGACGAGCTGAACGCCGGCCCCGGCGACCGGGCGGCACTGCTGCTGCCCGCCCACTGGCAGAGCGCCGTCTGGCTGCTGGCCTGCTGGTCGGTCGGGGTGACGGCGGTGCCGAGCGGCGACCCGGCCGCCGCCGACCTGGTGGTCAGCGGCCCGGACGGACTGGAGGCCGCCCAGGCCTGCGAGGGCGAGCGGGTCGCGCTCGCGCTGCGCCCGCTCGGCGGCCGCTTCCCGCAGCGCCCGGACGGCTTCCTCGACTACGCCGCCGAGGTGCCCGGCCAGGGCGACCGCTTCGCGCCGTACTCCCCCGTCGCCCCGGACGGGCAGGCGCTGGAGACCGCGGTGGACGGGCTGCCGCTGAAGCTGACGGGCGAGCAGACCGTGGCACTGGCCCGGGAGGGCGCGGTGCGGCTCGGCCTGAAGCCCGGCGACCGGGTTCTGTCCACCCTCCCGTACGACGACTGGGCGGGCCTGGAGGCCGGTCTGCTGGCGCCGATGGCGGCCGGCGCCTCGGTGGTGCTGTGCCGCAACTCGCAGGCGCTGGACGCCGGGCAGTGGGAGAAGCGAACGGAATCCGAACGGGTGACGCTGCGCCTCGGCTAACCCCCGGCCCGGCCCTGGCGGGTAGGGATCGCTGCCATGGCCGAGGATGACACCGAGCACCCCCCGACCGCCCCTCCCCCGAAGAACGGCCCCGCGCAGGACGGCCCGCCGACGGACGCCCCTGCGGGCGCGACCGGACACCGGCGTCGGCGGTGTCGCCGGCGGTGGCTGACGGCCACCGCCTGCGCCGGCGCGTTCCTGCTGGTCGCCACCGGGGCGCTGCTCTGGGTCGCCTACCGCAAGCTGGACGGCAACATCCGCACCGACTCGGCCACCGACCGGCTGCTCGCCGAGCTGGAGGCCGAGCGGCCGGCCCGCACCGCCGGAGCGCAGGGCGCCGAGAACCTCCTGCTGATCGGCAGCGACGACCGCTCCGGCGCGAACGGCGCGTACGGCGGTGAGGCGGGCGGCCAGCGCTCGGACACCACGATCCTGCTGCACTTGGCCGCCGACCGGAAGCGCGCGACCGCGGTCTCCGTCCCGCGCGACGTCATGGTCGCCGTCCCCGCCTGCGAGCAGCCGGACGGCGCCCGCAGCAAGCCCGCGCTGATGCAGTTCAACCAGGCCTTCCAGACGGGCGGTCCGGCCTGCTCGATCCGGACCGTCGAGCAGCTGAGCGGCATCAGGATCGACCACTACGTGATCCTCGACTTCAGCGGTTTCAAGGCGATGGTGGACGCGATCGGCGGGGTCGAGGTGTGCGTGCCTCAGCCGATCCACGACAAGGACGCCATGCTCGACCTGCCGGCCGGCCGGCGGAGCCTGCACGGCGAGCAGGCGCTCGGCTACGTCCGGGCCCGGGAGAGCCTGGGCGACGGCAGCGACACCCAACGCATGGGCCGCCAGCAGCAGTTCCTGGCCTCGCTGGTCCGCAAGGTGCAGTCGCAGGGAGTGCTGCTGAACCCGGCGAAGCTGTGGCCGGTGCTGGACGCCGCGACCTCCTCGGTCCAGGCGGACGGCGGGCTGTCCTCGCTCGGCGCGCTGTACGACCTCACCCGGGACCTGCGCGGCATCCCCTCGGCGGACGTGGCCCTCCTGACCGCACCGCGCCGCCCGTACCGCTACGACTCGGACCGGGACGAGTTCGTGCAGCCGCAGACCGGCCAGCTGTTCGCGGCGCTGCGGGACGACCAGCCGGTCGCCGTCCGGCCGCCCGGGGTCACGGCCTCGCCCGGCCCGGTCCAGGGGGCGGAACCCTCGCCGGGAACGGCGGCGGGCCCGGAGGCGGGCACCGGAACGGAACCGGAGGCGGGCACCGGAACGGAACCGGAGGCCGAGGTGGCGGCGGCGGACGCATCACCCACGACGGACGCCTCGCCCACCTTCGAGGGACGCACCGCCGACGTGGAAGCCTGCGTCGCGCCCTGAGCCGACCGCCCCTGGGAGCCCCCTCGGGAGCTCCGGCCGGCGCCGCCGACCACTCCTGGTGCTTCCGCAATTGCTCGGCCGCGAGCGCTATTTGCCTCCGCACTGCCGGAACATGGCGCAGATCACATCGGGAACGACTCCCCCGTTCGGCTCGTCTACTGTGTCCGGATCGGCCCGTCCGTACGGGTGGTCCGTAGCCGTGACCGGTCGAAGGTAGGGAACCCCCGTGCACGAGGAGCAACCGGAAGCCGGCCGGTACCGGGTGGACCCGGCCCCCGGCGTCCCCCGGCAGCGCCGCCGGGCCGCCGAAGCGCCCGAGGCGCCGGCCGCGGAGGGCCGCCGGGA
>NZ_JAHSQD010000785.1 GCF_020103755.1 Streptomyces sp. LS1784
CCCGCCACGGCACGCCTGTCCGGGTCCGGTACAGGATGCCGTCGATGACCTGCCGGTGGTCCCGCCACCTGCCACAACGCCCGTTGCTCACCGGCAGCAGCGGCCGGAGCCGCTCCCATTGACTGTCGGTCAGATCACCCCTACTCCCCATAGTCGTATCAACGACTCAACTGATCGGCAGGACACGGCCTAGAGGCAGTAGGGGTCGGTCTGGCGTCATCCTGGTGCGGTTATTCCCCAGGGCCTGCTCGCTGGCATGAGCCGGCCATCCCGGTCACTGCTGTCGGCTGATCGAGGAGGCCTACTGGGTCAGTCCCACCACAGCACGACGAGAAGGCCCCTGCGGACCGCCTCTGTGTAGAACCCACATAGCGCATCGAAGTGGCCCAGCAGGTACTTCGTTGGATCGCCGATGAACCCGTAGCCAAGCTTGGATTCCGCGCCGCTTTCCAGGACCGACTGGAGGATCGCCTGCATGTCGATCTCTCCGAGCAGTGCCGACACCTGGGCAACTGCGTCTGGGCACAGGGCCGTCGGGGTGGAGTTGCTGAAGAAGGCGATTGCATGCGGGTTCGCGTTGAGGAAGTCCAGATCGATGCCGCAGTCGCCATCGGTCGCGCGCTTGAGCGCCTCCAGGTGAACAGCGTCGAGTCGCGTCAGTTCGCAGGCACGCTCCAGCATGTCCGGTGCCCAGTCCAGATCCAGACAGTCCGCGGACGGCGGATCCCAGTGATGATCTCCGTCGGGTGATTCTTCGGCTGACTGACGGCAGGCGGCGAGATACTCCGCCGAGACTCGGGCAAGTTGCTGGGTGACGGCCATGACGACAGTATCCCGACGCTGTCCACCGGATTTGCCGCCTTCATTGGGGCCCGTCGGTCCTGTCAATGGGGTTCTTGGGTCGCTTGTTGGGCCGGTAGCTGGGGCCGTTCATGATGACCTGGTGGCTGGTATCGATCAGCCGGTCCAGGAGCGACTCGGCGACGCCGTGGCCGGGGCTACGGGCGCCCTCTTCTCGGCAACCGGGCGGGCGACCGCCTGCGTCCAATCATCCGGGCCCAGGGAACAGGAGGTGAGGGCCGTCGTGAACGACGATGAAGGCCAGGATCGAGCTGTCGTCGGCACCGGGTGCCTCGGTGTGCTGCTGGCACTGCTCGGCGCCGGGAGCTCTGTTGCCGTCATCAGCCGCCGATGGGCAAGTTGCACCGGAGGCGTTCATGCCACGGGCGATGCAATGACGCTGCAGTTCCTGCTGTTCGGCTCCCCCTTCCTCCTGCTGGCCGTAGGAGCAACGTTCGCGATCTGGATGTACCGTTCCACCCGGTACCAGCCTCCGATGAAACGCTTCGGGCTGATGACGCTCGCCATGCTGACCGGGATCGTGGCGGTGAGCGCGCTCCTCGTGCTCGCCAACGGAAGCAACCCGCACCCCGGTGTGCCGTGCCAGACCAGCTGACCACCAATTCGGCGCGCCGGTAGTAGCCACCGCCTTGAAGCAACGGCATTGCCGCCAGCAACCGCCCCGGGCAGGCCCGACCGCCGTCCCGGACCCAACCAGGCCGCACAGGCGCCCCGTCAGGCCGCCCCACGGCCCGCCGAACAGGCCGCCGACGCCATCGCCGCGCTACGCTACGTCCGCGCCCCCGCCGCGGCTTCGTCGTGACCATGCGCTACGAGGTCTGGCACGATACCTACCGACTGG
The DNA here is from genome assembly GCF_020103755.1 of Streptomyces sp. LS1784. GTDB lineage: Bacteria > Actinomycetota > Actinomycetes > Streptomycetales > Streptomycetaceae > Kitasatospora. The sequence goes on from NZ_JAHSQD010000785.1 coordinate 1,703, forward strand.
CCGTCGGCGAGCGCGAGGAAAGCCCGACCATCGTCGACCTGTGCGGCCACACCGACTGCGTCGAACCCGCCCCGGCGGGACCCGGGTCCCGCTGCTGCCAGCACTTCGCAGACCCGGTCCGCGACGGCCAGGAGAGGACCCACTGGGCGCGGATCGCGGCCGAGGCCTGGCGGAGCGAGCACCCGACCGGCGGCGAGGAAAAGGTCCGGCTGGACAACGCGCGCAACGTCCTGGTCCTCGGTGCACTGGCCGCCAGTATGCGGCCCAGTGACCTGCACCGTGCGACCGGGATCGCCCGCACGACGATCGACCGGATCCAAGCCCCCGCAGCCGCAACCGGCATGGGAGGGCCACCCCCTGGACGGGCCTGCCTAGGAAACAGCCCCGGGCACTGCCGACACGTGCACGCGTCGGCGAGACGGTCACTGTCTACGGCTGGGTGAACATGCTCCGGCTGCAGCGTCGCACCGGGTGGTCGATCCGGGAAGCGACGTTCCTGTTCCGGGGGCCGCACCGGCTGGAGCCGTAGGGCCTGTCTTCCGGATCGGTGTCCATCGGGCGTCTACTTCGATGTCGTTGGGGCACTAATCGCCGCGCTGACATGCGTGTTGACTGATCGTCTGCCAGCGTCCACGACCGTTGTCGGAGTCCGGTCACGGACACCGGCGCCCACCGGTTCGGGGCGCCGGCAGACGATCCAGGAGGACTCCCATGTCCGCAATCCCCTTCCGCACCCGCGTCGCGGCCGTCGCGGCCCTGGCGATGGCCGTCGCGCTGCCCCTCGCGGGCTCGGCCACCGCGTCGGCGGCGGTGCCGACCGGCGTCCAGCAGGTACAGAGCTCGCTCCAGTCCGGGGACTCGCCCACGAGCTGGGCGACCAAGAACGGCGGCTACATCCAGATCAACTGGAACCCGCCCTTCAACGTCGGCAAGTACGACTGGGTCGGCCTCTACAAGCAGGACCCCGGCGTCATCGGCCTCAACAACTACGTGGACTGGCAGTGGGCCTACGGGAGCGGCACCTCGTACGTCACCGGCACCGCGGCGGTCAGCGGCGACTACTGGACCGCCTACGTCTCCTACGACTACTCCTCGGGCCAGTACCGCATCGTCTCGTCCAGCCACGACAAGATCGACTGAGTCGTGACCGTGTTGCTCACCAGAGCGGCGGCCACGGCCCTCGCGCTGCTGTGCGTGCTGCCGGCCCAGGCCGCCTCGGCGGCCGAGCCGGCCCCGACAGCGGCCCCTGCAACGGCCCCGGGCCCGGC
>NZ_JAHSQD010000786.1 GCF_020103755.1 Streptomyces sp. LS1784
GGCGCCGGGCCGCGGCGGTGGCGCGGTACCGCGCGGAGAGTCGGGTTTCACGGGGAGCCTCTTCCCGGGGGCCGGGGCGTCCTGGTCGGCGATCCGCTCGGCCTCGTGGCCGAGGAGCGATCGTCGCTCGGCCCATCGTCGCCCGGCCCACCCGGGGCCGCCACCCGGGATGCGCCGGCGCGCTCGGCGCTCAGCGGGGCGAGGGCTCCCCCGGGCGGGGTTCGAGTGCGGTGCGGCGGGAGGAGAGGGTGATCACGGCGAGGCTGGCGAGCGCGAGGGCGGTCACCACGCCGAGCATCACGGTGTAGGAGGCCAGCGAGGAGAGCGCGGCCAGGATCGCGGGGAGCAGGAAGCCCGAGTAGCAGAGCGCGTAGTAGACGCCGGTGATGCCGGCCAGGTCGTCGGGGGTGACGATGCGCTGGATCTCCAGCAGCCCGGAGACCACCCCGATGCCGTAGGCGGCGCCGAGGAAGACCGCGCCGCACAGGCCGAGCAGCGGGGAGCGGACCGCCGCGTCGCCGGCGCAGACGGCCATGCCGCAGGCCATCAGCACCATGGAGACGATGACGCCGCGCGCCGAGGAGAGCGAGTCCAGGCGCTTGGCGAAGGGCTGGACGAGGGCACCGGTGCCGAGGGTGAGGACGGTGAGCAGGGTCGCATAGGCCAGCGACCAGTCGCCGAGCCGGTCGCCGACCAGCTGCGGGGTCACCGCGTACGCGACGCCGGCCGAGCCGAACACCCACGGGGCCATCGGCAGGACCACCCGCACGAAGCGCCGGTGCCCGGCCGCCGGGACCTTGAGGTCGGCCCAGAGGCTGCGGACGGCGGCGGTGCGGGCCCGGGTCTCGACGGCCTTCGGGAGCAGGAACAGCGCGGGCAGGGTGACCAGCAGGTGGGCGAGGTACGGGGTGACCATCGGCCAGGGGCCCCACTGGGCGAGCGCGCCGGCCACCCCGGCGCCGAGCCCGAAGCCGAGGGTCAGGGCGAGGGAGGCGCGGCGGGCTCCGGCGCCCGGGTCGGCGGCCAGGTCGTGCGGGGCCTGGGAGAGCTCCTTGACCCAGCTGGTGCCGACGGCCATCGCGATGCCGACGGCTATGCCGGTGAGGAACCGCCCGGCGTAGATGGGGAGTTCACCGGCCGCGCCGCCGCACAGCACCCCGCTGGCGGCGAGCGAGGCGGCCACCGCTCCGATCATCAGCGGGCGACGCCCGTAGCGGTCCGAGGCGGCGCCGCCGACCAGCAGTCCGGGGACCAGCCCGAGGACGTACGCCCCCAGGAAGGCGTCCACGGTGACCTCCGAGTAGCCGCCGAGGTGGCGGTACATCAGCAGCAGCGGGGTGAACTGGTTGCCGCCCCAGCCGCAGCAGAGCATGGCGAGGGCCGCGAGCAGCCACGGCCGCCCCCGGCCGGACGGTGCGACGGGACCGGCGGACGGAGGCCGGGTGGTGCTCATGGTGGTGCTGCTCCTTGTCGGATGGTGGGGTCCCGGCGGTCCGTCGGGGGTGTGCGCGCGAACCGTCGGCGCGCGCCGAGGAGAGGTCAGCGGTCGGTGACGGCCCGGTGGGCGTCCAGGTGCGCGCGCAGGGCGACGGTGAAGCCCTCGGCGTCGCGGGCCGCGATCCGCTCGACCAGCACGGTGTGCTCCTCGACCAGCGGGGCCAGCCGCTCCGGCTGGACCTGGAGCAGCTGGACGGCCATCCGGCGCTGGCGGTCGCGCAGTGTCCCGTAGAACCGCTCGGCGAGCTCGTTGCCGGAGGCCGTCACGATGCCCCGGTGGAAGGCCTCGTCGGCGTCGGCGAAGGCACCGAGGTCGGCCCGGCGGGCGGGTTCGCGCTGCTGGTCGATCAGTTCGGACAGCTGCCGCACCAGCGCGTCGAGGCCGTCGGGGCGGCGGGTGATCCGGCGTACGGCGGTGCTCTCCAGCGCCTCGCGCAGTTCCAGCACGTCCTCGGCCTCGCCGGGGCCGACCGGCACCACGACGGCTCCGCGCTTGGGGAAGAGCTGGAGCAGCCCCTCGGCCTGCAGCCGCAGGAAGGCCTCCCGGACCGGGGTGCGGCTGAGCGAGGTGCGTTCGGCGATCTCGCCCTCGCTGATCAGCGTCCCCCCGGGGAGGCCGCCGCCGAGGATGAGGTCCTTGGTCAGTTCGTACGCGCGGTCCGCGGCCGGGACGCGGGCAGGGGGCGGGGTGTCGGCCATGGAACACACCGTAGCACCATAGATGCAAGCTTAGATGCAACACCCGCCACAGGGCCGTCCGCCGGGCCGGAGCATCGGTTTCGGTACTGCTCAGGGCCGGAAGAATGCGCTTTCTCAGCCCCTCCCGCAGGACCGAGGATGGGCGGGCCAGCCAGCCTGCCGGGAGGAAGCCTTGTCCCCTGTGTCGCCAGCCCTGCCGCCCGTCGATCCGGGCCTGCTGCCGCTCACCGCCGAGTTCCGCCCCGAGGGGCTGGCCGTCGGCGGCGTGCTCCTGGACGAGGCCGCCCGCCGGTACGGCACGCCGCTGTTCGTCTACGACGAGGAGCACCTGCGCCGGCGCTGCCGCGAGGCGGTGGCCGCCTTCGGCCGGGGCAACGTCGCCTACGCCTCCAAGGCCTTCCTGTGCACCGCGATGGCCCGCCTCGCCACCGAGGAGGGCCTGCTGCTGGACGTCGCCTCCGGCGGCGAGCTGCGCACCGCGCTGTACGCCGGGGTCGACCCGGACCGGATCGTGCTCCACGGCAACAACAAGGACGAGACCGAGCTGCGCACCGCGCTGACCGTCGGCCTGCGCCACATCGTGGTGGACAGCTTCGACGAGCTGGACCGGATCGAGCGGCTGCACCGCGAGGAGGGCCTGCCCCCGGCCCGGGTCCGGCTGCGGGTGGCGCCCGGGGTCGCGGCCGGCGCCCACCAGGCCATCCAGACCGGCGGCCACGACTCCAAGTTCGGCTTCGGCCTGGCCGACGGCGCCGCCGCGGCCGCGGTGC
>NZ_JAHSQD010000787.1 GCF_020103755.1 Streptomyces sp. LS1784
GGCTCCGGCCGGACCCCGGCCGCACTGGCCGCCGCCGACGCGATCACCCGGGCCTGGCAGGCCGCCGGCGGCGTCGTGGCCGCCACGACCACCTGGCCGGAGACCGCAGCCTCCTGGCTGCGCCAGGCCCGCCACTTCGCCGACGCGCCGGCCGACGTGTGGGTGATGACCGGCCCGGAGACCGGCTGGGCCCAGGTGGCCCGGCGGCTGCTGTGGTCCACGTCCTGGCGGCCCGACCGCACCCTGGCCACCGCCGCCATCGGCAGCCCCGCCACACTGGCCCTGGTCGGCGCCCGGCAGCTGTCCGGCCTGACCGGAGCCTGCGCGAACGGCGCCACCTGGACCGTCACAGACGGCGGCGGCCTCACGGTCACCGGCCCCGGAGCACCACGATGACGGCGCTGTTCGACCTGCCGGAGATGCCGTGCGAGGCGGTCAGCCCCGCCCCCGGGGCACACCTGCTGCCCGGCTGACTCACCCTGGCCCAGCAGGCGTGGCTCGACGGCCAGTACACCCCCGACGCGGCGCTGGTGAACATCTACGCCACCGGCGCCCACCTGGACATGCACCAGGACCACAACGAACTCAGCCGGGCGCCGGTGGCGTCGCTGTCGATCGGCGACGCCTGCACCTTCCCCTTCGGCAACACCGCCACCCGCACCAAGCCCTACACCGACCTGCTCCTGCTCTCCGGCGACCTGTTCGTCTTCGGCGGCCAGTCCCGTCTGGCCTACCACGGCGTGCCCCGCATCCACCCCGACACCACCCCGGCCGGCTGCGACCTGGCTGCCGGCCGCGTCAGCATCACCCTGCGCATGACCGGCACGGCCGCCCCTCCGAACAAACCCGCGCCCCGATGAGTACGACTGCCCCGAGCGCCGCACCCCCGGGGGAGTTTCCGCCCATCTCGTCATCGCGTCTCACGTTTCAGGGCGCCCGCGCGTCTTCACCACAGACAGGCAGCAGGTGCAGACGGGAGATCGACATGGACGTCCGACACGCCTACGTGGACAGCCCGGTGGGACCGCTCCTGGTCATCGCCGGCGACGACGCTCTGGTCGGGCTGTACTTTCCGGGCTACCGGTACACGCCCCGGCCTACGGCGTGGGGCCGGCGCGCCGACATCCCGGCCGACCCGGTCCTGGCGCAGGCCCGCAGTGAACTCGACGAGTACTTCGCCGGACAGCGGCAGGTGTTCGACGTTCCGGCGGTGACGAACGGTGACGAATTCGAGGAACAGGTCTGGGCGCAGCTGCGCGAGATCCCGTACGGCGTGCGGATCACCTACGGCGACATCGCGGTCGAGCTGGGCAGCAAGGGGTTCGCTCAGTCCGTGGGCCAGGCCGTGGGGCGCAACCCGGTGAGCATCGTCATCCCCTGCCACCGGGTGGTGGGCGCGGGCGGCAAGCTCACCGGATTCGGCGGCGGGCTGGAGCGCAAGCAACTCCTGTTGGACCTGGAGGAGCCGGCCGAGTCCCGGGCCCGACGGCTGTTCTAGCCGCGACCCCACAACTCACCCGCCCTCTTGAAGAACAGCGAGGAATCTTCCCCGATGGCCAGCGACACCGCCCCCGTCCCCAAGCATCCCGCCGACCCCGGGGCCGTGGTCGGCGAGGACGGGCTTGCCCGCCCCGCCTGGGCCAGCACCGATCCGCTGCTCCGCCAGTACTACGACACCGAGTGGGGCATGCCCGTGCGCGACGAACGCGGCCTGTACGAACGCATCAGCCTGGAAGCCTTCCAGGCCGGGCTGTCGTGGGCGACGATCCTGCGCAAGCGACCGGCGTTCCGCGCCGCGTTCGACGACTTCGACCCCGACCGGGTCGCCCGCTACGGCGACACCGACGTCGAACGCCTCATGGCCGACGCCGACATCGTCCGCAACCGCGCGAAGATCCTCGCGGCCGTGACCAACGCCCAGGCGACCGTCCGGCTGCGCGAACACGGCGGCCTGGCCGACTTCGTGTGGCGGTTCAAGCCGCTCGACACCCCCAGGCCGCGCACGTTCGCCGAGATCCCCACCACCTCCCCCGAATCGCGGGCCCTGTCCAAAGCACTTCGCGCGCAAGGGTTCGCATTCGTCGGCCCGACCACCATGCACGCCCTGATGGAAGCCATCGGCATCATCGACACCCACCTGCTGGACTCCCACCGCCGCGGCTCCTCCGGAATCTGGCCGGCATGACCCCCACCACCCGGCGCCCCTGCCCGGTGGGGCCGTTCGACCACCACACAGCCCCGGCCACCCTCACCGCCCACCGCATCGAAGGACTGCTCGCGATCGACCCCGAACACGCCGTCCTGCAACGCTGGACCGACATCGACAACCACCCCGTCGCCGTCACACTGCACCTCCACGCCACAGGCGTCACCGTGAGGACCCGCGACGGCTCCCGCACCCTGGACCAGACGGACCGCGAGCGGGTACGCAGATGGTTCGACCTCGACGCCGACATCGCCGCGATCGACGCCGCGTTCGCCGCAGACCCCGTCCTGGGCCCGCTGGTGACCGAACGCCCGGGGGTGCGGATCACCCGGTTCCACAGCGCGTACGAAGCCGCGCTGTTCACCGTCATCGGGCAGCAGGTGTCCCTGGCCGCCGCCCGGCTGTTCGGTTCACGGCTGATCGCCGCCTACGGCGCCGACGGCCCCGACCCCGCGTTCGGCGGCGGCCTGCGCCTGCTCCCTTCCCCCCAGATGATCGCCCGCCAGAACGTCGAGGAATTGCGTGCCCGCATCGGCCTGACCCGTGCCCGCGCCCGCACCGTCCTGGCCGTCGCCGAACTGTTCGCCGACCTCGGCGACACCGAGAACCTGCCCGGCCGCGCCACCCTCGCCGCCGCCTACGGCGTGGGCCCTTGGACGGTGGACTACCTGGCCGTACGCGCCGGCACCGGCCCCGACGCCTTCCCCGCCGGCGACGCGGTCCTGTGCCGCGCCCTGGCCG
>NZ_JAHSQD010000788.1 GCF_020103755.1 Streptomyces sp. LS1784
CACAGGACCCCGGATCCCCGGTAGCCGACCGCGCCACCCTGCCCTGCTTCCAGGCCGTGATCATCGGCTCGATCAACGCCCACTGCTCATCCGATAAGTCGCTCGGGTACGCCCGTCTGTCCATGAGTCGCAGAACATCACCCGGGCCCCGACTGGCACGCCAGTACGGCCGACGTTCACACGAACGGGCGATCACGAACCGAGAGAAAGGGGACTTAACGTCCTCTCAGGCATCCAGGAATCTGCGAACCGGCGCGCTTTCGCCCGCACGGATTCGAAGACATCGCTGCTGCTCGGCCTCACCGGCATCCTCATTGCCGGCGTGGCCGCGCTCGGCAAGGCACCCACCTTCGCGCTCGCCCTAGCCGCCGTCGGCATCGCGGCCGCCGTCGCCTCCGCGCTGCTCTCGGTCCTGGTCGTCATGCCCAAACTCGACCCCACCAGGTCCAACGGATTCTCCCGCTGGGCCCGCTGCACCGACCCGGACCAGATCCGCGAGGCCCTGGCCGACGACGTCCGACCCGCCCGCCTGCACGCCCTCAGCGTGCTGTGCGAGCGCAAGATGCACCTCCTCCAGTGGGCGGCCCGCCTCGCACTCGTCGCCGTCCTCGCCGTCTCCGCCGCGGCCCTCCTGTCCGCCGCCGCCTGACCACCCACCACCCCACCCCGTCGGCGGACCTGAAGAACGAGTTCTACGAGCGGGTCCGCACCGAAACCAGCCAGGTCCCCGAACCAGAACAGCTGCTCCGGAAGACCGTCGCCCGCCTCAAACAGGCCGTCGCCGATCAGAACGCCGAGATCCGCGAACTCCGCCAACAGATCACCCGGCTCACCCTCGCCGCAGCGGTACTCACCCACGACCGGCACGCACAGCCCTGCGCGGACCTAGGCAACGTCGTCCTGCTGCCCCGCCGTCCCGACGGCCCCGGGGCACCTGAGAGCGACCCGGGGCCGTCAGCGGGCTGAGTGTTGCGTCAGGCGGCGAAGACCCTCAGCAGGTCGCGGTAATTGCCTGTTCCTGAGGCCAACCTGACAAGTTGATGAGTCGTTGCCCTCGGGCTCAGCGGCCGTGGCCCAGACTCGATCAGATCAGACCGCTCGCTAGTGCGGGTGGTGGCTTGGCGTTTTCGGCAAGGGGGGAACGGGGTAGGCGAACGGTCGGCCGTGGACGAGTTGCCGTACGGTGCTCAGAAGGCCGTAGTTACGGGCGAACCACGGCACCTCGTCCAGGACTTTGGCCGAGTCGTTGGTGACGAAGGCGTCGACCATGGTGCGCAAGGAGTCCGGGACAGGGCTGTCGGTGAGGCAGAGCCAGGCGAGTGCGGCCGCGACGCGGACATCCGCCGGCTGATCCGGGTCGGGCCACAGGGTACCGAGCCATCCGACAGTGTCGGGTTCGCAGTGGCCGCGGGCCAGTTCTGCGCAGGCCAGGACGAGGGCCGCACGGACATGTGGTTCCTGCTCGACGGCCAGCCTGGCCCGCAGCGCCACTGTGATGGGACCGAGGTGGTCCAGTGCAGTAGCGAGCGCGTCGGCGGCCGCAGTCCGAACGTCCGGGACCGGATCGTGGAGCAGGGGCAGGAGCAGGTTGGTGTCGGCGGTGATGGCCAGGCGTGAGGCTTCGATGGTCCAGGTCATCAGGTAGCCGTCGCAGGAGAAGAACCAGCCCGGTTGGACGGTGACCAGGAAGTGCTCGCGGGTGGCCCCGTAGTCGCCGTAGCGGGCCACCCCGGCGGCCAGGCCCAGGGCGCGGGCGCGCCACGGTGTCGCCGGGACGACGCCAAGGCGCAGCAGGAACGGCACGAGCAGCGGGGCACTGGCGTTGACCTGGTAGTCAGGAAACAGGTGGATGGTCAGGTCGGTGAGTGCGCGGCGGGCTGTCCCGGGGTCGGCGGAGCAGGCCTGCACGAGCAGGCGCTTCACCAACAGGCCGTCGCCTGGGCCGTGGTCCAGCAGAAAGCGTTCCCAGGGCACCTCGTCGAGCTGGAAGCCGTCCTTGACCGCCTGGGGCATTCGGGCGAGTACCGTCCGCGAATCCAGCCCAATGCCCTCGTAGACCTCCCACCCCTCCTGGCCTATCCGCTGCAGGTCCCACACCAGATCATCGCCCGTCATGCCCGCTCCCTCTGAAGATCAACAGCCATGCCTACCATCTGGTGCCGACGGCGGGGTCCACGGTGGCGATCCGAGAGTCGGCGGCCGCGGTTGCTCCCAGCGCCCTGCGCGCCCTGGCCAGGAGCCGTTCGGTTCTCCGTCACGGAGCTGAACAGAAGAACTTGACAGACATCCCATGAGCTGGAGTGTCAAGCAGTGAGCCTGTGGGCTCAGCGGAACGACTGACCAGACCGGGGCCGCCCCGGGTGTTCAGCTGATAGGCGCGCTGCGGGTCCGGCGGGGTCTGTACGGTCTTCGGCTCTGGCCCGTAATCGGTGGTAACGAAGGGTGGCAGGCGCCGTCGGCATGATGTGCGAGGTGTCAACGAGCTTGTGAGCGTGGTGTTTTCGGGGTTGTCGGCGCTGGTCATCGAGGATGTGGCGGACGAGGGCGATCTGATCCGGGTGACGGCGCGGACCCGGGATGATCCGGTGCCGTGCCCCGTGTGTGAGACGCCGACAGGGCAGGTGCACTGTTTCCACGGGCGGATGGTCGCGGACGTGCCGGCGGACGGACGGCGGGTCGTCGTCTCGCTGAGGCTGCGGCGCCTGGTGTGCCCGCCGCTCGACTGCCGACGGCAGACGTTCCGCGAGCAGGTTCCCGGCGTCGTGGAGCGCTACCAGCGCCGCACCAGCCGCCTGGCCGACCAACTCGGCTCGGTGGTAAAGGAGTTAGCGGGCCGGGCGGGCGCCCGCCTCTCGCGCGTGCCGGCCTGCTGGATCTCCCGCTCGACCGCCCTGCGCATGCTCATGCGCAGGGCACTACCGCCGCCGCGCGTCCCGCG
>NZ_JAHSQD010000789.1 GCF_020103755.1 Streptomyces sp. LS1784
GGCCCGCGTGCGGTGCCGGCCCTGGGCGCGCGCGGTGTCAGCCCCGGGCGGCCCCCGCGGGCGACTCCTCCGCACAGACCGCCGAGACGAACTCGGCGACCCGCGCCTGCGGCAGGCCGCGCGCGATGTCCGCCTCGCTGATCATCCCGACCAGCTTGTGCTCCGGGTGGTTGATCACCGGCAGCCGGCGCACCTGGTACTGCTCCATCACCCGCAGCACCTGCTCGCAGTCCTCGTCCGCCTCCACCGTCATCGGCCGCCCCTGCGCCAGCTCGCCCGCCGTCACCGACGCCGGGTCGCGGCCCTCGGCGACGCAGCGCAGCACGATGTCGCGGTCGGTCACGATCCCCAGCAGTTTGTCGCCCGGCCCACAGATGGGCAGGGCACCCACGTCGCGTTCCCGCATGATCCGGGCGGCGGCCGCGAGCGTCTCGTGCTCGCGGATGCACTCCGCGCCCGGGTGCATGATGTCGCTGGCTCTGGTCATGGTCCGCCTCCTGACCTGGTTCCCTCCCCTCGTCCATGGTGGTCCGCGCGGATGGCCGACGCCACCGGGGCCGGTGCGCCCGGAAGACCCGGCGGCACGCTCAGGCCTCGTCGTCCGGCGCGGTGGGGCCGCCCCGCTCGACCCGGCCGTCCGGCGACTCCGGAGGGTCCAGCGGCAACTTCTCCAACACCTCCTTCAGGGGCTGGAGTTCGTGCCCGGGCTGGTCCGGCCCGAGCGCCTCCTCCGGCACCTCGCCGCTCTCCACCGCCTCTTCCACGGCCTTCGCCCCGGCCGCGACCGCCGCGGCCGTCAGCAGGTTCCGCTGCTGCACCTCCGTCGCACTGTCCAGGAAGCGCAGCAGCTCCACCGGGAAGGGCAGCACCAGCGTCGAGTTCTTCTCCGCCGCCACCTCCACCACGGTCTGCAACAGCCGCAGCTGGAGCGCGGACGGGGTCGCACTCATCACCGCCGCGGCCTCCGACAGCCGCTCCGAGGCCTGGAACTCACCGTCCGCCGTGATGATCCGGGCCCGCCGCTCCCGCTCGGCCTCCGCCTGCCGGGCGATCGAGCGCTTCATCGACTCCGGCAGCGCGACGTCCTTGATCTCCACCCGGTCGATCTCGATGCCCCAGCCCAGCGCCGGGCTGTCGATCATCAACTCCAGCCCCTGGTTGATCGGTTCGCGGTTGGCCAGCAGGTCGTCCAGCTCGCTCTTGCCGATGATCGAGCGCAGCGAGGTCTGCGCGACCTGGGAGATCGCGAAGTTGTAGTCCTGCACGTTGACGGTGGCCTTCACCGCGTCCACCACCCGGAAGTAGACCACCGCGTCCACCCGCACGGTCACGTTGTCCCGGGTGATGCCCTCCTGCGCCGGGATCGGCATCGTCACGATCTGCACGTTCACCTTGCGCAGCCGGTCCGCGATCGGCAGCAGCGCCACCAGCCCGGGACCGCGCACCTCGTCGCGCACCCTCCCGAAGCGGAACACCACGCCCTTCTGGAACTGCTGGACGACCCGGATGCTCATGCTCGCCCAGATCGCCCCCAGCCCGGCGAGCGCTCCCAGGGCACCCAGCACCGCATCGACGATCATCGCGGCCTCCTTGCGGCCTGTGCGCACACCGACGCGCCCGGCCGCCGCCGACCCGGACCGGCCGGGGACCGCCGGAGCAACTGATTCCACGCTACGCCTGCCCGGACGGCGCCGGAACGAACGTGCCGCAGCGCCTAGGATCTTGGCCATGCCGACCGTGGCCGTGCCCCCCTCCCCCGCCGACGACCCCGACGACCCCCGCCACCCCGCCGAGGCCGCCGCCCGGGCCGTCGGACTCGCCGCGCTGGACCGTGTCGTCACCGGCTGCCGGGCCTGCCCGCGCCTGGTGCAGTGGCGCGAGGAGACCGCCCGGACCAAGCGCCGCGCCTACCAGGACTGGGACTACTGGGCCCGCCCGATCCCCGGCTTCGGCCCGCCGGACGCCCCGCTCGTCCTGGTCGGCCTCGCCCCCGCCGCCCACGGCGCCAACCGCACCGGCCGGATCTTCACCGGCGACCCCTCCGGCGACCTGCTCTACGCCGCCCTGTACGACCTCGGGCTCGCCAACCGCCCCGAGTCCGTCCGCCACGGCGACGGCCTGGAGCTGTCCGGCGTCCGGATCACCGACCCGGTCCGCTGCGCCCCGCCCGACAACAGGCCCAGCACCGCCGAACGCGACACCTGCCGGCCCTGGATCACCCGCGAACTCCAGCTGCTGCGACCCACCGTACGCGCCGTCGTCGCCCTCGGCGGCTTCGCCTGGCAGGCCATGCTGCCGGTCATCGCGGACGCCGGCTGGCTGGTCCCCCGCCCCCGCCCCGCCTTCGGCCACGCCGCCGTGGCCGCCTTCCCGGCCCGCGACGGCGGCCCGGACCTGCGGATGTACGGCTGCTACCACGTGAGCCCGCGCAACACGAACACCGGTCGGCTGACCACCGCGATGCTCCGGGACCTGCTGCGCGAAGCGGCCCGGGCGGCGGGGCTCGATCCCCGGTAGCACCGCCACCGTGCCGCGGTGGCCCCCGCGCGCACCGGACCCGACCGCGGTCCGGCCGGTGGTGCGAGGGCGGCGGCAGGAAAGGCCCTACCCGAACCGGGGCAGCTTCCGCTTGCCCGCCCGCCGCCACACGTCCGGCAGCCGTCGCCGCGTGGCCTCCTCCGTGGCCAGCTGGCGGCCGTACAGGGCGCCGTAGCCGAAGGGCTCGCCACCGCTCGCCGCGTGGGCGGCGAGGGTGCTCGCGGCGACCACGGCGTCCTGGTGGTCGCCCAGCACCTCCTGGACGGCCCTCATCCGCCGGGCGTAGCGCTCGGCCCGGGCGCCGGCCACCGGGACGGCGGTCTCGCCGGCGTAGCGGGCGCGCTTGGCCGCCTTGCGGGCCTGGTGGAGGGCCGCGTTCCGCTCCTCG
>NZ_JAHSQD010000079.1 GCF_020103755.1 Streptomyces sp. LS1784
GCGGCGGTGACGGCGGCCCGCCGGGCGGCCCGCGGCTGGGGCGCGACCACCCGCGAGGAGCGGCTGGCGCCGCTGACCCGGTTGCGGGACGGGATCGCCGCCGCGCAGACCGAGATCACCGAGACGGTCGTCGCCGAGCTGGGCTCCCCGGTCGGCTTCGCCGGGGCCGTGCACGCCGGGCTGCCGCTCGCCGTGGCGACCTCCTACCTGACCCTGCTCGCCGACCACCCCTTCGAGGAGCGGATCGGCAACTCGGTGGTGCACGCCGAACCGGCCGGAGTGGTCGCGGCGATCACGCCGTGGAACTACCCGCTGCACCAGATCGTGGCCAAGGCCGTCCCGGCACTGGCGGCGGGCTGCCCGGTGGTCCTCAAGCCGGCCGAGGACACCCCGCTGGTGGCCCGGCTGTTCGCCCGGCTGGTGCACGAGGCCGGGTTCCCGGCGGGCGCCTTCAACCTGGTGACCGGCACCGGTGCGGTGGCGGGCGCGGCGCTCGTCGGGCACCGGGAGGTGGACGCGGTCTCGTTCACCGGCTCCACCGCCGTCGGCCGGCAGGTCGCCGAGACGGCCGGCCGGGGGCTGAAGCGGGTCTCCCTGGAGCTGGGCGGCAAGTCCGCCAACGTGGTGCTGCCGGGCGCCGATCTGGCCCGCGCGGTCAAGGCGAACGTCGCCAACGTCTTCGCCAACTCGGGCCAGACCTGCAGTGCGCTGACCCGGCTGCTGGTGCACGAGGACCAGTACGAGGAGGCGGTCGCCCGGGCCGAGGAGGTCGCCGCCCAGTACCGGCCGGGCGACCCGACCGACCCGCAGACCCGGATCGGCCCGCTGGTCAACGCCCGGCAGCTGGCCAGGGTGCGAGGCTACATCGACGGCGCGCTGGCCGAGGGCGCCCGGCTGGTCGTCGGCGGCTCGGAGCCGGTCGACGAGCTGCCCACCGGCTACTACGTCCGGCCGACCGTGCTCGCCGACGTGACCCCGGAGATGACGGTGGCCCAGGAGGAGGTCTTCGGCCCGGTCCTGGCGATCCTCCGCTACCGCGACGAGGACCACGCCGCCGAACTCGCCAACGGCACCCCGTACGGCCTGGCCGGCGGCGTCTGGGCCCGCGACACCGACACCGCCGCCGCCTTCGCCCGCCGCCTCGACACCGGCCAGGTGGACCTCAACGGCGGCCGCTTCAACCCGCTCGCGCCCTTCGGCGGCTACAAGAGCTCGGGCCTCGGCCGGGAGCTGGGCCGGCACGGGCTGGAGGAGTTCCTCCAGTACAAGTCGCTGCAGTACTAGCGGGGCCGGGCCGCGGACTGCCCGGGGCCGGGGCCGGGCCCGGGGCCGTCGAGCGGGGGTTCGACGGCCCCGGGTGGCTCCTCGTGCCGCCCGGAGCATGGCCCCGGCGGCTTCCGACCGGCCGTCAGACCAGATCGACGCCCGGGTAGAGCGGGTACGGGGCGAGCAGGTCGGCGGCGCGCTTGGCGGTGGCGTCGCGGAGGGCGGCGTCCAGGGTGTAGGCGGCCTTGGACGGGGAGCCGTTGGCGGCGGTGGTGGGGGTGGTGGCGCCCAGGACGGTGTGGATCAGGTCGGCGATCTCGTCCATCTCGGCGGTGCCGAGGCCGCGGGTGGTGAGGGCCGGGGTGCCGAGGCGGATGCCCGAGGTGTACCAGGCGCCGTTCGGGTCCTGCGGGACGGAGTTGCGGTTGGTGACGATGCCCGAGTCGAGCAGGGCCGCCTCGGCCTGGCGGCCGGTCAGGCCGTAGCCGGAGACGTCGGCGAGGACCAGGTGGTTGTCGGTGCCGCCGGTGACCAGCGTGCCGCCGCGGCGCAGCAGGCCCTCGGCGAGCGCCTGGGCGTTGGCGACGACGGCGTGGGCATAGGCCCGGAACTCGGGGCGGCGGGCCTCGGCGAGGGCGACCGCCTTGGCGGCCATGACGTGCGAGAGCGGGCCGCCGAGCACCAGCGGGCAGCCGCGGTCGACGTGTTCGGCCAGTTCGGACCGGCACAGCACCATGCCGCCGCGCGGGCCGCGCAGGGACTTGTGGGTGGTGGTGGTGACGATGTGGGCGTGCGGGACCGGGTCGTGGTCGCCGGTCAGCACCTTGCCCGCGACCAGGCCGGCGAAGTGCGCCATGTCGACCATGAGGGTCGCACCGACCTCGTCCGCGATCTCGCGCATCCTGCGGAAGTCCACCAGGCGCGGGTAGGCGGAGTAGCCGGCCACGATGATCAGCGGGCGGAACTCTCGGGCGGTCTCGCGCAGCGCGTCGTAGTCGATCAGACCGGTCGCCGGGTCGGTGCCGTAGCTGCGCTGCTCGAACATCTTGCCCGAGATGTTCGGCCGGAAGCCGTGGGTGAGGTGGCCGCCGGTGTCCAGGGACATGCCGAGCATCCGCTGGTTGCCGAGCTCCTGGCGCAGCTGCGCCCAGTCCTCCTCGGTGAGGTCGTTGACGTTGCGCACCGCGGCGCGCTCCAGGGCCGGGCTCTCGACCCGCTGGGAGAGGACGGCCCAGAAGGCGGTGAGGTTGGCGTCGATGCCGGAGTGCGGCTGGACGTAGGCGTGGTCGGCGCCGAACAGCTCGCGGGCGTGCTCGGCGGCGATGCTCTCGACGGTGTCGACGTTGCGGCAGCCCGCGTAGAAGCGGCGGCCGACGGTGCCCTCGGCGTACTTGTCGCTGAGCCAGTTGCCCATGGTGAGCAGGACGGCCGGGGAGGCGTAGTTCTCGCTGGCGATCAGCTTGAGCGAGGCGCGCTGATCGGCGAGCTCCCGGCCGATGGCCGCGGCGATCCTCGGTTCGACGCCGGCGACCACGTCGAGGGCGCTGCGGAAGGCGGTGTCGGCCGCGGCGGAGGCGGCGGTGTGGGGCTGCTGGGCCATGGCGGTCTCCTGGTGGGGATGCGGGGGCCCAGGCGCTCGGCAACGTGCACGTGAGGATTCACGAGGCCGCTTCCCGATGGTTGATTCCATCCCTACGCGCCAGTTGCGGCCCACCGGGATCGTATCAACACCGGAGAGACTGTGGCGGAGGTCTCAGAATGCGGAACAGACAGTCCGTTCTGTCACGGTATGTCCATTCCTTTGCAACGCCGGTGTTTCACCGAAATGAAGCCGCCACATTTCCCGAAACAGTTCGGCAGGAATTACCCGAACGTCAGCCGGAGGCGATTTGCGGAACCTCGGACGCATCCGATCCAATGGCGCTCGAACAGCCACCGGGAAACCCTCGGAGGCCGTACCGGAAATGCACACCAGCGCACCCTCATCCATGGGGCGGCGGAGAATTCGGGGGTTACGCCTCATGGCAGTGGTCGACACCGTCCCAGTGACCGGGGCCGGGCCCGCGCCCGCCGCCGGCCCCGGCCTGCTCCGCCGGATCCTGCGGGACCGGGTCGGCGCCGCCGCCCTGGCGGTGGTGGCGCTGTTCCTGCTGCTCGCCCTGGGCGCCCCGCTGGTCGCCGCGCTGTACGGGAAGAACCCGGTCGACCACTACGGCCAGAACATCCCCGGCCTGCTCAGCGACAGCGGCCTGCCGATGCTGCCGAACGGCGGGATCTCCGGCGACTTCTGGTTCGGCCTGGAGCCCGGCCTCGGCCGGGACGTGTTCACCCAGCTGCTGTACGGCGTCCGCACCTCGCTGCTGATCGCCTTCGCGGCCGCCGCGGTGACCACCACGCTGGGCGTGCTGGCCGGCGTCGCGGTCGGCTACCTCGGCGGGATCACGGACCGGTTGTTCGGATTCCTCGCGAATGTGCTGCTGGCCTTTCCCACACTGCTCCTACTGCTCGCGCTCAGTCCGGTGATCCAGTCCCGCCTGGTCGACCCGGGCTCCGCGGAACCGGAGTGGATGCAGTTCCTGGTGCTGATCCTGGTTTTCTCTGCGTTCGGCTGGATTCCGCTCGCGCTTTCCCTGCGGGCCACCGTCCGCTCGCTCAGGGAAAGGGATTTCGTGCAGTCCGCGCGGGCCCAGGGTGCGAGCCGCTTCCACGTCGTCGTCCACGAACTTCTGCCGAATGTGCGCTCGCAGCTTCTGGTGCACTCCACCATGGCGGTGCCGACCTTCGTCGCCTCCGAGGCCGCGCTGTCCTTCCTCGGCGTCGGCATCACCGAGCCGGTCCCGGACTGGGGGCGCATGATCGCGCGCGGCTCCGAGGTCTTCCAGGCCGACCCCACCTACATGGTGTTCCCCGGCGCGGCGCTGCTGCTGTTCGTCATCGCCTTCAACCTGCTCGGCGACGCCGTCCGGGACGCGCTGGACCCGCGCGCCGGCGCCCGCTGAGACCTTTCACGCTCCCCTCCCGTCCATCCCCCTCCATCTCCCATCCATCGACCCAAGCCCGTCCCGGCACGCTCCGCCGGGGCAAGGAGAGATTCGCCATGCGCTGGACCAGACCGTCCCTCGCCGTCATCGCCACCGCCCTGCTGGCGACCTCCTGCTCGGCCGGCGCGGGCAGCACCACCGGCTCCGGCGGCGCCGGGGCCTCCGCCAAGGAGACCTCCCCGCTGACCGCCGTGCTCGGCAGCGAGCAGGAGAGCGCCGGCCCGGCCCCGGCCGTCCCGGGCGCCCGTGCGGGCGGCACGGTGAACGTGTACAACAGCGTCGAGTTCCGCCACCTCGACCCGCAGAAGGTCTACGCGGGCGCCGCCTACAACGCCTCCCTGCTCTGGGGCCGCCAGCTGACCCAGTACCAGGTCGTGGACGGCAAGGCCAAGCTGGTCGGCGACCTGGCCACCGACACCGGCACCCCGGCCGACGGCGGCCGCACCTGGACGTACAAGCTCAAGCAGGGCGTCGCCTGGGAGGACGGTCAGCCGATCACCTCCCAGGACGTCAAGTACGGCATCGAGCGCACCTTCGGCAAGGGCTACGAGGTCGGCCCGCCGTACTGGCCGCAGTGGCTCACCGGCGAGGCCGGCTACGAGGCGGCGCGCGCCAAGTACGCGGGCCCGCAGGCAGGCGACCTGGACGCGATCGAGACGCCGGACGAGCGCACCATCGTCTTCCACTTCCCGCAGCCGCAGGCCGACGTCCCGTACATGGCCGCGCAGTCCTCCTCCTCACCGGTGCGCCGGGACAAGGACACCGGGACGGACTACGACCGCCTGCCGTTCGCGACCGGCCCGTACCGGATCGTCGAGCACGTCCAGAACACCCGCATGGTGCTGGAACGCAACCCCGCCTGGAAGCCCGAGACCGACCCGATCCGCAGCCAGTACCCGGAGAAGTTCGTCTTCACGTACGGCAAGGAGGCGCTCAACCTCAACCAGGAGATCCTCTCCGGGCGGGACGGCGGCGCCAACGCCACCACCGCGTCCGACACCCTCTCCGCCGAGCTGTACCAGACCACCGACACCGACCCGAAGGCCAAGGAGCTGGTGGTCTCCGGCCGGCAGGGCGCCTTCGTCACCCAGCTGATGGTCAACAACGAGCGGGTGCCGGACGTCGAGGTCCGCAAGGCGCTGCACCTGGCCTACCCGCGCCAGCAGGCCCGCCAGGTCCAGGGCGGCGCCCGGACCGGCGAACTGGCCACCACGCTCAGCTCGCCCGCGCTGATCGACTGGCAGAAGTACGACCTCTACCCGGCCAGGCCCGAGGGCGATCCGGAGGCCGCCAAGGCCGCGCTCGCCAAGGCCCAGCAGGCGCCGGGGAGCCTGACCTACGCGTACCGGAACACCCCGACGGGCCAGCGCGTGGCGCAGGTGCTGGTCGAGGGCTTCGGCAAGGCCGGGATCACCGTCGTGCCCAAGCCGGTCGACCCCAAGGCCTTCCTGGACGAGGTGCACCGCGCCGACTCTCCGTACGACCTGTTCGAGGAGACCAGCTCGGTCGACTGGCCGACCCCGTCCACCCTGATCCCGTTCTCCTTCGACGGCCGGGCCGGCAGCGACCTCAACTCCGCGCGCTACCGCAACCCGGAGGTCGACAAGGAGATCGACCGGATCAACCGGATCGGCGAGCCGCGCGCCAAGGCCCAGGAGCTGTACGCGCTGGAGCAGACCGTGATGAAGGACGTGCCGGTGCTGCCGTTCGCCTACCCGACGGTCAACCAGCTGCGCGGCAGCAACGTCGGCGGGGCGTTCGTCCACCCGGTCTACGGGACCGTCTCGCTGGCCTGGCTGTACCTGAAGTCCTGAGCGCCGGGGCCCGCTCCCGCCGCCTGTTCGCGGGTGGCGGGGGCGGGCCCCCGGTGTCACCGCCCTGCCTCCCCGTCACGTCGACCCCGGATCGGCCATGCTCTCCTTCGTCCTGCGGCGGACCGCCCAGGCCCTCGCGGTCCTGGTCGCGGTCTCCGCCGCCGCCTTCGCCCTCTTCTACGCCGCGCCCGCCGACCCGGCCCGCGCCGCCTGCGGCCCGCGCTGCGACAGCGGACAGGTCGCGGCGGTGCGCCGGAGCATGGGCCTGGACCAGCCGCTGCTCACCCAGTACACCGACTACCTGGTCGGGGTCGTCGCCGGGCGGGACATCGGCGACGTGGACGGCTCGACCATCCGCTGCGACGCCCCCTGCCTCGGCTACTCCTATCGGCTCCACCAGCCGGTCAGCGAGGCGCTGGCCGACCACCTGCCGGTCACCCTCTCGCTGACCGCCGGGGCGCTCGCCGTCCTGCTGCTGTTCGGCCTCGGCACCGGGTTCGTCTCCGCGCTGCGGCACGGAGGGCGGACCGACCGGCTGCTGTCCGGCTTCACCCTGGTCGGCGCCAGCGTGCAGATCTACTTCCTCGGGTACGTCGCGCAGTGGCTGCTGGTGTACTCCACCGGGCTGCTGCCCCTGCCCTCCTACACCCCGCCGGCCGAGGACCTGGCCGCCTGGGCGGGCGGGATGCTGCTCCCCTGGCTCGTCCTCGGCTTCGTCAACTCGGCGGTGTTCGCCAGGCTTTCGCGCTCACAGCTCCTGGAGACGATGAACGAGGAGTACGTCCGCACGGCCCGCGGCAAGGGCCTGGGACGGCTGCGCGCCCACCTCAAGTACACCTCGCGCGGCGCCGCCGGGCCGCTGGTGCAGCTGATCGGGCTGGAGGCCGGGGTGCTGCTCGGCGGGGCCGTGATCACCGAGACGGTGTTCGGGCTGAACGGGGTCGGGCGGTTCGCCGCGGAGGCCGTCGCCGGGCAGGACCTGCCCGCCGTGGTCGGCGCAGTGCTGCTGGCCGCCTGCTTCATGGTGCTGTTCGTCGCGCTGGCCGACCTCGCGGTCGCCTGGCTCGACCCGCGTGTCCGGCTGAGCTGATGGGGAGTCCTTCGATGAAGTCCACTGTTCCGGGGACCGGTGCGAAGAGCGCTGATGCGAAGAGCACCGGTGTGAAGAGCGCTGAGCCGGTGCTGAGTGTCCGCGACCTGACCGTCACCTTCGCCGACCCGCGCGGTGGCGCGCCGGTGACCGCCGTCCGGGGCCTCTCCTTCGACCTCGCGCCCGGTGAAGTCCTGGGCCTGGTCGGCGAGTCGGGCTCCGGCAAGTCGACCGTCGGGCTCGCTGTCCTCGGACTGCACGACCCGCGCACCGCCACCGTCACCGGCTCGATCCGGCTGGGCGGGCAGGAGTTGGTCGGCGCCGAGGAGTCCGCGCTGCGCGGGGTGCGCGGCGGACGTGCCGCGCTGGTCTTCCAGGACGCGCTCACCTCGCTCAGCCCCTTCCACGGCGTGGGCGCCCAGCTCGCCGAGATGTACCGGCTGCACCACCCGGGTGCGGGCCGGGCCGAGGCGGGCCGGCGGGCGGCCGAGATGCTCGACCGGGTCGGCATCCCGGCGGCCCGGACGCGCGACTACCCGCACCAGTTCTCCGGCGGCATGCGCCAGCGCGTGATGATCGCGATGGCGCTGATGAACGACCCGCGACTGCTCATCGCGGACGAGCCGACCACCGCCCTGGACGCCCGCGTCCAGCGGCAGGTCCTCGACCTGCTCGGCGAGTTGCAGCGCGAGCACGGGACGGCTGTGCTGCTGGTCAGCCACGACCTGGGCGTGGTCGCCGGGACGACGGACCGCACGCTGGTGCTCCGCGGCGGGATCGGGATCGAGTCCGCGCCGACGGCCGAACTGCTGGCCGCCCCGCGCGAGCCGTACACCCGGGCGCTGGTGGGCGCTGCGCTCCGGCTGGACTCGGTACCGGGCACCGCCCTGCCGACGGTCGACGAGCCGGCGCCGTCGCGGACGTTCCGGCCGCGGACCGTCGGGCGTCCCGAGCGGTGGCTGGTCGAGGTGGACGACCTGTCCGTGCACTTCCCCGGGCGCCGGCGCCTCCCCGGCCTGCGGGCCGAACCGGTCCGGGCGGTCGAGGGCGTCGGTCTGCGGATCGCGCCCGGCGAGACGCTCGGGCTGGTCGGCGAGTCCGGCTCCGGCAAGTCCACCACCTCGCGGGTCCTGGCCGGCCTGCAACGGCCCACCGGCGGAAGGGTGCTGTACGACGGACAGGACGCCACCCGGCCGGACCGGGACCTGCGGAAGCGGCTCAGCCGGGAGATCCAGCTGGTCTTCCAGGACCCGTACGCCTCGCTCAACCCGCGCCGGACCGTCGCCCAGACCCTGGACACCCCGCTGCGCCTGCACACCGCGCTGGGCCCGGCCGGACGTCGGGAGCGCTCGGTGGAGCTGCTGGAGCAGGTGGGACTGGAGGCCGGGCATCTGGACCGCTACCCGCACGAGTTCTCCGGCGGCCAGCGCCAGCGGATCGGCATCGCCCGGGCGCTGGCCCCGCAGCCGCGCCTGATCATCGCCGACGAGCCGGTCTCCGCGCTCGACGTGTCGGTGCAGGCCCAAGTGCTCAACCTGCTGATGCAGCTGCGCGAACGGCTCGGCGTCGCGTTCCTGTTCGTCTCCCACGACCTCGCCGTGGTGCGGCACTTCTGCGACCGGGTGGCGGTGATGCACCGGGGCCGGCTGGTCGAGTCCACCGACCGGGACCGGCTGTTCGCGGCTCCGCACACCGAGTACACGAGGGAGCTGCTGGCGGCGGCGCACTGAGATGATCGAGGCCCGTCGGACACGATCAAAGAGGTGCAACAACGATGTCCACCAGCGACCGGGCAACCGTGGATGAGGAGCTCGTGGAGGCGGCCCTGGAGGTCGCGCGGCGGTACGCGCGGGGTGACAACCACACCGTGGCGGCAGCCGGGCGCAATGCCGACGGGCGGATCGTCACCGCGCTGAACGCCTACCACTTCACCGGCGGGCCGTGCGCGGAACTGGTACTCATCGGCGCGGCGGCCGGCCAGGGGGCGTACGAACTCACCACGGTGGTGGCCGTGGGTGACCGGGAACGCGGGGTGATCCCGCCGTGCGGGCGGTGCCGACAGGTGCTGCTGGACTACTTCCCCGAGGCGGGCGTCATCGTCCGGCGGGGGCCGGAGCTGCAGACCGTACCGGTGTCGGCCCTGCTGCCGGGGGCGTACGTCTGGGCCGATCACCAGGAGGACTGAACGGGGGCTCGGCGGGCGGCTCAGCGGGGGGATCCGCGGATGACTCGGCGGGCGGCCCGGCGGGCGGTGCGGGAGTGAACCAGCAGGTCGTCCGACGTTCGTTCGGCTGCGCCGGTCCGGCTCAAGGCGCTAGCGTGCAGGCGATGTGACGTAGGAGACCCGGGCAAGGAATCACCAATCGAGGGGGCACATTTGTCAGACGACCTGCTCATCGCAAAGATCAACCACGGCTTCGATCACCTCGACGCCGACGGCGACGGCCTGCTGACCGAGCGGGATCACGTCCTGATGGGCCTCTCGGTGGCCCGCTCGCTCGGTCACCAGGAGGGCTCCGAGGCGGAGGCCGTGATCGTCCGCGCCTACCTGACGACCTGGCACGACCTGCACCTCGCCCGGCTGCCCGCCGGCACCCAGGCGATCACCCGTGAGCAGTTCGTCACCTCGACCGGCTCGCTCGCCGACGACCCGCAGGCCGCGCGCGACATCCTCGGCGCGCTCGCCGAGGCCTTCCTCGCCGTCGCGGACGCCGACCGCAGCGGGACGGTGGACGCCGGCGAGTTCTTCGTCTTCCAGCGCGGCCACTTCGCAGGCCTCTCCCGCGACGACGCCGACGAGGCCTTCCGCCACCTCGACACCGACGGCGACGGTGTGCTCTCCGCGGCCGAGTTCACCGACGCCATCATCGAGTTCTGGACCAGCCGCGACCCGGACGCGCCCGGCAACTGGTGGACGGGCAAGCCGCCGCGCACCTTCTGAGCCGCACGTCCGGCGGCCCGAAGTGGGGATCGTCCCGATCAGGCGGCCGGGACGATCCCCTCGACGATGGTGTCGACCAGCGCCGCGAGGCCGTCGACGGCCACCCCCTCGGGCAGGGTGCGGGCCGGCTGCTGCCCGGGAACCTCGTGCTCACCTACGGGCGGACGGCCCCTTCGTCGGACGGGCCGGACTCCCGGCACGCGACGGGCGGCCCGGACGCCGGCTGACGCTCACCACCAGGCAGACGCCCGCCACCACGATCGCACCGCCCGCGAGGGTCGGGCCGGTCAGCGGCTCGGCCAGGATCAGCCAGCCCAGCAGCACCGCGACCACCGGGTTCACGTACGCGTAGGTGGCCACCAGGGTGAGCGGGGCGGAGCGCAGCAGCCAGGCGTACGCGGTGAAGGCGAGCAGCGAGCCGAACAGCACCAGGTAGGCGAGGGCCAGCCAGGACCGACCGGAGATCGTCCCGAGGTCCAGCCCGTGCTGTTCACCGCGGCCCAGTCCGACCAGCAGGTTGCCGAGGCCGCCGGCCAGCATCTGGTAGGCGCTCGCGGCGAGCACGTTGCCCGGCATCGGGATCTTCTTGCTCACGAAGGAGCCGGTCGCCCAGAGCAGGGTGGCGCCGATGATCAGGATCACACCGGCCGGCTCGATCGACCCGCTGATCGCCGGGGCCGACAGGACGCCGAGGCCGACCAGTCCGAGGAGCACCCCGGCCAGCTCGGCCGCCCTCGGGCGCTCCCCGCCGAACGCCGTCAGCACCACCATCCACAGCGGGACCGCGGCCACCAGCAGGGCGGCCAGGCCCGAGGGGACGGAGGTCTCGCCCAGGACCACCATGCCGTTGCCGCCGGTCAGCAGCAGCACGCCGACCAGGGCGGAGGAGGCCAGCTGCCGCCCGGTCACCTTCAGGCCGGCCGGGCCCTGGCGCACCAGGAGGTAGCCGGCCAGCAGCAGGCCGGCGGTGATGAAACGGGCGGCGGCGGAGAGGAAGGAGGGCATCGTCTCCACGGCGACCCTGATCGCCAGGTAGGTCGAGCCCCAGACGATGTAGACCACGAGGAGGGCCAGCCAGACCGCGCCGCCGAGGCGGGGGGCGGGGCCGGCGTCGGCGAGCGGGGGCGGGGGCGGGGGCGGGGTGGGGATTGTCCTGGCCTTGGCGGCGGCAGGGGTGTCAGGAGCTGAGCCGGGGGTCGGGGCCGGTTGGGAGGGCGAAGCGGACGATGTCATGTGTGTCCCCCTTGGACGGTGCTGGCCGAACATCCGACATGACAGCGCATGAACGGCCCGGTGCGCCAGTCGGTATCAGAAATCGGGCACAGGACGTACCGTGGGCGCTCCCCGACAAGGAGGTCGAACCCGTGTCCACGCCCGAGGAGGCACTGCCGTTCTTCGTGTACGGCACCCTGCGCAGCGGCGGCCGCAATCATGCCGTCCACCTGGCCGGGCGTTGCACCGACATCCGACCGGCGGTCCTGGAGGGCGCCGCGCTGCACGAGGGCCCCGGCTTCCCGTACGCGGTGCCGGATCCGGCTCCCGGGTGCCGGATCCTGGGCGAGCTCGTCACCGTACGCCCGGGCGCGTACGCCGGAGCCCTGGAGGCTCTGGACCGGCTGGAGGGCTGCCGGGCGGACGGGACCGGGCTGTACGTGCGGCGGCGGACGACGGTGCGGACGGCGACGGGCGAGCTGCGTGCGGCCTGGGTCTACCTCGCCGGGCCGAGGGCCGAGGCGCGGCTGCGGGAGCAGCCGGCACTGATCGAGTCGGGGGACTGGGGGCGGGTGACGGGTGACAGGTAACGGCGAACAGAGTCTGAAATCTGTTATCTGAAATCTGTCATCTGTCCGTTGTCATCCGTCACCCCGAGATCCGGCGCCGAGGCGCCCGCATACCGCCAGGTAGGCTGCCCCGGCCAGCAGGATCGCTGGGATCGTAGGATCGAACGACGAGGAGCCACCCGGTGCCCGAGCTGCCACCCCCGATCACCGTCGTCGGGATCGGGGCCGACGGATGGCCCGGTCTCGCCGCCGGCTCCCGGGCCGTGCTGCGGGAGGCCGAGGTCGTCGTCGGCGGCCCCCGCCAGCTGAACCTGCTCCCCCGCGACGAGGTCACCGCCGAGCGCATCCCCTGGCCGTCCCCGCTGCGCCCCGCCGCCCCCGGGCTGCTCGCCGCCCAGGCCGGCCGCCGCGTCGCCGTCCTGGCCAGCGGCGACCCGATGTTCCACGGCATCGGCCGCACCCTCGCCGAGACCGTCGGCGCCGAGCGTCTGCGCATCCTGCCGCACCCCTCGTCCGTCTCCTACGCCTGTGCCCGGCTCGGCTGGCCGCTGGAGGCCACCGAGGTGGTCAGCCTGGTCGGCCGGCCGCTGGACACCCTCTCCCCCGCCCTCCACCCCGGCCGCCGCCTGCTGGTGCTCAGCGCCGACGCCGCCACCCCTGCCGCCGTCGCGGAGCTGCTCACCGCCCGCGGTTACGGCACCGCCCGACTGCGGGTGCTCGAACAGCTCGGCGCCCCCGCCGAACGCCACCTGGACGGCCCCGCCGACGGCTGGCCGCACCCGCCGGGCGACCCACTGAACGTCATCGCCGTCGACCTCGGCGACGGCCCCCGCACCTCCCTCGTCCCCGGCCTGCCCGACGCCGCGTACGAGAGCGACGGCCAGCTCACCAAGCGCCACGTCCGCGCCGCGACCCTCGCCACGCTGGCCCCCTCCCCCGGCGAACTGCTCTGGGACGTCGGCGGCGGCTCCGGGTCGATCGCCGTCGAGTGGCTGCGCGCCCACCGCGACTGCCAGGCCGTCAGCATCGAACGCGACCCGGCCCGGGCCGAGCGGATCACCCGCAACGCCGCCGAACTCGGTGTGCCCCGACTCCGCGTGGTGACCGGCCCCGCCCCCGCCGCGTTCGCCGAACTCCCCACCCCCGACGCCGTGTTCATCGGCGGCGGCCTCACCGCGCCCGGCCTGCTGGACGGTTGCTGGGCCGCGCTGCGCCCGGGCGGCCGGATCGTCGCCAACACCGTGACGCTGGAGTCCGAGGCGCTGCTCACCGAGTGGTACCGGCGCCACGGCGGGGAACTCGTCAAACTCGCGGTCGCCCACGCCGTCCCGGTGGGCGGCTTCACCGGGTGGCGCCAGGCCATGCCGGTCACCCAGTGGTCCGCCGTCAAGCCCGAGCCCGACGTCCTCAAGCCCGAAACCCCCGAGCCCGAAACCCCCGAACCCGCCACCCGCCAGGAGAACGCCTCGTGACCGTCCACTTCATCGGAGCCGGCCCGGGCGCCGCCGACCTGATCACCCTGCGCGGCCAGCGCATCCTGGCCCGCGCCGAGGTCTGCCTGTACGCGGGCAGCCTGGTCCCGCGCGAGCTGCTGGACGAGTGCCCGCCCGGCGCCCGCCTGATCGACACCGCGCAGCTCAACCTGGACCAGATCACCGCCGAACTGGTCACCGCACACGAGGCCGGCCAGGACGTGGCCCGGCTGCACTCCGGCGACCCGTCCGTCTTCTCCGCCGTCGCCGAGCAGATGCGCCGCCTGGACGCGGCCGGCGTGCCGTACGAGGTGGTCCCCGGCGTGCCCGCCTTCGCCGCCGCCGCGGCCGCGCTGAAGCGGGAGCTGACCGTCCCGACCGTCGGCCAGACCGTCATCCTCACCCGGATCGCCAAGCGCGCCACCCCGATGCCCGAGGGCGAGGACCTCGCCACCCTCGGCCGCAGCGGCGCCCTGCTGGTGCTGCACCTGGCCGCCGGCTACGTGGACGACGTGGTCGAGCAGCTGCTCCCGCACTACGGCGCCGACTGCCCGGCCGCCGTGGTCGCGATGGCCAGCCGCCCCGACGAGCTGGTGCTGCGCGGCACCGTCGGCGACATCGCCGAGCAGGTCAAGGCCGCGGGCGTGGTCCGCACCGCCGTCATCATCGTCGGCCGCACGCTGGCCGCCGAGCAGTTCCGCGACAGCCACCTCTACTCGGCGGACCGCGAGCGCCCGCACGAGCCGTGCGGGGCGTGATGAGGCACCTGCTCATCCTCGGCGGGACCACCGAAGGACGGGCGCTGGCCGCCGAACTCGCCCCGACCGCGCACCGGGTCACCAGCTCGCTGGCCGGCCGGGTCGCCCAACCCCGGCTGCCCGCCGGGGAGGTGCGGATCGGCGGCTTCGGCGGAGCGGAGGGACTGGCCGACTGGCTTCGCGCGGAGCGCGTGGACGCGGTGGTGGACGCCACCCACCCGTTCGCCGCCGGCATCTCGCAGAACGCCGCCCTCGCGGCCGCCGCCACCGGCGTTCCCCTGCTGGTGCTGCGCCGCCCCGGCTTCACCCGCGTCGACGGGGACCACTGGCTCCCCGTCCCCTCGCTCGCCGCGGCGGCCGACCTGCTGCCCCGGCGCGGGGAGCGGGTCTTCCTCACCATCGGACGGCAGGGCATCGCCGCCTTCGCCCACCTGGACGGCGTCCGCTTCCTGGCCCGTTCGGTGGACCCGCCCGAGCCCCCGGTGCCGCCCTCGTTCGAAGTCCTGCTGGACCGCGGCCCGTTCACGGTCCACGGCGAGGAGGCGCTGCTGCGCAAGCACGACATCGACGTCCTGGTCACCAAGGACAGCGGCGGCGCCGCGACCGCTCCGAAGCTGACGGCCGCCCGGGGACTCCGTCTGCCGGTCATCATCGTGGAGCGCCCGCCGGTACCGGAGGGCGTGCCGGTCACACCCGACGTCCCGGGCGCACTGCGCTGGCTGGAGCAACTGCGGTAGGAGGCCCGGCGACTACGACTGCCCACCGCGCTCGTGGTGACCGCTCGCCGCCCCGGGGAAAAGGCGGGCGGGCCCGCCGGATGACGGGCAGGATGGTCCGATGAGCGATGATCAGCGCACCCGGACGCCCCGTACCGCCGACGAACGCACCACTCTGGCAGGCTTCCTGGACCACCAGCGCGACACCCTCGCGATGAAGTGCGCGGGCCTCACCACGGAACAGCTCCGCACCCACGTGCTGGAACCCTCCGGGCTCTCCCTGCTCGGGCTGGTCCGCCACCTCGCCGAGGTGGAGCGCAGCTGGTTCCGCAACGTCCTCAACGGCGAGGGCGCACGCGGCTTCTGGGCGCACCCCGACGGCTCCTTCGCCGAGTTCGACGTCGACACCGCCGACCCCGACGAGGCCTTCACGATCTGGCGCAGCGAGTGCGACCACGCCAGGGAACTCGTGGCCGCCGCGGAGTCGTTGGACGTCCTGGGCCACTACGGCGACGAGGTCTTCTCGCTGCGCTGGATCCTCACCCACATGATCGAGGAGTACGCGCGCCACAACGGCCACGCCGACCTCCTCCGCGAGCACCTCGACGGCACCACCGGCGTGTAGCACCGGAGGGCACCGGACAGCGCAGGACAGCGCAGGACGGACAGCGCCGGGCCCCGATATCACAGACAGGGAGCGAGCAGGACGTGCGGACCCGCCAGAAGGAACGCCAGACCCCCGGGCCGTCCGAGCCCTGGAACGAGATCGTCACCGGGCTCCGGATGGGCGGGCACTACTTCACCCCGCCCGGCGGCGAGCTTGAACTCGCGATCGTACGAGCCGAGTTCGACCTGGTGGTCAGCCTCTTCACGCTCCCCGGGCACGGCCCGGCACCGGGGGTGGAGCACATCGTCCGGGAGGTGCCCGACGACCCGCTCTCCCCCGGTCAACTGCTCGCCGTCCAGGAGGCGGCCGAGCTCACCGCGGCCGCTGTCCGGCGGGGCCGGCGGACGCTGGTGCGCTGCCACTCGGGCTACAACCGCTCGGGCCTGGTGGTGGCGCAGGCGCTGGTCGGCCTCGGGCACGAGAGCGGCGAGGCGGTCCGACTGGTCCGGCAGCGGCGCTCGCCCTGGGCACTGAACAACCCGGTGTTCGTGGACTACCTGAACACCGGGCTGGAGGTTGCCGTGCTACTGACCGGCCTCAACGGGTGAGGCCGGCCAGTCGCGTGACGGTCAGTCACACATGATTGTCCGTCAGATGTCGCGGAAGGTCTCGATCTGGGCGCCGATGGAGTTGAGGCGCTCGGCGAGGTCCTCGTAGCCGCGGTTGATGACGTAGACGTTGCGCAGGACGGAGGTGCCCTGGGCGGCGAGCATGGCGAGCAGGATGACCACGGCGGGGCGCAGGGCCGGCGGGCACATCATCTCGGCGGCGCGCCACCGGGTGGGGCCCTGGACCAGCACACGGTGCGGGTCGAGGAGCTTGACGTCGGCGCCGAGGCGGGTCAGCTCGGTCAGGTAGATCGCGCGGTTGTCGTACACCCAGTCGTGGATCATCGTGGTGCCGTGCGCGGCCGCGGCGATGGCGGCGAAGAACGGTACGTTGTCGATGTTGATGCCGGGGAACGGCATCGGGTGGATGGTGTCGATCGGCGCGGTCAGCTTGGAGGGGCGCACGGTGAGGTCGACCAGCCGGGTGTGGCCGTTGTGGGCCCGGTACTCGGGGGTGCGGTCGTAGTCGAGGCCCATGCCCTCCAGCACCGCGAGCTCGATCTCCAGGAACTCGATCGGCACCCGGCGGATGGTCAGCTCGGAGGAGGTGACGACGGCGGCGGCCAGCAGGCTCATCGCCTCCACCGGGTCCTCGGCCGGGGTGTAGTCGACGTCACAGGTGATCTCCGGGACGCCGTGCACGGTGAGGGTGGTGGTGCCGATGCCCTCGATCCTGACACCCAGCTTCTCCAGGAAGAAGCAGAGGTCCTGGACCATGTAGTTGGGCGAGGCGTTGCGGATGACGCTGACGCCGTCGTGCCGCGCGGCGGCCAGCAGGGCGTTCTCGGTGACGGTGTCCCCGCGCTCGGTCAGCACGATCGGGCGGTCCAGCGGGACGCCCGGCTCGACCGAGGCGTGGTAGGCGCCGCCGGTGGTGGCGACCTCCAGGCCGAAGCGGCGCAGCGCGGTCAGGTGCGGCTGCACGGTGCGGGTGCCGAGGTCACAGCCGCCCGCGTACGGGATGGCGAAGTGCTGGGCGCGGTGCATCAGCGGGCCGAGGAACATCAGCACGCTGCGGGTGCGGCGGGCCGCCTCGACGTCCATCGCCGCGAGGTCCAGCTCGGCGGGCGGGGTAAGTTCGAGGTCGCGGCCCTCGTTGATCCAGCGGCTCTTGACACCGATGCTGGTGAGCACCTCAAGGATGCGGTAGACCTCTTCGATCCGGGCGACGCTGCGGATCGTGGTGCGGCCGGTGGTCAGCAGCGAGGCGCAGAGGATCGCCACGCAGGCGTTCTTGCTGCTGCGCACGTCGATCGCGCCGGAGAGCCGGGTACCGCCGGCGACGCGCAGGTGCATCGGGCCGGAGTAGCCGAGGGAGACGATCTCGCTGTCGAGGGCTTCGCCGATGCGGGCGATCATCTCAAGGCTGACGTTCTGCTTGCCCTGTTCGATGCGGTTGACCGCGCTCTGGCTGGTTCCGAGGGCCTCTCCGAGCTGCGCCTGGGACCAGCCGCGGTGCTGGCGCGCGGTACGGATGAGGGTGCCGATACGGGTGAGGTAGTCGCCTGTCACTCGCCAGACGATATCTCATGGTTGAGATGGTGACAGAACCAGGGGCCCTGCTCGCCACTCCATTTGTCCGTTTCTCGCCCCATATGAACGTCAGTTCTTCACACCACCACGTGATGTTGTCACGCCGTCGTGACACTCGTGACAATGTCACGGCCCCGGCGGCTCCCTCCGGAGCGCGCACCGCCTCACGGCCCGAGCGGCTCCGCCCGGCCGACGACGGTGCCCGCGCGGTCGATGCAGATGACGTCCACCACGACCGGCGAGCCCAGCAGCACGCCGAGCGCCGTCGTCCGGGCCGCCTCGGCGACCAGGTCCCCGAGCGGCACTCCGGCCGCACGGCACAACTGCACCGCCTCCAGTGCGGTGTTGGCGCCCGCGACCGCTTCGACCAGCGCCTCGTCCGCCCCGCCCCGACGGGCCAGTTCGGCCAGGTACCCCTTGTCCACCTGGGAGCGCGCCGAGTGCAGGTCGAGGTGACCGGCCGCGAGCTTGGACAGCTTGGCGAAGCCGCCCGCGATGGTCAGCCGGGGCACCGGATGGCGCTTGAGGTACTTGAGCACCGCGCCGGCGAAGTCGCCCATGTCCAGCAGCGCGTCCTCGGGCAGCCTGTGCTCCGCGACCGCGACCTTCTCCGAGGTCGAACCGGTGCAGCCGGCCACGTGGGTACGCCCCGCCGCCCGGGCCACGTCCACCCCGCGGCGGATCGAGTCGATCCAGGCCGAGCAGGAGTACGGAACGACCACCCCGGTCGTGCCGAGGATGGACAGACCCCCGAGGATGCCGAGCCGGGGGTTCCAGGTGGAGCGGGCGATCTCCTCGCCGTGGTCGACCGAGATCTCGACCACGACGTCCCCGCTGCCGCCGTGCGCGGCTGCCACCTCGGCGACGGCGTCCCGGATCATCTGCCGGGGTACCGGATTGATCGCGGGCTCGCCGACGGGCAGCGGCAGGCCGGCCTTGGTGACCGTCCCCACCCCGGGACCCGCCCGGAAGACCACCCCGGCGCCGGGCTCGCCGGACCGCACGGTCGAACGGATCAGCGCACCGTGGGTGACATCGGGGTCGTCGCCCGCGTCCTTGACCACCCCGGCCATGGCGGCGGCCGGCCGCCCCTGCGCACCGGTCAGCTCCTCGGCACCGGTCAACTCCTCGGCGGCGAGCGCGAAGGCGGGCTGCCGGCCCCTGGGCAGGGTGATGACCACCGGGTCCGGGAACTCGCCGGTGAGCAGCGCGGTGTACGCGGCCTTGGTGGCGGCGGTGGCGCAGGCTCCCGTCGTCCAGCCGGGCCGCAGACCGCTGCTCTTCAGCTGGCCGGCCCGGCCTCCCGCTCCGGCTCCCGCCTCGGCTCCCGCTGCGGCCACCTGCGCCCCGTTTCCGACGGCGTCCGCGCCGTCCTGCTCCGCTCCGGCGGCCGCGCCGGTCGCCGTCGCCGATTTTCCCCCACCCGGCCGGGCGGGGCCCGACCGGGGTGGCGGTCACCGCACCGTGCGCGACCTGTGGAGACACCAGGACCCGCACCCGTTCGCAGGCCGGAGCAGCACCCGTGCGCACGCTGCGGAGGAGGAGGGGCCCCGCCTTCCCGAAGAGTTCTCCGCAGGGGCCTCGCCCATCACACCTACCAGTGAGTAATCTGGCGGTCCGCCAGAAGCGGGTTCATGACACGTGGGCCCGGTCGGGGTCGACTTCCCCGCCGGGCCATCAGTATGTGGGGGTTTTTGTGGCAGGGATGAATCGGCGTACGTTCCTCACCGGTACGTCGGTGGCCGCGGCCTGGTCGGCCTTGTCGCTGGGCGGCGCGCAGTTCGCCTCGGCCGCGGCGCGCGACCAGGCGCTGGCCACGACGGCCGCGCGGGCGGTCAGGATCACCGGGACCACGCTGGAGCAGGTGGCCACGCCGGTCGGCACCGGCGGCTACAAGCGCCTGACGGCCGGGCCGGGCTGGCCGCTGGTGGTGCGCGGCGACCTGGCGTCGGCGACCGCCGGACGGGACGACCGCCGGACCGGCCTGGCCAGCTTCGTCCAGTTCAGTGACCTGCACCTGGTGGACACCGAGTCCCCGGTGCGCTTCGAGTACCTGGCCAAGCTCAACGGCAGCGCGTACCGGCCGCAGGAGGCCCTGAACGCCCGCGGCGTCTCGGCTCTCGTCGAGCGGGTCAACTCGCTCGCCGGCGGCCCGTACACCGGGATGCCGTTCAGCATGGTGATGGCCACCGGCGACAACACCGACAACCACGAGCTCGCCGAACTCGACTGGTACCTCAAGGTCATGGGCGGCGGCCGACTGGCCCAGAACACCGGCGACCTCAGCCGCTACGAGGGTGTGCAGAACTCCGGCAACGCCGCCTACTGGAACCCCGAACTCGCCTACACCGACGGCTACAAGGCGAAGGGCTTCCCGCAGGTGCCCGGCTTCCTGTCCGCCGCCGGCCGCCCCTTCGACGCACCGGGCCTGCACACGCCCTGGTACACCACGGTCGGCAACCACGACGACAGCATCGAGGGCTCACTGCCGGACCTCGGGCTGCTGAACGACCTGTACACCGGCCAGTACAAGCTGGAGGGCTGCGACGACGCCACGGCCGGCCAGCTGATGGACTCGCTGCGCCGCGACCCGGCGGGCGCCGTGCTGCTGCTGGCGAAGCTGATCGCCAGCGGCGAGGCGGTGCGCCGGATCACCCCGGACGAGCGCCGCCGGCCGTTCACGCTCAAGGAGTTCGCCAAGGCCCACCTGAACCCGGCGGTCACCGGCGCCGGCCCGTACGGGCACGGTTTCACCTCGGACATGGTGAACAGCGGCAAGCTCTACTACACCTTCCGCATCTCGGAGAAGGTGGTCGGCATCAGCCTGGACACCACCAACCAGGCCGGGTTCGCCGACGGTTCGCTGGGCACCGCGCAACTGCGCTGGCTGGAGCAGCAGTTGAAGGCGCACAGCGGGCACTGGTACGACGCCGACGGGCGCAGGGTGACGGGCGGGAGCACGGACGAGCTGATCCTCGTCTTCAGCCACCACACCAGCGGCTCGATGGGCAACCTGCTGCCGGACCCGCGCAACATCTTCGAGGGGCGGCACGACGGCAACGAGCTGGTGGCGCTGCTCCAGCGCTACCCGAACGTGGTCGCGTGGGTGAACGGGCACACCCACATGAACAAGATCACGCCGCACGGCCACGCGGTGCCGGAGCGGGCGTTCTGGGAGATCAACACCGCCTCGCACATCGACTACCCGCAGCACGGGCGGATCATCGAGATCGCGGACAACGGGGACGGCACGC
Organism: Streptomyces sp. LS1784; assembly: GCF_020103755.1. Lineage (GTDB taxonomy): Bacteria > Actinomycetota > Actinomycetes > Streptomycetales > Streptomycetaceae > Kitasatospora. Next base: position 20,942 of record NZ_JAHSQD010000079.1, read on the forward strand.
TCTCGCTGTTCACCACGCTGATCGAGTCCTCCGCGCCGTACGGGACGGACTTCGGCAGCACCTCGGACGCCAACCTCGCGGCGCTCTACCGCGAGCTGTCGTACAACGACCCGAACGGCCGCCCGACGGCGCTGCTGGGCGCGGGCGAGGACCACAACACGGAGCTGCTGATCACCAAGCCGACCCGGTAGCGACTTCCGGGGGCGGAGAACGGCGAACGGCTGACAGATGACAGCGAACAGATGATGAAATCTGTTCGCTGTCATCTGTCGCCCGTCACTCCTCCGGGTACCGCCGCGGCGTCCAGACGACCTCCACGCCGCCGCCCCGCTCGACCGCCTGCGTCTGCGAGGAGCCGATCAGCAGGATGGTCCGCATGTCGACCAGCGCCGGGTCCAGCTCCCCCAGTCGGACGATCCGCACCCGCTCGGTCGGGCCGCCCACGTCACGGGCCATCACCACCGGGGTCTCCGGCGCCCGGTACTCCAGCAGCAGGTCCCGGGCGAGCCCGACCTGGGTGGTCCGGGACTTCGAGCCCGGGTTGTACAGCGCGAGCACCAGATCCGCCTCGGCCGCGGCGCGCAGCCGCTTCGCCACCACGTCCCAGGGCTTGAGCCGGTCCGAGAGCGACACCGTCGCGTAGTCGTGCCCGAGCGGGGCGCCGGCCCGGGAGGCGGCCGCGTGGGCGGCGGTCATGCCCGGGAGCACCCGTACCGGGACGTCCCGGTACGCCTCCTCACAGGCGACCTCCAGCACCGCGGTGGCCATCGCGAACACCCCCGGGTCGCCCGAGGAGACCACCGCGACGCGGTGCCCGCGGCGGGCGAGGTCCAGCGCGAACTCGGCACGCTCCGACTCCACCTTGTTGTCCGAGCCGTGCCGCTGCTGCCCCGGCCGCTGCGGCACCCGGTCCAGGTAGGTGGTGTAGCCGACCAGGTCGGTGGCCTCGGCCAGCGCGCCGCGCGCCTCGGCGGTCAGCCAGAGCGGTCCGGCCGGCCCGGTGCCGACCACGGTCACGCTGCCGACACCGTCCGACAGCCGGACCTCCGGCTCCAGCGGCGCGACCTTGCTCGGCAGCACCGCGACCGAGAAGTAGGGCACCGTCTCACCGTCGACCTCGGCGAGCGGCGCGACCCGCTCCCCCGGCATGAAGGCCCGCTCCACGTACTGCGCGTCCGCCAGCCGCCCCGCCCGCTCCAGGGCCCGGCGGACCGTCGGGAAGGTGCGCCCCAGCTTCATGATCACGGCCGAGTCGGCGGCCGCGATCCGCGCCGTCAGCTCCTCCTCGGGCAGCGTGCCGGGAATGACGGTGAGCGTCTCCTCGGCCTCGGTCAGCGGCTGTCCGAGCCGGGCGGCGGCCGCGCTGAGCGAGGTCACGCCCGGCACCACCTCGGTCGGGTAGCGGTGCGCGAGCCGCTTGTGCATGTGCTGGTAGGAGCCGTAGAAGAGCGGGTCCCCCTCGGCGAGGACGACCACGTCGCGCCCGGCGTCCAGGTGGGCGGCCAGCCGGGCGGCGGCCTCCTCGTAGAAGTCGTCCAGCGCGCCGCGGTAACCGCCCGGGTGGTCGGTGGTCTCGACGGTGAGCGGGTAGACCAGCTTCTCCTCGACCTGGCCACCCGTCAGGTACCGCTCGGCGATCGACCGCGCTATGGACCGGCCGTGCCGGGCGCTGTGGTAGGCCACCACGTCGGCCTTGCCGATGAGTTCGGCGGCACGGACGGTCACCAGCGAAGGGTCGCCCGGGCCGAGCCCGACGCCGTACAGCCGACCCGTGGCCTTCTGCTGATCCGTCACTCTTCTTCGCTCGCAATCGCGTTGACGGCGGCGGCGGCGATCGCGCTGCCGCCGCGCCGGCCGCGCACCACCAGGTGCTCCAGGCCGGACGGGTGCTCGGCCAGGGCCTGCTTGGACTCGGCGGCGCCGATGAAGCCCACCGGGACGCCGATCACCGCGGCCGGTCGCGGTGCCCCCGCCTCGATCATCTCCAGCAGCCGGAACAGCGAGGTCGGCGCGTTGCCGACGGCGACCACCGCGCCCTCCAGCCGGGGCAGCCACAGTTCCATGGCCGCGGCGCTGCGGGTGTTGCCCATCTTCCGGGCGAGGTCGGGCACCGACGGGTCGGTGAGGGTGCAGATCACCTCGTTGTCGGCGGGCAGCCGCTTGCGGGTGACGCCGCTCGCGACCATGTTGACGTCGCAGAGGATGGGCGCACCGGCGTGCAGCGCGGCGCGCGCGGAGGCGACCACACCGGGCGAGTACACCAGGTCCTCGACCAGGTCGACCATCCCGCAGGCGTGGATCATCCGCACCGCGACCTGGGAGACGTCCGCCGGGAGGGCGGCCAGATCGGCCTCCGCACGGATGGTGGCAAAGGACTGGCGGTAGATGGACGCGCCGTCCTTCTCGTACTCGATCACTTCGTCGTCCTCCTGGCCTCGGCGACCGCCTCGGCCATCTCCTCGTTCGTCACGTCGACGCTCGTCGCATTGACGTCCGTCGCATCGGCGGCGGTCGCGGCGGACGCCGCACCGGCCCCCGCCCCGTTCACCGTCACCCGGTAGCCGCGCCCCGTGGCGAGCACGTCCACCCACCGCCCGGCCGGGTGGCCGCAGCGCCGTTCACAGCCCGACCAGTGGACGGGCAGAACACCGGCGGGGCCGGCACCGGTTCCCGCCGCGGCGCCGGCGTCCAGC
>NZ_JAHSQD010000790.1 GCF_020103755.1 Streptomyces sp. LS1784
CGGGGCGGTCCGCGCCACGGCCGCGCTGTTCCGCCGCGCCCGTGCCGTCGTCCAGCCCGCGGCCGGCCACTACCCGTGGCTGGACGACCCGGCCGCCTTCACCCGTGCGGTGGCCGGCTTCCTCGCGCCCTGACCCGGCCCCGCCGGGGCGGTCCCACGGCCGTTGTCCTTCCCCCGTACGCCGACGGAGCCGCCAGGTCAGTCCCGGCGGGCCGTGTGGACGGTCATCGCGGAGAGGTAGAAGGCGTCCGGGCGGTGCAGGATGCCGGTGGGGGCGTCCTCGGCGAGCAGGGCTTCCAGCGTGGCCCGGTCCTCGGCGTCGAGCTGGTCGGCGAGCTGGTCGCGCAGGCGGGTCAGCCGGGTGTGCAGGTAGCCGCGGATGGGGCCGGCGAGCGGGGCGGGGTGGTCGACCAGGAAGGTGCGGGTGCCGGTCGGGGTCAGCCCGGCCCGCGTGAGCATGGCCGGCCAGTCCTCGATCTCCGCTGTGCTGTCGGGCAGTTCGGCCCGCATGGTGCTGAAGCCGTCCTCGTGGGCGGCGTCCATCCGGGCCTGGAAGCCGGGCCGGCCGAGGCCGAAGTCGCGTGGCAGGTAGCGCGCCGGAAGGCCGCGTTCGGCGACGGCGAGCAGGCCTCCGGGCCGCAGCACCCCGGCGAGCGAGGTGAGCGCGGCCTGCTGGTCGCCCAGGTGGTGGATGGCGTTGCCGGACCAGATCAGGTCGGCCTCGCCGAGCTTGTCGAACTCCGCGGGCAGGTCGGCCTGTCGGGTGTCGAGTCGGCCGCCGGAGCGGCTCCGGGCGCGCTCCAGCAGGGCGGCCGACTGGTCGACGGCCACCACCTCGGCCGCGGGGAAGACCTCCGCCAGCAGTCCGGCGATCACCCCGGGCCCGCTGCCGACGTCGAGGACCCGCCGTACCGCGCCCTCCCCGTGCAGGCCGAGCAGCCACCGCCCGGCCTCGGTGACGGCGCCGGCCCTCAGGTCGGCCTCCACCTCCAGGTGCGCGGCGAGCGCGTCCCAGTCGAAGTCGGCGGCGGGGACATGCCCGTGGGAGTGGCCGTGCTCGTGGGAGTGGCCGTGGGAGTGGCCGTGCTGGTGCGCTGACATCCGGATTCTCCGATCGTGGGTTGACGAAAGCTTCCCGCTCAGGCGGGCAGGGCGGCGCCGGACGCGCGGTACCGCTCGACCGCCCGGTCGACCTCCTCCGCCGTGAGGTCGTGGTCGAGCGCGAAGGCGGCCGCCGCGCCCGCCCCGGCGGCGGTGACCACCTGGGCGCGCGGGTCGGCGACGTTGCCGACCGCCCAGACGCCGGGGAGGCTGGTGCGGCCGGTCCGGTCGGTGGTGACCCAGCCGTTGTCGTCCCGGTCGCAGTCGAGGCCGAAGAGCAGCGCGTCCCGGGGCACCGGCTGCGGGAAGACGAACACCGCCTCGCGCGGCACCACCTGCCCGGTGGCGAGTTCGACCCCGCGCAGGCGCCCGTCGTCGGACACCAGGCGGACGATCCGGCCCTCGACCACCCGGACGTCCCGGGCGGCGAGCCGTTCCCGCTCGGCGTCGGTCAGCACCAGGGTGTGCGCGAGCAGCACCACGTCCGCCGACCACTGCCGCAGCAGCAGCGCCTGGTTGACCGCCCCCGGGCCGGTGCCGAGCACCCCGAGCGGCCGGTCGCGGACCTCCCAGGCGTGGCAGTACGGGCAGTGCAGCACGTCGTGGCCCCACCGCTCGGCCAGGCCGGGCAGCTCCGGCAGTCCGTCCCGCAGCCCGGTGGCGATGACCACCCTGCGTGCGTGCAGCACCGGCCCGCCGGCCAGGTGGACCACGAAGCCGGGCGCCGCAGGCCCGGCCTCCCCCACGAGTCCGACGGATTCGCCGGACTCGATGCGCTCGACGTGCTCGACGTGCTCGACGTGCTCGACCCGGGCGTCGATCAGGTCCACCCCGTAGCGGGCGACCTCCTCCCGTCCGACCGCCAGCAGCGCCGCCGGGGGCATGCCGTCCCGGCTCAGGTAGCCGTGCATGTGGGCGGCGGGCGCGTTGCGCGGCTCCCCGGCGTCCACCACCGCGACCCGGCGCCGGGCCCGGCCCAGCACCAGCGCGGCGTTCAGTCCCGCCGCTCCGGCGCCGACCACCACCACGTCGTAGCGCTCGCTCTTCCTGGTCCCGGTCGTCCCGGTCATCTCGCCCATGGCGCTCACCTCCACCGCCAGGCTGCGACCCGCTCCACCACATCGGCAAGCTTTGTTGCCATCTCAGCAAACCTCGACCTCGGCAGACCTCGGCCTCCGCAGACCTCGACCTCAGCGGGCCCCGGCGGCTCGCACCCCCGTCCGCCGCCAGTACGACCGGGCGGCCACCACCAGCGCGACCCCGTACCCGGCGAACCCGCACATGCCGACCCAGGCGATCTCCAGTGCGCTCTGCTCGCCGGCGAGCTCGCCCAGCCTGATCCGCGTCACCCCGGCGGTGCACAGCGTCAGGTAGCCCATCCCGAACAGCCCGTACGGCGCCAGCGTGGCCGCCCCCAGCAGGGCCGGGGTGAGCGGCAGCCAGCGCGGCACCCGACGGCCGCTCAGCGGCAGGGTCCAACGCGGGAAGACCTGCCCCCACGGACGGACCAGCCCCCAGAGCAGGAACACCCCGAGCAGCGCCAGCAGCACGGTGGCGTCGAGCCCCCAGCGCTCCAGGGCGAGCCAGAGCCCGGAGGAGCCGTTGTGCACGTAGCTCGCGTACATCTGGTCGCCACCGATCCCGGCGAAGCTGCCGCCGAGCGCCCAGACCAGCTTCATCAGCACGTACGGCACGATCGCCAGAGTCCCCGCCCAGGCGGCGAGTTGGACGACCGGCGGGGCCGCCGTGGGCGCCGGCGCGGCTCGATCGGCCCGGCGGTCCGGCCCACCGCGGGCGCCCGGCCGCAGGCCCAGGGCG
>NZ_JAHSQD010000791.1 GCF_020103755.1 Streptomyces sp. LS1784
GCCGGACAGTCCGCCGCCCGCGACCAGCAGGCCGCCCAGCGGTGCCCCGAGCAGGACGGCGGTCTGCCCGCCGGCCTGCCGCAGGGCGAGTGCCCGGGGCAGCCGGTCGGCGGGTACCAGCCGGCGCGGCATCGAACCGCTCGCCGGGAGGTGGAAGGCGTCGACCGTCCCGATCACGGCGGCCGCCGCGACCAGCAGCCACAGCGGCGTCCCCCGGTCGGCCGCCACCAGCGCCGGCGCGACGGTCACGGCCAGCATCACCGTGTCCCCGACGACCATCACCCGACGGGCGCCGAACCGGTCCGCGACCGCGCCGCCCAGCAGGACCAGCGCGGTGCGCGGCACCGTGATCGCCGTCAGGACCAGTCCGGCCGCTCCGCCGCCGTGCGCGGAGGCGGCCCAGCCGAGGCCGAAGTACAGCGCGGCGTCGCCCAGCAGTCCGGCCTGGACACCGGCCAGCCAGAGCAGGTACGTCCGGGGCAGCGCAGCCCGCGGCGACGGACCGGAACCGGTGCCGGCGGTGGAGGCGGTGGTCATGCCGGGCGACGCTAGGGCCCTCGACCTGGTCGAGGGCAAACGCCGCTACCGGCGGACCACCGGCTCCTGGAGCTCGGTGACCCATCCGGCCCGGTCCTCCGGGCACTCCAGGTACAGCTCCCGGCCGTAGCCGGCCGAGCGGTAGCCGTTCTCCTCGATGAAGCGGGCCAGTTCCTGGACCGTGCCCAGCACCTCGTCCATCGGACCGCGGTGCACGATCGTCGCCGCCTCCTCGATCGGCGGCAGGTCGAGCACCTCGAAGTCGTGCGCGTCCGGCCGCACCGACGGGCCGACCGGGACGGCGACCAGGACCAGCACCGAGCCGTTGCCCTCCGGCGCGTCCTGGTAGCGGGCGACGGACGGGCCGGTCGCCTCGATCCCGGCCTCGGTCAGCCGCCGGCACAGTTCGGCGAACAGCGGCCCGATCACCGGTCCGATGTCCTCCGGCTCGTAACTCGCGGCCACACCGGCCAGTTGGGCCACCCGGACGGACGGCACCGACTTCACCACGACATCGTGCGTGGACATGGTTCCCTCACTCTCGATCGTCCGGAGCCTCGCCTCCACCCGGGCCAGCCGCAGCTCGTCGGCCGCGATCGCCTCGGCGAGCTGGGCCCGCCGCAGCCGCAGCATCCCGCGCAGTTCGGCCGCGTCCACCTGCTCGTCCAGGACGGCGCGCACCTGCTGCAGCGTGAAGCCGAGCTCCTTGAGCGCGATCACCCGGTTGAGCCGGGCGAGTTGGGACGCCTCGTAGAAGCGGTACCCGCTGACCGAGTCCACCCGGGCGGGCCGCAGCAGCCCGATCGCGTCGTAGTGGCGCAGCATCCGCACCGACACCCGGCCGTGGCTGGCGAAGTCTCCGATGTTCAACATGATGCGACCACTCCATCCCCTGCCACCGTGTCAGGGTCAACCCGGCCGCCCGCATCCGTTTCCCGGCCGCTCCACAGTCGGCGCCCGCGGCCACCGGGGAAACACCGAGGGCGGGTGCCGAGCGAACTCGGCACCCGCCCTGAGCAGGTGGTTCTCCTACCGGCGGAGAGCGTGGGATTCGAACCCACGGTGACGGGTCACGCCACGACAGTTTTCAAGACTGTTCCCTTAGGCCGCTCGGGCAGCTCTCCAGGCGGAGGTCAGCCTAACGGGTCCGGCGGGGTTCGGCGCACACCTTTCGGCGCGGGCGGGGGTCACTGGTCGCCCTCGCGCTGGCCGAGGGTGACCTTGGTGTTGAAGGTCTGGCCGTTGCGGGTGTACTCGACGTCGACGGTCTCACCGGGCTTGTGCGTCCAGATCCGGCTGACCAGGGCGGGGCCGTTCTCGATCGGGACACCGCCGAGCTTGGTGATGACGTCGCCCGGCTTGAGGCCGGCCTTGTCGGCCGCGCCGCCGGGGGTGACGGCGGGCTGGCCCTGGATGTCCTTGGTCTGGATCTGCGCGCCGTCGCCCTTGTAGTCGTCGTTGCGCAGCACGTCGAGCTTGGCGTAGACCGGCTTGCCGGTCTTGATCAGGGTGTCCGCGACCCACTTGGCCTGGTTGATCGGGATGGCGAAGCCCAGGCCGATGCTGCCGGCCCGCCCGTTGGCGGAAGCGTTGGACTGGATCGCCGAGTTGATGCCGATCACCGCGCCGCCGGAGTCGAGCAGCGGGCCGCCGGAGTTGCCGGGGTTGATCGAGGCGTCGGTCTGGAGGGCGTTCATGTACGAGGCCTGCGATCCGGTCTCGTCGCCGGAGGCCACCGGCCGGTCCTTGGCGCTGATGATGCCGCTGGTGACGGTGGACTCCAGGCCGTACGGCGCGCCGATCGCGACGGTGGCGTCGCCGACGTTGACCTTGTCGGAGTCGGCCAGCGGCAGCGGGGCCAGCTTGCTCTTGGGCGGGTTGTCGATCTTGACCACGGCGACGTCGTAACCCTCGGCGTGGCCCAGCACCGAGGCGCTGTACGAGGTGCCGTCGGCGAACTTGACGGTCAGTTTGCCGCCGTTGAGGGTCGGCGCCACCACGTGGTTGTTGGTGAGGATGTGGCCCTCGGTGTCGAAGACGAAGCCGGTGCCGGTGCCCGACTCGCCGTTGCCCTGCGCCTTGATGGTGACGACGCTGGGCAGCGCCTTCTGCGCGATGGCGGCGATCGAGCCGGGGGCGGGCTCGTTCTTCTGGGTGTCGCTGGCCTGGACGGTGGTGCTGCGGTGGTCGTTCGGGGAGTTGCTGTCGTCGGCGCGGTTGGCGACGGTCACGCCGAGCGTGCCACCGGCCACACCGGCGACCAGCGCGACGGCCGCGATCAGGGCGACCAGGCCGCCGCGCTTCTTGCGAGCGCCGGGGCCGGCCGGACCGCCGGGGTGGTCCGCCGGGTAGCCGAGCGGGCCCGCC
>NZ_JAHSQD010000792.1 GCF_020103755.1 Streptomyces sp. LS1784
CGCCACTGATCCACCCCGAAGGGCTTCACCGTTCGACTTGCATGTGTTAAGCACGCCGCCAGCGTTCGTCCTGAGCCAGGATCAAACTCTCCGTGAATGTTTACTCGGCCCCGACATAAGGTAGGGCCGGTTCACACCCGCGTTGAGCGGCACGGCAACCACCGGAATAAGGCGGCCCCGCGCACTGCGTCCTCGCTAGTGTTATTTCAAAAGGAATCTCCAACCCCGATCAAACGACCGAGGCCGGGGATGTCAACATATCTGGCGTTGACTTTTGGCACGCTGTTGAGTTCTCAAGGAACGGACGCTTCCTTCGGACCGCCTTCCAGCGGGCCCTCCGGGCTTCGTTCTTTCGTGTTTCCAGCTTATCAGACGTTTTCCGCTCCGTTTTCCGGAGTTTCATTCATCCGATTCCCACTGGCGGGATTTCCTGCGAACTTCGTCCAGGAGCCTATCAAAGGCTTCGGGGTGTTCAGTCCGCGGGATTTGCTTCGTCGGAGGGCGCACATTCGTGAAATGCGCTCGCCTCGATTCGGCGGTGTCGTAGACACTAACGCCCGGGTCCGACCGTTGTCCAGTCAGTCCCAACCGTTCAAACCTACTAGCCCACCCTCACCACGTCAATGGTTTGGCCAGGACGGGTAGAAGAGTAGCAGGTCAGACACCTGTTGATCACGCCGGCTCAGGCTGCGACGGGCTGGAGGTCCGCCCGGTCGGCCGCATCCAGGTCGCCGGACTCTCCGTCCTCGGCGGCCCTCCGGCCCAGCACCAGGGCGTAGAGGAGGAAGGCCACCTCGGCCAGCACGCCGACGGAGATACGGGCCCAGGTCGGCAGGCCGGACGGGGTCACGAAGGCTTCGAGGACACCGGAGACCGCCAGTACCGTCGCCAGGCCGATCGACATTCCGATGATCGCTCGGCCCTGTTCCGCCAGTGCCACCGAGCGGGTGCGCGGGCCGGGGTCGATGACGGTCCAGCCGAGGCGCAGACCGAGACCGCCTGCCACGAAGACCGCGGTCAGCTCCAGCAGGCCATGCGGAATGAGCAGGCCGAGGAAGACGTCGAGGCGCCCGGCTGAGGCCATCAGTCCGACGCCGATGCCGAGGTTGACCACGTTGGTCCACATCACGTAGAGCACCGGAATGCCCAGCGCGATCCCGAACAGCAGGCACTGCACGGCGATCCAGGCGTTGTTCGTCCAGACCTGGGCCGCGAAGGAGCTGGCCGGCCGGTCCGAGTAGTAGGCCTCGTACTGGCCCCCGGGGCGGGTCAGCTCCTGGAGGTGCTCGGGCGCGACCAGGCTGTTGCGGACCTCGGGGTGGGTGGCCATCCACCACGCGAGCAGTGCGGTGGCCGCCATCGAGACGATCGCCACCGGTACCCACCAGCGGCGCGCGCGGTAGAGCGCGGCCGGGAAACTCACCGTGTAGTAGCGGGCGACGTCCTGCCAGCCGTTGGTCCGGGCGCCGGTCACCGCGCTGCGGGCACGGGAGACCAGTCCGGTCAGCCGGCTCACCAGGGCCGGGTCCGGCGCGGCGGCCTGGACCTTGGCGAGGTGGCCGGTGGCGCGCTGGTAGAGCGTGACCAGCTCGTCGGCCTCCTCTCCGTTGAGCCGGCGCCGGCGGGCGAGGGCGTCCAGCCGGGCCCACTCCCCCTGGTGGGTGGCGACGAAGACGTCCAGGTCCATTTCGGCGGCTCCATGATCGGCGGCGGGCGCGGACGTGCATGCGCGGGCGGGCGGGTCCGGGTGGACACGTGCGGCCCAGCATGCCAGCAGCGGCCGCCACCGCGGCCGTCGGGATCTCACTTCCCGTGCGCCCACCGGGCCCCGTATGTTTGCGGCTGCGGATCAGACTGCGGAGAGCGGGTCACGGGGAGCCGATCCGGGGTGATTCCCTCCCCCGGCACTGTCGCGCTCCCAGGAGCGAATCTTCATGGGCGAGCCGTACGGGCTCCAAGAACGTGAACGGACAGGTGTCTTGAGCGACCTGGTGACGGGTGAGGCGGTCGTTCTCGGCCTCCAGACGGCGAAGCTTCCGAGCAGGGCACTGGCGATCGTGATCGACCTGCTGGTGGAGTTCGCCGCCCTGCTGGTGTTCACGCTGCTGCTGAGCCTCGCCCTGATCAGCATCGACAACGCGGCGCTGGCCGCCACGACGATCGGCCTGACGGTGTTCTTCCTGGTGGCCGTGCCCGTGATGGTCGAGACCCTCACCCGCGGCCGCTCGCTCGGCAAGGCCGCGCTCGGCCTGCGGGTGGTGCGCACCGACGGCGGGCCGGTGCGGTTCCGGCACTCGCTGGTACGCGGGCTGGTCGGCTTCTTCGAGATGATCGTGCTGACCGGTGCCCCGGCCGTGATCACCTCGGCGGTGCACTCGGAGGGCAAGCGGCTCGGCGACATCTTCGCCGGGACGGTGGTCGTCCGCGAGCGCACCCCGGGGGCGGGCGGCTCCGCCTCCCCGCTGCCGCCGGTGCACCCGCACCTGTTGCAGGCGATGGGCCACGAGCTGGTCGCGATGGACCTGTCCGCCGTGCCGGAGCCGCTCTGGCTGGCCATCCGCCAGGTTCTGGGCCGGATCGGCCAGTTGGACCCGGCGGTGATGCACCGGATGTCCTCCCGGCTGGCCGAGGACCTGTCCGCCCTGATCGGCCACCCGATCGCGCCGGGGCTGCACCCGTCGGCGTACCTGGGCGCGGTGCTCACCGAGCGCCAGCGGCGGGAGTGGATGCGGGCCCAGGAGCAGCTGCGGACGGCCGGGCCGGTACCTGCCCAGCCGGCCCCCGCCCAGGTGCCCGCTCCCCGTCCGGCCTCCGGTCCGCTCCCTGCGGCGCCGGCGGGCCCGGCCGACGGACGGCCCGTCCGGGTCCTCGGTCTGCCGGCACAGCCCGCGGC
>NZ_JAHSQD010000793.1 GCF_020103755.1 Streptomyces sp. LS1784
CCGGCGGAAGCCGCCAGCAGGGCCGCCACCACGGCGAGCGCGGGCCAGGCCGTCCACTTCAGCGAGCAGGCGGCGGCCAGCGCCAACCCGGCCGCCACCGGCCGCCGTTCGGCGGCGCGGACCAGGGCGAGCCAACAGAGGCCGGTGAGCGGCAGGTCGACCCCGCTGACGCAGAGCGGCAGCGCGACCACTGGTGAGGCGGTGAGCGCGGCGGCGCCGAGCCGGTGCCCGACGGGTACCGTCCGCAGCACGCAGAGCAGGAACACCGCCGCACACCAGAGCCGGGCGTCGCCCAGCGGCGAACCGCCCAGCAGAGCCCGGGGCAGGCCCAGCAGGGCCATCCCGGGGAGGTACGGGGTGTACTCCGCGACGGACTGCGGGTCGGCCAGGTACGGCGTGCCGGTGTGCAGCAGCAGCGACCCGGAGCGCTCGATCACCCCGACCTCGCTCTGCCCCCGCCCGTCCGGCACCAGCACGAGCAGCGGCACCAGCACCGCCCCGACGGCCGCGACCGCCACCGACACCTCACGACCGCGCCGCCGCAGCAGCACCACGGCGAGCGCCGCCGACAGGTACCCGCAGGCCGCCCAGGCCCCCCAACTCCGGTGCGGCCCGAGCCCGGACACCACCGGGAACGCCCCCGCCCACCCCGCCGCGACCACCCACCCGCCGCACCACCACCACGCCCGTTTCGTCACCCCTCCATTGCATCGGCGCAGGCCGGCGGGGTCATCACGGCCAAGTCGAGTCCTGTGGTCGGGTTTCCCCTACCCCGCCCGCCGGTGGCGTGGGGCCGGCACTGCGCATCCCCCTGCCCGCGCTGACGTTCGGTGGTCGACGGATTACTGCTCGTCCCGACCTTCCCGCTATCCTCACCGTGTGCTGAGGTCGTGGGGTGCGGCGGTGGAGCGGGCGCAGGACCGGCTGGCAGCGGGGCCGCGGCTGCGGGCGGCCGGGCCGGGGGAGGAACGGCGGTTCGCGCTCTGGGACTTGGCGTCCCTGGTGGAGGGCGAGCTGGGCGAGCCGGTGGACCCGGACGGGCTGGCGCCGCAGGCGGAGCGCGGGTGGCGGGAGCGGCTGGGGGAGAGCGGCCGGGAGTGGCCGGGCGGGGAGCTGTACCGGCGGCGCTACTGGATCCAGGACGACGCCGGTGCCGTGGTGGGCACCGTCGCGGTGGACAACTGGACCAAGGGCCCGAGCCAGCTCGCCGTCTCCTCCCTCTACGTGACCCCGGCCGCGCGGGGCCGGGGGCTGGCCGCCGCCGCGCTGGACGAGGTGTACGCGGCGGCCACCGCCGAGGGCCTGCCGGGGTTCCGGCTGGAGGCGCACTGGTCATGGCAGCCGGCGGTCCGCTACTACCTGCGCCGGGGCCTGTGGGTGGTGGGCTGGAAGCGTTCGCTGTCCTTCGCCCGGATGCCGCAGCTCCCGCTGCACCGGGTACGGGAGGAGGACGGCCGGCTGTTCCTGCTGGTCGCCGACCGGCTGCGCGGCTGGGTGCCGATACTGACCGCGGGGCAGGAGGGCCGCTGGCTGCGGCTGGACGAGACGGCGGACTACCGGGGCTGCGACGGCTGGGTGCACGAGTACGCCCGCTCCACGCTGGCCCTGTACCTGGCGCTGGCCGGCCGGCCGCTGGTGCGCGGCCCGCAGTGGTGGGCGGAGGCGTGGCGCTGGTCGGACGCGGGGGAGCCGGAGGGCTTGGCGTACCGGATCGAGGAGTTCGAGCGGGCGGCCCGGACGGCGGGCCGGCGGATGGTCAGCCCGTACCGCCCGGTGCCGCTGCCGGACCCCGCCCCGCCGCCGTCCTCACCGCTGTCCTCGCCGCCGTCCCCGCAGCTGGCAGACTCGGGGGATGGCTGAGATCGAGATCGACGGCGCCCCCGCCGACCCGGCGCGGCTGGCCGCGCTGGGGCTGCTCAACTACGGGCACTTCACCACCCTGCGCGCCGAGGCGGGCCGGGTGCGCGGTCTGGCGCTGCACCTGGACCGGCTGGTCCGGGACTGCCGGGTGCTGTTCGGTGCCGAGCTGGACCGGGCGGTGGTGCGGGAGCGGATCGGAGCGGTGCTGCCCGCCGACGGTGCGCCGGTGACCGTCCGGGTGACCGTGTACGACCCGGCGCTCGGCCTGGAGCGCCCCGCCGCCCCGGCCGCACCCGTCCTGCTGGTGACCACCCGCCCGGCCGTGGCGGCCGCGCCCGCCCCGCTGAGGGTCCGCACCGTGGCGTACCGGCGGGAGCTGCCGGAGGTGAAGCACGTCGGCCTGTTCGGCCTGGTGCACCACCGTCGGCAGGCCCAACTCGCTGGCTACGACGACGTGTTGCTGGTCGACCAGGACGGCCTGGTGGTCGAGGGCGCGACCTGGAACGCCGGCTTCCTGGCCGGGGACGAGCTGGTCTGGCCGCAGGGCCCGAGCCTGCCCGGCGTGACCGAGGCCCTGCTGTCGGGCGCGTACCGGGGCCCGCAGTCCCGCGAGCCGCTGCCCGCCGCCGGGCTGGACCGCTTCACCGCCGCCTTCGCGGTGAACGCGGGCGTCGGGGTGCGGCCGCTGGCGGCCGTGGACGGCACCGCCTTCGACCCCGACCACCCGGTGCTCGCCGAACTGCGCGCCGCCTACCTGGGGATCCCCGCCGAACCGGTGGGGGGATAACCCCACCCACGGTCCGCCGGTGACCTGCATGGTTCGCGGAAGCCGTCCTTCCTAGGGTGGAACACGTCGACGACGAGCGACGCAGAACCGAAGGAAGGCCCATCCATGGCACGCCGCCAAGACCGCCGCAGGACCGATGCGTACGGCACCGATGCGTACGGCACCGACGTGTACGGCGCCAACGCATACGGCACCGATGCGTACGGCACCGACGTTCACGGCACGGCCCCGGGCGGCGC
>NZ_JAHSQD010000794.1 GCF_020103755.1 Streptomyces sp. LS1784
CGGACCCGCCTTCGCGGACCCCGGCACCGCCGACGCACGGGACGCCGCCGGGCTCGACGCCGTCGCAGCGGTCGGGCTGGACCGGGCCGGAGCCGGTCGCGCCGGGCCGGCCGCGTCGACGCCCGGGAAGAGGTCGGAGACCACGTGCGAGGCGTTGCCGCGGGTCTGCGGGGCGTTGCCGAGTTCCTCGTCGACGGTGCCGGTATCCCCCGGCCGCATTCCGTCGGCATGGCGGACGGCATGGCGCCCTGCCGCGGACCGGTCCGCCGATTCGCCCGGCCCGGCGGTGACGCCCGTTCCCGGGGCGGCGTCGACATCGAACCCGGCCGAAAGCCCGGAGGGCGGCACCGCCCGCCCGGCGGACCGGGTACCGGGGGATCGGGCCACCGAGCGGGGGGCGTTCCACGTGGTCAGCAGCCCGCTCGCGAGGACGGCCAGGGCGACAGCCGTACGGGGAAACTGTCGGCTCATCCGGCTCTCCTTCGCGGTCGGCTGCCGGGACGGTGGGCAGTCTGCACAAGATCCGACGAAAAGGAATCACGATCCTGAGCCGGTCATACTGCGACACCTGTGCTTTTGGCCGTGTCCCACCCGTTTGGCGGCCATCCGGGCGGCAGGACGGGATGTACCCGAAACGACTGCATTTCATCCATTAGGCGACAATCGACACCACCCGGACGGACGTGGGAATGGGAGATCCGGGCCCATCGGGTGGACACCGGCCTCCGGAACGGGGCCATCCACCGGGAAACCCTGTTCGAATCGTCCGCCGGGCGCCCCGGGGAACGAGAGAAGCCCCCGGCCGGTGGCCGGGGGCTTCTCGATGGTGCGCTCAGCAGGATTCGAACCTGCAACCTCTTGATCCGTAGTCAAGTGCTCTATCCGTTGAGCTATGAGCGCAAGGAACGGGCGAACCCGATCTTGCGGTGGTTGGTGCGCTCAGCAGGATTCGAACCTGCAACCTCTTGATCCGTAGTCAAGTGCTCTATCCGTTGAGCTATGAGCGCTCGCCCTGGTGAACGGTGCCTCCGGGGCGTTGCGGGGACAACATTACATGACCTGCGGCGCAGGACGAAATCGGTTGCCCCGGCCCCCGCCCGGCCCCGCCGACGCCGCCCCCGGCCGACCCCGGGACGACCCCGGGACGACTCCGGGAACGCGAAGAGCCCCCGTCGACGAGATCGTCGACGGGGGCTCCCGACTGGCGGAGGCTGAGGGATTTGAACCCTCGATCAGGAATAACCCCGAAACCGCATTAGCAGTGCGGCGCCATAGACCGGACTAGGCGAAGCCTCCCCACATGGAGCGTACCCGCGTGAGCGGACCCGTTCCGTGTGTCAGTGATGATGCCACAACCGTGGGGCTCGGCACCAACCACCGCCAACGTTACTAGGCGGGTCGTCCTCGCCGCAAAGAAGAATGAGATACTGCCGTCTCCGGAGGAGCTGCCCCGAGCCGAGGAGACCTGTCGACGTGAGCAGCAGGCCGATCCGAGGCGCTGCTCGCCTCGCCGCCATACTCGACGCCCTGCCCGACGCGTTGCTGCTGGTGAACAGCAACGGCACCGTCGTGGACGCCAACAGCGCGGCGGTCCAGGCGTTGCAGGCACCGGGCACCTCGCTGGTCGGCATGGGCGTGCTGGGTCTGCTGCCCGAGTTCGACCCCAGCCGCATCCCCGGCTCGATGCGCCCGGCCACCCGTGACAGCGACGCCCTCGACCGCCCGGTCCGGATGACCGCCCACCGCACCGACGGCACCACCTTCCCGGTCGAGGTCTCCGGCAACGACTTCGCCGACGACGGCGACGGCCGCGGCTACGCGCGCTCCCCGTACGACGCGTACCGCGAGAACTCGCCCTCCTCCTCCGACCTGCTCCTGCTGCTGGTCCGCGACCTCTCGGGCCGGCTCGGCGTCGAGGCCGAGCTGCGCCGCCAGCACAAACAGACCGAGATGATCCTGCGCGCCGCCGCCGAGGGCGTGCTCGGCGTGGACCTCGAAGGCCGCTGCGTGCTGGTCAACCCGGCCGCCGCGCACATCCTGGAGTACCGGGCGAGCGAGCTGGGCGGGCGCGAGCTGCACCCGCTGATCCAGCACTCCCGGGCCGACGGCACCCCGCTGGCGCTGGAGGAGTCGGCGCTGCTGGACACCCTGACCTCCGGGCGCAAGCACCGGGTGCGCGGCACCGTGCTGTGGCGCAAGGACGGCCGGCCGGTCACCGTCGACCTCACCACCGCCCCGGTCCGGGACGGCGACCAGCTGGTCGGCGCGGTGATGACCTTCACCGACCGCAGCCGCGAACTCGCCCTGGTCGCCCGCAACGAGCACCTCACCGCCGTCCTGGAGAGCGAGCTGGGCGGCGCGCTGAACGCGCTGAACCAGCGACTCGACGCGCTTGCCGCCGACCCGGCCGGCCAGCTCTGGCCGGAGGCGAACTGGACGCTGCGCCGGCTGGCCGCCGAGTGCCGCCGGTTCGGGAAGCTGATCGACGGGGTGCTCGACCACCAGCGCTGCGAGGCCGGCGAGAGCAGCGGCGCCGAGGTCAGGGACGGCAAGGACGGCAAGGAGCCCAAGGCTGGCAAGGACGGCAAGGACGGCAAGGACGGCAAGGACGGGCGGAAGGCCGCGTCCCGGGTGCCGGTGGGCCTGGACAAGGTGGTCCGCCGGGCCGTCGAGGAGGCCGGCGAACTGGTCGGCCCCGGCCGGGTGCGGTTCTCGGTGCACGCCGCCGCGGTCGAGGTGATCGCCGACGAACGGCGGCTGGCCCAGGCGCTGGCCCACCTGGTCGCCGACGTCAGCGGCGTCGGACTGGCCCTGGACGACCCCGCCGCTCCCTCCCCCGGCCTGGCCGTGCCCGGGCTGAACGGCGCCGCCGCGCCCGCACTGCC
>NZ_JAHSQD010000795.1 GCF_020103755.1 Streptomyces sp. LS1784
CGCCCCGGTCGGCGGCGAGGCCCCGGTGGCCGCGGCCACCGGGACCAACTCGGCCGCCGGCACCGCCATCGGCTACGGCCCGCTGGTCCAGGACCCGGCCGGTCTGCTGTCCCTGCCGAAGGGCTTCTCGTACAAGGTCCTCAACCGGGCCGGCGTCACCAAGCTGCGCACCGGCGAGTTCACCCCGAGCAACCACGACGGCACCTCCGCCTTCGAGGACGAGCGCGGCGGCAACCTGATGGTCGTCAACCACGAGCTGGCCGGCGCCCGCGCCAACTGGCCGCACCCGGTGCCGCTGACCGAGGGCCACGTCTACGACCCGGGTGCGGCCGGCGGCTGCACCATCGTGCACGCCAAGCGGGACGGCTCGGTCGAGCAGTGGGTCGGCATCGCCGGCACCGCCACCAACTGCGCCGGCGGCGTGACTCCGTGGGGCACCTGGCTGTCCGGTGAGGAGACCGAGGACAAGGCCGGCAAGAACGGCTTCACCAAGGACCACGGCTACGTCTTCGAGGTCGACCCGTTCGACGACGACTACAACCGCGACCCGCAGCCGATCAAGGCCTTCGGCCGCTACGCGCACGAGGCCGTCGTGGTGGACCCGAAGCGCGGCCACGTCTACCTGACCGAGGACGCCTCGAACCCGAACGGCCTGCTGTTCCGCTGGACCCCGCCGGCCGGCTTCAAGCACGGCCGCTACAAGCTGCGCGAGCTCGCCGCCGACGCCGGTGTGCTGGAGGCCTTCAAGGTCTTCGACGCGCAGGGCAAGTTCATCGACGACCTGTCCCGCGCCACCAAGGTCGGCACCACCTACGGCGTGGACTGGGTCAAGGTCCAGGACCGCGACGCCAGGACCGTCTCGGTGCGCAAGCAGTTCAAGGACGGCGAGGTCACCCGCGCCCGCAAGCTGGAGGGCATGTGGTGGGGTGACGGCGGCTTCTACTTCGTCTCCAGCTACGCCCGTTCGGAGAGCCCGCTCCAGCACGACGGCCAGGTCTGGTTCTACAACCCGAACCGCCGCACCATCACCCTGAAGGTACTGCTGGGCGTCAACAACGACGCCTGGGGCGACCACGACAACTTCGACGGCCCGGACAACATCACCGTCTCGCCGTACGGCGGCATCGTGATCGCCGAGGACGGCGAGGGCATCTCGCACCTGTTCGGCGCCACCGAGGACGGCCTGGTCTTCCCGATCGCCCGCAACGAGCTGAACATCGGCACCGCCGAGAAGCCCGAGTTCAGCGAGTTCACCGGGGTGACCTTCTCGGACGACGGCAAGACCCTGTTCGCCAACATCCAGACCCCGGGCATCCAGCTGGCCATCAGCGGCCCGTGGCGCCGGCTGAACGAGCACAAGCGCGGCCAGGGCTACGGCGCGTGACGACCGGTCAGGCCTGAACGGCCGGATGCGGATGGTCGGGTTCGAATGCTCAGGCATGACCGATCAGCCGTGACCGATCAGGCGTGACCAGTGACTGCCCGCGGACTACTCGTCCGCGGGCAGTCGCAGTTGCAGCATCGCCAGCAGGCGCTGCTGCGGCTGGGCGAGGTCGATGCCGGTCAACTGCTCGGCGCGGCGCACCCGGTAGCGCAGGGTGTTGGGGTGGATGTGCAGGGCGTCCGCGGCCACCCGGACCTCGCCGAGCGCGTCCAGCCAGGCCAGCACGGACTCGGCGAGCCGGGTGCCGTGCCGGCGGTCGTACTCGGTGAGCGCGGTCAGCCGCGGGTCGCGCAGGCCGGTGCGCTCCTGGAGCAGCGCGAGCATCTCGCTGACCAGCACCTCCGCCTGGACGTCGATCAGCGCGGCGACGTCGAGGTCCACCCCGCCGCGGCCCATCGCGTCCAGGATGCGGTCCGCCTGCGCGCGGGAGTCGGGGACCTGGGCCAGGCCGTCGACGGTCGAGCCGATCGCGGCGCGCAGCGGGACGCCCAGGTGCTCGCGGGCGGCCGTCACCACCTCGGAGGCCCAGTCGCGCACGGTGGTCATCGGCAGGCCGGGCGGAAGCTCGGGCAGCAGTACGTACACCCGGGACTCGATCGGGGCGAGCAGCGCGGTGCGGTGCCGGGCGGCGGTGTGCACCGAGATCAGGCCGGTGACGTCGGAGCGGTGCAGTGCGTCGGTGGTGTGCGCGCTGTAGGCGAGCACGGTGGCCGGGCGGCGCAGGTCCAGGCCGAGGTGGGTGGCGAGCGACTGCGGGCCGGTGGAGCCCTCCAGCAGACCGGTGAGCAGGGTCTGGGTGAGCCGGACGTCGGCGGACAGCTCCCGGCGGCGGCGCACCAGCTGGGCGGCCGCGACCCGGGCGGCGCCGACCAGGGCCTGTTCGGCCAGCGGGGCCAGCGGCTGGGAGCCCTCCTGCACCCAGATGGTGCCGAGCGGCTGCGCCCCGGCCCGGATGCCGACCGCCAGGCGGCGGCGCAGGCCCAGTTCGGGGTGCGGTTCGACCGCGATCGGGGTGTCCGAGCTGCGCAGGTGCTGGAAGATGCCCCACTCGCGGAGCTTGGACAGGTACGGCTCCGGGCCCTGCCAGCCGAGGATGGACAGCCGGCGCAGGTCGTCGACTTCGTCGGAGTCGGAGGAGCGGGAGTAGGCCAGTACCCGGCTGGAGGTGTCCTCGATCGAGACGATGCCGTTGGTCAGCACGGCGACGGTCTGGGCCAGGGAGAAGAGGTCGCCCGCGTTGGGCTCGGGGGAGCCGGGGGCGTCCGGGGCGTCCGGGCCGGCGATGATCGCGCGGGCCAGCGAGTCGAGGTGTTCCCAGCGGGTCTCGCGGCGTACCGAGAGCAGGGCGACGCCCGCGTCGGTGGCGGCCTCGCGCAGTGCGTCGGCCTGGCCGGGGCCGTCCAGCTTGACCGCGACGGCGGCGGCCCCGGCCCGGCC
>NZ_JAHSQD010000796.1 GCF_020103755.1 Streptomyces sp. LS1784
CGCGCCCGTCCTCCGCGCGGACGGCGTGCCACATGCTGGCGACGGCGAGCCCCGAGCCGCCGCCCCAGTCGCCGGTGAGCTCGCCGAGGGCGGGGAAGCGGGCGGTGCGGCCGTCCGGCAGCAGGCCGACGCAGTTGATCCCGGCGCCGCAGACCACCGCGACCCCGCGCGGGCCGTCGGTGCCGGCCCGCAGCAGGCCGAAGGTGTCGTTGGCGACGGTGGTGCTGGCCCCCCAGGGGTGGGACTCCAGCGCCGCGCGCAGCGACTCCTCCTCGACCGGCAGGTCGGCGTTGGCCAGGCAGGCGCTGACGTGGCTGGTGAGCACACCGCTCCAGGACGGGTGTCCGGCCGCCGCGGCGGCCTGCTCGACCAGCGGGGCGAGGCCGGCGACGGCCGCCGCGCCGCCGATCCTGTGCGGCTCGAAGCCGCCGCCGCGGGCGGTGCCGAGGATGCTGCCGTCGGTGCCGATCAGGGCGACGTCGGTCTTGGAGTTTCCCGCGTCGATGGCGAGGACGCCGGGCAGGAGTGGTTCGGGTTGGTGGATCATCAGGTCCCAGCGCTCGTACGTGGCCCGGACCGTGGTCGTCGGCCGGGTGCCCGACCGGGGTCCCGGCCGGGGTGCCCGGCCGAAGGGTCCCCGGCCGGGGGTGGACGGTCTCCTCGCCGTGCCCCCCCGGCGCCCGGAGGAGGTCGCCGGGCGGCCACGACGGGCCGGGTCAGGCCCAGGCGAGGTGCTCGCGGTTGTGGGCGAGCAGCCGGTCCGTGAGCCGGTCGGCGAGCTCGATCTGGCCGACCAGCGGGTGGGCGAGCAGGGCGTCGAAGACCCGGTCGCGGCCGCCGCGCAGGGCGGCGTCGAGGGCGAGGTGCTCGTACGAGGTGACGGCGGCGATCAGGCCGGCGTACAGCGGTTCGACGGGCCGCTGCGGCAGCGGGCGCACGCCCCGCGCGTCCACCTCGGCCGGCACCTCGATGACGGCGTCGTCCGGCAGGAAGGGCAGCACGCCGTCGTTGCGGGTGTTCACCACCTGCACGGAGGTCCCGCCGCCGGTGCCGAGCAGTGCGGCGATCAGCTGGACGGCGGCCTCCGAGTAGAACGCGCCGCCGCGCTTGCCGAGCAGCTCGGGTTTGGTGTCCAGGGCCGGGTCGGCGTACAGCTCCAGCAGCTGCCGCTCGATCTCGGCCACCTGCGCGGCCCGCGAGCCCTGCTCCTTCAGCTCCGCCACCACCGCGTCGTGCTGGTAGAAGTACCGCAGGTAGTAGGACGGCACCACGCCGAGCCGCTCGATGACGGCCTGCGGCAGGTGCAGGTCCTCGGCGATCTCCTTGCCGTGCGAGGACAGCAGCTCCGGGAGCACCTCGCGCCCGGCCGCGGCGCCCGGGGCGTCCAGCAGGGTCACCCCGCGCTCCCAGGTCAGGTGGTTGAGCCCGACGTGGTCGAGCCGGACCAGCTCCGGGTCCACGCCCAGGTGCGCCGCGAACTTGCGCTGGAAGCCGATCGCGACGTTGCACAGCCCCACGGCCTTGTGGCCGGCGCTCTGCAGGGCCCGGGTGACGATGCCGACCGGGTTGGTGAAGTCCACGATCCAGGCGTCCGGGTTGGTCCGGCGCACCTGCTCGGCGATGTCCAGCACCACCGGGACGGTGCGCAGCGCCTTGGCGAGCCCGCCGGCGCCGGTGGTCTCCTGTCCGACGCAGCCGCACTCCAGCGGCCAGGTCTCGTCCTGGTTGCGCGCCGCCTGCCCGCCGACGCGCAGCTGGAGCAGCACGGCGTCGGCGCCGGCGACGCCCGCCGCCAGGTCCGTGGTGACCGTGACGACCGCGCAGTGCCCCTGCCTGGCGAAGATCCGCCGGGCGAGGCCGCCGATCAGCTCCAGGCGCTCGGCGGCCGGGTCGATCAGCACCAGCTCGCCGATCGGCAGGGTGTCGCGCAGCCGGGCGAAGCCGTCGATCAGCTCCGGGGTGTACGTCGAACCGCCGCCGACGATTGCCAACTTCAGTGCGGACATCAGCCCTTGACCCCTGTCAGTGTCACGCCTTCGATGAAGGCCTTCTGAGCGAAGAAGAAGAGGACGATCACCGGCGCCATCACCAGCAGGGTGGCGGCCATGGTGAGGTTCCAGTTGGTGTGGTGGGCGGCCTTGAAGGACTCCAGCCCGTAACTGAGGGTCCAGGCCTCGTGGTTGTTGCTGGCGTAGATCTGCGGGCCGAAGTAGTCGTTCCAGCAGTAGAAGAACTGGAACAGCGCGACCGCCGCGATGGCCGGCTTGGCCATCGGCAGGACCACCCGCAGCAGGGTGCGCAGGTCGCCGCAGCCGTCCATCCGGGCGGCCTCGATGTACTCCTTGGGGATGGTCATCAGGAACTGGCGCAGCAGGAAGATGGAGAACGCGTCGCCGAAGGCCATCGGGATGATCAGCGGCCAGAGCGAGCCGCTCAGGCCCATCTGCTTGGCCCAGAACAGGTACATCGGGATGACGGTGACCTGCGGCGGCAGCATCATCATCGCGATGACCGCCATCAGTGCCAGGTTGCGGCCCCGGAAGCGGAACTTGGCGAGCGCGTAGGCCACCGGGAGGCTGGAGACCACGGTCAGCACGGTGCCGAGCGCGGCGTACAGCAGGGTGTTGCGCCACCAGGTGAGGAAGCCGGGGGTGTCCCAGACCTTGCCGTAGTTGCCCCAGTTCCAGCTGGTCGGCCAGTAGTCGGTGGTGAGCGCCTGCTGGTCCGACATCACCGAGGTGAGGAAGACGAACACGAAGGGCAGCAGGAAGAACAGCGCGGCGGCGATGGCCAGTGCGTGCACGGCCACCCAGTTGAGCGCCGCGCGGCGCCGGGCGGCCCGGGCGGCGGGGCCGCCGGGGCGGGAGGGGCCG
>NZ_JAHSQD010000797.1 GCF_020103755.1 Streptomyces sp. LS1784
CACCGGCCCCGACCGCGCCACCATGAGCGCCGCCCATGCCGGGGTGCATGCCGCCGCCCATGCCGCCGGGCCCACCGACCCGGCCGCCGCCCGGCCCTGCCTCGCGCGCACCGAAGACCGTCCCGCTGGGCAGCCCCGGGGTGCCGCTCCTTCCCTGCCCCGGGCCACCGCCGAACGGGGTCGTACGCGGCGGGATCTGGCCGCCGCCCTTGCTGGGGACGAACCCGCTGCCACCGCCCTTGGTCGGGACGGTGCCACCGCCCGTTCCGGCGGGGAAGCCCGGAACCGGGCCGCCACCGGGGACGCCGGGTCCGGTGTTCGGGCCACTCGGCCCGTTCGGGTGGCCGGGAAGGGCGGTCGGTCCGTCCATGGGCAGCTGGCCGCTGCCGGGGCCGTACGGGCCGGTCTGGGTGGGCAGGGTCGGCGCGGGGGGCAGGCTGTTGAGGTCGGTGCCCGGACGGTTGACCGGGTCCGACGGGTAGGACGGCGGGGTCGAGGTCCCCAGGTCCTGCGGCGCGGGCGGCAGCTGGCCCCCGCCACCGTGCGGCGGTGGGGTGTTGCCCGGGTTGAACGGGCCGGGGCCACCCGAGCCCGGGTCACGGGGCAGGATCTTCCCTCCGCCGTAGCTCTCGCCGCCGCCCGGGTTGGGCCCGCCGCCGACGCTGCCCCCCGAACGCGGGTTGCGGACAGAACCGCCGGAGCCGGCACCGCCACCGCTCCCGCCATCTCGGGAGATTGCCTTGGAGTCGTTCTGATTCGACGGCGCAGGCGTCCCCGGCAGAGCCAAGTCGGTGCCGAGCCCGTTCAGCGCCGTCGCGGCCGCGGCATAGGCCTGCCCCAGCTTCTCCAACTGGTGGATGGCTTCCTGGTGCGCCTTGTAGACACGCTGCGAAGCGGCATCGGCATCGGTCGCGGTGACCCACGTCCCGGGGTTTCGCTTCTTCATGATCGAGTCGAGATTCGCGGCGGTCGGGCCTTCAGGCGTGAAGTTGGCCGACGTATAGGCCGCGGCGTCGGGCGGAGCCTGGCGCTGACGCGTATTCACGGTGGTGATGTCACAGGTCGGCACATCCGGCACGGCGGATTTGGCAAGGCTGAGTGCCGCGCCCGCGTGCTGCATGATCTCACCCGCACCGGCCGAGTACTTGCCCAGCAAGTCGGCCGACTGCTGCAGGTTCCTGACCCAGGTCTTGAAGCTCTCGCCGGCCTCACCTCCCCAGGTAACCTTGCCGACGTGCGCCGTCAGCGCCTGGCTCAGTTCCTGCAGAACACGGCCGGCGTCCTGAAGCTTGTTGCCACGGTCCAGTACCAACGCGGGGTTGGTGCCGTCGACCATGCCCTTGAGCGCTGCATGGTCGATCTGTTCGAAGTTCGTTCCCTCTGCCACTGTCTATTCCCCGTCTCCCCGTGAACTGTCTCGGCCGACCCTCATCAGAGGGAGCCGGAGGCTCCCGGCCCGGCCGCCGGCACACCCGCACCCTTCGCGATCGCGTTCTGGGCGGCGGTCGTGTGTTCCTCGTTGGTCGAGTACCTGCCCGCCGAGTTCATGACCGCTTCCTTCATCGCGTCGATCTGCGACATGAGGTCCTTGTGGAGCTTGACGAGCTGGGTGTGGGCTTTCTCGTAGGCGGTGGTCAGGGCCGTCGCTTCGGCGAACTCCGCACTCGCGAAGCTCTTGCCCGTCAGCTTCTGCTCCTGGAGCTTGTACGGCCCGGCCGCTGAACCTTCCATCGCGGCGAGCGTCGCCTCGACCTGCGCCGCGAAGTTCCTGAGCGTCCCGAGTTCGACCTCGACGTCGTGCTTACCGAAGGCCGCCACCAGGGCAGCGGCGCTGACGTTCGTCTGCACGGTACTGATGATGGGGGCGATGTTGATCCCCCCAAAAGGCCACGGAAGCTTCTGCTCCAGCATGAACGGCGTCGCATCCCCCGAAGGGTTCGCCGGTGCAGGAGTCTCCGACCCGTTCCCGTTACCTTCTGCCACAGCAGTTCACCTCTCCCCCGTACGGCCGGTCGCGCCCGGGCCGTCCCCGGGCGGCTCCGGGCCGCAAACACACCGTCAACTTCTGGGTCGTACCGTCCTGGTCGGTGCACCGCCCGCCCTGTGGACGGTTTCCGCCTCCGTCATCGTAGCCACCACCCCTGTCGGACCGGCAGGGCCCTTGGCCCGCCCGTACGCGATCGGTACGAACTTGACACGTACGAACCGTCACCGCGGCCCTGGGTAGACTGACCCGGTACGCCCCATCTGCCGCGCAATGTCGCACAGCAGCGACCCAAGGCCGCAGAACGGACGTGACCGCGTGAGCTCCTCCGACGCCTCCCCTTCCCCCTGGTGGGCCCGTGCTGCGCGGCCCGCACGGCCGCCGGTTCCGGTGGCGCTGATGGCGCGGGCGGCGGTGGGCATGGCGGTGCCGTTGGCGGTGGGGCTGCTGGCGCACCGGCTGGACCTGGGGGTGTTCGCCGGGCTCGGGGCTATGCACGCGACGATGAACGACCGGGTCGAGCCGGGCCGGCTTCGGGCCGCCCGGATCGGGACGGCCGTCCTCGCCTCCGCGCTCGGCATGCTGATCGGCACCGCCCTCCAGCACGCCGACGCGGACGGCCTCGTCCTGGGTGTCGCGCTGACGCTGACCGCCTTCGCCTCCGGTGCGCTGAGCGCGACCGGTCCGCGCGGTTCGGCAGCCGGGATGCTGCTGCTGGTGTCGGCCGCGCTGGGCAGTGGGATGCCGCTGCCGCAGCCGTGGTGGGCGGCGGCGCCGATGCTTCCGGTCGGGGCCGCGTTCGTGGTGCTGCTCGGGTTGCCGGCGGGGGCGCCGAACCGGCCCGCCGCGGATCCGCGCAACCGGGCGCTGGCCGCCGCGTACGACGCG
>NZ_JAHSQD010000798.1 GCF_020103755.1 Streptomyces sp. LS1784
AAGGAATCTCCAACCCCAGGAAACCTGAGGCCGGGGATGTCAACATATCTGGCGTTGACTTTTGGCACGCTGTTGAGTTCTCAAGGAACGGACGCTTCCTTCGGACCGCCTTCCAGCGGACCCTCCGGGCTTCGTTCTTTCGTGTTTCCAGCTTATCAGATGTTTTCCGCTCCGTTTCCGGGGCTTCGCTCATCCAACTCGCCGGTGTCTTCCGGGGTTTGACGCCCCGTCCGACGTTTCAAACTCTAGCCGATCTCCGCTCCGAAAAGCGAATCCGACCGCAACCCGATAAAACGCGCACGCCGAATAAGCGCCAGGCCATCACGCGGAAAAGCGAAAACGACCGGCACGAACCGAGAAGTGGTGCTTCAGAGGATTGGCTACCCCGGGACCGTCCGCGCAGATGCGTGTCCGGTGCTCCCTGCCAGGCAGCTCGAAGAACTGTACGCGCTTCCGTGGGCGGATG
Source organism: Streptomyces sp. LS1784 (assembly GCF_020103755.1). GTDB lineage: Bacteria > Actinomycetota > Actinomycetes > Streptomycetales > Streptomycetaceae > Kitasatospora. The sequence goes on from NZ_JAHSQD010000798.1 coordinate 467, forward strand.
CAAACGTCGTGCAAAGACGGCCGGCCGGACCCCGGGGAGAGGGGTCCGGCCGGTGGAGCCGCGCGGCTCAGCTGTTGGTGGGGAAGCCCAGGTTGATGCCGCCGTGCGACGGGTCCAGCCAGCGCTGGGTCACGGCCTTGCCCCGGGTGAAGAACTGCACGCCGTCCGCGCCGTACGCGTGGGCGTCGCCGAACAGCGAGGCCTTCCAGCCGCCGAAGGAGTAGTAGGCGACCGGGACGGGGATCGGCACGTTGATGCCGACCATGCCGACCTCCACCTCGAACTGGAAGCGCCGGGCCGCGCCGCCGTCGTTGGTGAAGAGGGCGGTGCCGTTGCCGTACGGGTTGGCGTTGATCAGCGCCACGCCCTCCTCGTACGAGTCGACGCGCACGACCGAGAGGATCGGGCCGAAGATCTCGTCGTTGTAGACGGACATGCCGGGCTTCACGTGGTCGAACAGCGTGGGGCCGAGCCAGAAGCCGTCGGCCGTCGGGGAGCCGTTCCTGTCCTCGGCGGTGACCGGGTGCTTGCGGCCGTCCACCGCGAGCTCGGCGCCGTCGGCGATCCCGGACTCCACGTAGGAGGTGACCTTGTCCCGGTGCTGGCCGGTGACGAGCGGGCCCATCTCGGAGTCCCCGTTGCAGCCCGGGCCGACCTTCAGGGTGGCCACCCGCTGCTTGATCTTCTCGACCAGCTCGTCGCCGATCGGGTCGACCGCGACCAGCACGGACACCGCCATGCAGCGCTCGCCGGCCGCGCCGAAGCCGGCGTTGACCGCGGCGTCGGCGGCGAGGTCGAGGTCGGCGTCCGGCAGGACCAGCATGTGGTTCTTGGCGCCGCCCAGGGCCTGCACGCGCTTGCCGTAGCGGGTGCCGGTCTCGTAGACGTAGCGGGCGATCGGGGTGGAGCCGACGAAGCTGACGGACTTGATGTCCGGGTGCTCCAGCAGGCGGTCGACGGCCACCTTGTCACCGTGGACGACGTTGAAGACGCCGTCCGGCAGGCCGGCCTCCTTCCACAGCTCGGCGAGGAAGTTGGCGGCGGACGGGTCCTTCTCCGAGGGCTTCACGACCACGCTGTTGCCGGCCGCGATGGCGATCGGGAAGAACCACATCGGCACCATGGCCGGGAAGTTGAACGGCGAGATGATCGCGACCGGGCCGAGCGGCTGGCGGATCGAGTAGACGTCGACGCCGGTCGAGGCCTGCTCGGTGAAGCCGCCCTTGATCAGCTGCGGGATGCCACAGGCGTACTCCACGACCTCCAGGCCGCGGGCGATCTCGCCGAGCGCGTCGGAGTGCACCTTGCCGTGCTCCGCCACGATGATCGAGGCCAGCTCGTCGCGGCGGGCGTTCAGCAGCTCGCGGAAGGCGAAGAGCACCGTCGTCCGCTTCGCGATCGAGGCGCTGCGCCACTCGGTGAAGGCCGAGGCGGCGGCGGCCACCGCCTGGTCGACCTCGGCGATCTCGGCGAAGTCGACCTGGCCGGTGACCTGGCCGGTGGCCGGGTCGAAGATCTCACCGCGCCGGGGGGCCGCACCGGCGGTGGCGACCGGCTTGCCGCCGATCCAGTGAATGATGTGCTTGCTCAAGGTCCGTCTGCCTCCGAAGTCCCGGGCGGCGTCCTGCCACCGGTCCGGTCTGGCGCCGCCCGCAGGTGGGCCGGGCGACGGAAATCACGGGGCTACCGCGCTCGTCTCCCAGTCTGGTGGCCACTGCGGCCCGGCTCAACGAACAGGCTGACGGAGATCCTGGATTCAGCCTTACAGGTCGTCCGGTCGCTCCGCCGGACGGGTGGCCGCACGGGGCCGGGCCTCAGGACTCCCCGTCCTCCGGCTCCTCCAGGTACGGGTCGTGCAGCCCGTCCGCCGCCTCCTGGGTCTCCAGCAGGTCCAGCCGCAGGTCCTGTGCCCAGGCCAGCGCCCACCGCTTCCGTTCGTCCACCTGCCCGGCCGGAGCGCCCCGGGCGCGGAACCGCCCGTCCGCCGCCTCGGCGAGCGTCTCCAGCCGTTCGGCCAGCGCGGCAGGCTGGAAGTCCGGGTCCAACTCCTCTGCCAGAGCGAGCAGTTCGCCCTCCCGGTAGCAGCGAGTGAGGGCGTGCACATCGATCAGGTCGCGAGGCATGCCCCGGTCCACGAGCAGCGCGGTGGTCAGCGCGGCCGCGTCCTCCAGGGCGACGACCGGCAGCACCACCGGCGGCTCGTCCGGACCGGGCGCACCGAGATCGAGCCGGACCGGGCGATGGCCCAGCGGCTCCTTGCGCAGCTCCACCGAGTGCGACCGCCCGCCCAGCGCCAGCCGGACGGTGAGCTGCTCCAGCCGCGGTGTGCCCGGCCGCTCGACGGCCCCGCCGCCCGCCGCCCGGTACGCCTCGCCCAGCGCGACGGCCACCTCCGGCAGGTCGGCG
>NZ_JAHSQD010000799.1 GCF_020103755.1 Streptomyces sp. LS1784
CGGGCAGGGCCCCGAAGGCGGCCGCGCTGGCGGCGCTCGGCGCCGTGGCCGCGCTGCTGGCCGGCTACCTCGTGCCGGTGCCCACGGCCGCCGCCGACACCGTCAAGGTCGCCATCGTCCAGGGCAACGTGCCCAACCCGGGCATGGACTTCCTGGGCCGCCCGATGATGGTCCTCAACAACCACGCCTCGGCCACCGAGCGGCTCGCCGCCGACATCCGGGCCGGCAGGGTCGAGCGCCCCGACATCGTGATCTGGCCGGAGAACTCCTCCGACCTCGACCCGTTCAGCGACCCGCTGGCCCGTCAGCGGATCGACGAGGCGGTCAAGGCGGTCGGCGTGCCCACCCTGGTCGGCACCCTGGTGGACGGCCCGGACGCGCAGCACGTCCAGAACGAGGGCATCGTCTGGGACCCGGTCACCGGCCCCGGCGCCTCCTACACCAAGCAGCACCCCGTCCCGTTCGGCGAGTACGTGCCGTTCCGGGCGCAGCTGATGAAGGTGATCTCCCGCCTCCAGCGGGTCGCCCGGGACTTCTACCCCGGCGACCACAACGGCGTGATGCAGCTCGGCCCGGCCCGGATCGGCGACGTGATCTGCTTCGAGGTGGCGTACGACGAGATCGTCCGCGACACCGTGGACAGCGGCGCCCGGGTCCTGGTCGTCCAGACCAACAACGCGACCTACGCCAGGACCGGCCAGCCCGAGCAGCAGCTGGCGATGAGCCGGCTGCGGGCCGTCGAGCACGGCCGGGCGGTGCTGATCGCCGCCACCAGCGGCATCAGCGCGGTGATCGCCCCGGACGGCAGCGTCCAGCAGCGCACCGAGGAGCTGACCCCGGCCGAGCTGTCGGCCACCGTCCCCCTGCGCGACGGCACCACGGTGGCCGACGAGGTCGGCGCCGCCCCGGAGTGGACGCTCGCCGTCGGCGGCCTGCTGGCCTGCGGCGCAGCGGTGCTGGTCGGCCGCCGCAAGAAGGCTTCGGCCGGAACACCGGCCGAGCGGGAATCGTTGGAGCCGGTGGTGCCGTAGCCGGCCCGGACCTTCCGTGCGGCGCGCAGAGCACCGCCTGGAGTGGATTCGTACCGTGACCCAGCAAGCTACCCCGACCCGTCCGGCCCCGCGCAGCAGGCTCCGGCGGGTGCTGCCGCTGCTGATCACCGCCTGGCTGGTGCTGGAGATCTGGCTGCTGGTCCAGGTCGGCTCGTGGCTGGGCGGCTTCACCGTCGTGCTGCTGCTCATCGCGGGCGCCCTGATCGGAGGCTCGCTGATCAAGCGGGCCGGGCTGAAGGCGCTGTCGGCGGCGATCGAGCAGAGCAAGAACCCGCAGTCGCAGCAGCCGCAGACCGGAACCAGCATGACCGTGCTGGCCGGCCTGCTGCTGATCGTCCCCGGCTTCCTGTCGGACCTGGTGGCCCTGACCCTGCTCTTCCCGCCGACTCGGGTGCTGTGGCGGGCGGCCGGGCGCCGGGCCGCGGACAAGGCGCTGCGCAGCACCTCCGCCGTCGGTGCCGACGCGTTCGCGGACGCGATGCGGCTCCAGGAGCAGCTGCGCATCCACCGCCCGGACGGCAAGGTGATCCAGGGCGAGGTCGTGGACCCGGAGTCCGGCCCGCGTGGCCCGCAGGGCCCGGACACCGCCTACCGCCCGCCGATCGCCGGCTGACCCGCCCGTTCCCACGAGCCGCCCGGGGCGCATCCCGCCCCGGGCGGCCCGGCGTGCCGGGGCGGCTCGCCCAGTGCCCCGGACAACACGAAGCCGGGCAACGCGAAAGGGACCCTGGTCACCAGGGTCCCTTTTCGCGTCCTCCCGCTCGGGGCGGGAGCGAGGTGTCAGGCGCTCTTACGGGTGTCCCGCGGGTGCACCGCGAGGTTCATCCCACCGGAGCGGAGCACGGCCAGCCGCTCGGCCAGCACCTCCTCCAGCTCCTCGCGCGTCCGGCGCTCCATCAGCATGTCCCAATGGGTGCGCGTCGGCTTGGTCTTCTTCTCCTCCGGCTCGTCGCCGTCGAGAAGCGCCGCCTCCTGGCCACAGAAGCGGCATTCCCAGGTCGGGGGGATCTCCGCCTCGACCGAGAAAGGAACCTCGAAACGGTGTCCGTTCTGACATGCGTACTCGACGGTCTGGCGGGGAGCCAGATCGATACCACGGTCGGTCTCGTAGCTAGTGGCCCCGAGTCGCGTGCCGCGGAGAGCTCGCTCGCTCATGAATCGTGCCTCCCGGGCTTATGGCCCACAGGACTAGTGGTCGCTGTTCTTCGTCGTTCGGTCAACGCTCGGCTTCCGACGAAGATTCCCGTCCCGGGACATGCGTCGTCTGTCGTGCCGCCCCTGTTTGTACCCACCCGCGCCCGATTTGTCACATCTGGCCGGTGATATCACTCCAGGTGTCACCTATTTCACGTCTGGTGATCGTGCGGACTTTCCGTGACGAGCGTACCGGGACGGGATTCGGCGGCGGGCGCCGACCCCGGTCGAGCGCCGGACAGCCGGCCCGCGAGGCCGGTCGGCCCGGCCGTCAGGAGATCGGCCGTGAACGGATCATCGGCTCGTTCTTGGCGAGGTCGACGGGATGGGCCTGGGCCGGATCGGCCGCGGGGACCACCGGTGGGTGCTCCGGGCGGGGTGGTGCGGCGGCGGCCGCCTCGGTGCGGCTGTCCCGGTGCGGCAGCAGGGCGATCACCGCGTCCCGCAGCGGGGTCGGGGCCTCGTCGTCCAGCGGGTCGATGGTGGCGGGTACCTGGAGGCGCACCGGGGCGCTGTTGCCGACCCGGGCGTAGCCGCGGCCGACCGGAGCGTGGGCGGCGGGCGCGATGTCCAGGGGTGCGCCGAGCGCGGCGCGCCCCTCGTCGGGGCCGGCC
>NZ_JAHSQD010000008.1 GCF_020103755.1 Streptomyces sp. LS1784
GCGGCCCGCTGGACCGGCAAGGGACTCAGCGTCGCACGGCGGGTAGGCGATCCGGCGCTGCACGCCCACGCACTTCGCCACCATGGCAACGAACTGCGCAAGTCCGGCCTGCACCTGCGCGCACTGGACCGGCTGGGGCAGGCCCGCGACACCGCCCGCACCGCCACCGAACGCGCCGAGGCCATCGTCCTGCTCGCCCGGGCTGCCGGAGCCGCAGGGGATCCCGCGGTCTTCGACGCCGCGATCGATGACGGCAGCCGGCTTCTGTACGAAGTGGCACCCACTGCGCTGTTCTCCGAGTTCACCCTCCACGAGGTTCGCCTTCGCGGTCTCATGGGCACCGGCCGGGTCGCTGAAGCGGTCCGGCAGCTCGACCGAGCGCCGGCCGCCGGACTCGGAGCGACCCCCCAGTGGCGGATCATCGCGGCGATCACCGCCGGCGAGGTGCTGTTGCGGAAAGGAGACCCGACCGGCGCGGCGCAACAGCTCAGCGCCGCGGTCGATGGCGCGACCCTCCACCGCCTGCCGCACCAGCTCCAGCGCGTTGTCCGGACCGGCCGTCGTCTGCCCGAAGTCAAGGAACAGGCGGACGGTGCCCTGGAACGGCTGCGAGCCGAGATAGCGGCCTGATATCCAGCCCGGCGGCGGGACAAGGATCAACATGGTGGAGCACATCCCTTGAACTGGTGGGCAGGCTCCTGGAGTGCGAGCCCGAGGCGGCGGGCGGTGGGGTGCCGCTCAGCGTGCAGAGCAGCACCCCACCTGGATCACTGACCGGAAGTGGGCCAGATCGGGAGACTCTCGGCGACGGGGGCGGTCCAGATCGGCATACCCGGCTCGGCAGCCCGAGCGGGTGCGGAGGAGACGATCGTCACGCAGAACGTGAGGATCGCGGCTGCGGCGATGGCTCGAAAGATCATTTGTTCTTCCTGGAAGTGTGTGTGGGGGGCCGGTGCGTCGCCCGGCACGGTGGGCTGTCGGGGCGTACGGGAGGCGGGCCGCAAGGGCGTGGCGGTCACTGTCCCCTGCTCGAAGCCGGCTTCACGGCACCGGGACCATCGGCTCCATGGAGGGGACGGAGTTCGTCGGAGGTAGGGTGACGATGCCGGTGAGGAGGGCGACGGCGGCAGCATGGGTGCGGCTGCCGCGCCACGAGAGCGCACGAACGACCCTGGCCTCGATGGTGCGGGCCTCGCGCAGGCTCAGCCCGACGCCGTTCGCCCCGGCCTCGCTCATCGTCCCGGTGCAGATCAGCGTGATCACGGCTCGTCCCGACTGATCCAGCTCGGGCACGCGGTCGGGCAGCTCGGCCCGCAGCCGCTGGGTGCCGATCAGCTTCGTCGTGATCAGGCGGACGGCCAAGTGTGCGTCGTCCACGGCGCCGGCGCGTCGGCGCAGGTCGGCCAGGCGATGTCGGACCAAGTACTCCCCGGCATGGACCCGGCCGCCGATTTCGGCGATGGTCAGCCCCTCGGCGGCGAGCTCGGCGATCCGGCGCTGCAGCGCGTTCAGCTCGGGCACGGGAGTACATCGAGGCTCCGTCCTCGGAACGATGTTCGTGGTCGTCAGGACCCGGCGGAAGCCGGCTTCCCCTGCCACGGGTGCCTGATCGGTGGTGCACACGACCAGGAGGTCATCGGCCGGTGCGCCGAGCCGGTGGGCGGCGACCACGTAGGCGGCGGTGCCGTTGTACGCGCCCTGGCGGACGGCGCAGGACCAGGCCGCTTCCAGCCCGACCACTCCGACGGCATGGTCCGGATCGACCGCCGCGGCAGGAAGCACCAGAGCGCATGGGACACTGAGGGCCAGCGCTTGGTGCACCAGCCGCACGACGGTCGGCACCGGCCCGCGAGGTGCGGACCCGGCCAGAACCTCCGCCAGCGACGGCACTTTCGGGAGGCCGGCCAGCGCGCCGAGGTGTACGGCCAGACCGCGCGCGGACCGCAGCACCGCGACGGCGCGTTCCAGCGGATCGGAGCGCTGGTTGGGCTCTGTTGGGGTCGTGGCTACGGGGCCGGATACACCGGCCGCTCCCTTCGGCCAGTGGTGCCTGGTGCGGCCCTGGCTCGAATCGGCCGCCAGGGGTGTGGTGAGCTCTGCCAGGGTGTCGCCGGCCGGATCGATCAGCTGGTGCTCCAGCGCTCGGCGGACGGCGACAACGCGCTTGCGCGCGCCGAAGACGTTCAGCACGGCGTCCTCGTAGAGCTCCGCTGCACGCTCCCGGACCTCCAGCGCGCGGGCGACGTCAGGGCGATTCCCGCCCGCCGCCCAGATCCGCAGGATCAACATCTGCTCGTCCGTGAGGGCTGGCGGAGCGCCCACTGGGGCCGAACGGGTGAGCAGACCGGACTGCCACGCTCGAGCGAAGGCCTGGACCCGGTTCGCCGTCCCCAACCGGTTGTACACCTGGCGCAGGTGGCTCTTGACGGTGTCGACACTCAGATTCATCGCCGCGCCGATCGCCGCGTTCGTCATCCCGAGACCGACCCTGTCCAACACCGCGACGAGCGGCAGGGCCAGCGCCGTGGGCGCCACTTCCGTCTGCATCAGCCCGCCTTTGCCTGCTGCCGAAGCTTGCTGAGCGTCACAGCCGGCCAACCGACGCCGAGGGTCCGCAGCGGCACCAGGTCGCCGAGAACAGCCGCTGCGGTCGCCTGCTCCCTCGACCGGACCCCGAGCGTCCTCAGGACGGTCTGGGTGTAGGTCTTCACCGTGTTCACGGTCAGGCCCAGGCGCTCCGCGGTGATGGCCGCGTCCTCGCCGCCCACCAGTCCGGCGAGGACCTCGACGTGCTTCGCCAGCGGCGGGTTGCCGGTGGGGTTCATCACGTGCACGTCCTCCACCAAGCCCCACCCCGCGCCCAAGGCGGTGGCGTGGAAGCGCGACTTCGTGCCGATCTTCGTCAGCAGGGTGAGGATGGCATTGCCGACCTTGGCTTCCTCGATTCCGGTGGCCCGGCTGATCGCCCCGTACAGAGCGCCGCAGGCCAGCTGTTGCAGGAGGAGGACGTCGGCCTCGGACAGGTCGGGCTTGGCGGGAAGGGAGGTGGGCATGGCGGATCTCCAGGAGAAGTGGGGACGAGGGATGGGCTACGGCCGGTCGAGGGCGGCCAGCAGCGAGGGCCCGATCCGCCGGGCGGCCTGGTGGCCGATGGTCAGGACCAGGTCACCCCGCTGTACGAGGGAGGCGACCAGGGACTCGGGGCCCGGTTGGTCCAGGCCGGGCTCGTAGCGGATCACCGCGCCGGTGGAACTGGCGTTGAGGATGCTCTCGCCGCCGTCGGCGCGGTTGTGGTGACGGGGGAACGTCGAGTGGACGGGCAGCAGCACCGTCCGGTCGGCGGCGGTCAAGGCGTCGGCAATCAGGCCAGCGAGGGCGTTCGACCGCAGGTGCCCGGAGGGCTCGTACACGGCCACCACCGCGCCCTCGGTGAGCATCCGGGCGCCCTGGAGGTCGGCCTCGATCTCCCTCGGGTGTACGGCCCTGGATTCCACGACGTCAATGCCACCGCTCGTGCCGAGCCGGGTCAGCGACCTCTCGACGCCGGCGAACGCGCCGAGCCCGTCGACGAGTTCATGGCCGGGGACACCGAGCGCCCAGCCCGCGGCCCAGGCCGTCGCCACGGCCATGGCGGAGTTCGTCCCGGCGACCGGTACGGTGAAGGTGTGCTGCTCGCCGCCCGCCTGGACAGTGACGCGGTGGTCCTCTCCGGTCCAGAACCTCCCGAGGGTCTGCACGTCCATGTCGGCGCCGCGACCGACGGTCACCACCTTCGGGCCCGGGCGGCGTCGGCGCAGCCGGTCCGCGAGTTCCTGGCAACCGGGCTGGGCGGCCCACACCACCACCGTGTCGCTCCGTCGAGCGAGGGCCTCCATCTGGTCCAGCGCCTCCTGCTGGTTCCACCAGCACGGCGGTGCGGCGTCCGCGGCGGTGACCAGCGTCACGGCCGGGTTGAGCCCTTCGCCCAGGGAGCGGAAGCGCCAACCGGGCGGCGAGGCGTCGTGGCTGGAGCTGTCCGGGCAGAGGTCCACGATTAGGAGTTCTCCGCCGCCGTCGTAGCCGGCGGAGTCGCCCTTGGGCGCCTCGGCGAGGATCCACCCGGGGTCGCGGCTGACGAGCGCGCAGATGAGCGCTGCGGCGGCCATGGTGGTGGAGTGGCTGCCGGCGACGGCGACCGTGGTCGGCGCTGTGGCGGCCAGCAGCTCGACGGCTCGTGCGTAGCCCAGTATGGGAAGGCCTCGGCCGACGGCGTGGTCCAGGACCTCGTGGACCACGGTGTTGTCTCCGCCCCAGATCAGCGAGGCCGTCCCGGGGTTGGTCGCCCGAAGGCCGACACCGCTCCGTTCGAGCCTGCGAAGCAGGTCGGGGTGGGAATCGGGGTGCGACGGCGAGACCGTCACCCGAGCGTGTCTCCGGGCCAGGTAGGAGGCCAGGCCGGCCACGCCGCGGGTGTGGGGGTCGATAATGTGGACGGCCGAGAGGAGGCCGGGCAGCGGCAGGGGCCGTCGAGGCGCCCCGGCGCCGTTCGCGGCGGTGGTCGCGTTCACGCCGCCTCCGTCGGAGCGAACTCGTCGTCGGCCAGTTGGACGAGGCGGAAGGCGATCTCGCCCAGGTGGTCCGTCTTCGCGCACACCACGGCGAGCATCGAGCCGTCGGCGGCGCCGACCCGGATCAGGGTCCGGCCGGAGCGGTCCTCGATCAGGCTGTGGCCCCAGGGGCTGGACTCGGCGTTGTGGCGGCTGATGATCTCGGTGCCGCGGTTGCTCACGGCGTTGAGGGCTGCCATGACGGCGGCCCAGTGGTCCGCTTCGTCGCGGTCGACGCCGGGGGAGGCGCCGAGCACAAGCCCCTCGGGGCTGACGTGGATGGCGGCCAGGACGCCGGCGGTGCCGACCAGGTCGTTGACGACGGTGCTGAGGATGCACGGGTACATGGCGATTCTCCGCAGATGAGCGGGTGGATTCGAGCCGACCGACTCGATCCGGTCGGGCGGCGGAGACTCAGAATGCCTGGGAGGAGGGGGACATGATCAGGTCCGAGCTGGACGTCTTCGGACGTCCTCGGTATCGTCCTGAGGTCTCATTACGTCCCAAGACGTCCCATCCGGGAGTGCCATGGCGAACGAACGCCTTCGGTCGGCGCTGGTCGTCCGCGGAGTCACCGAGCGGGAACTGGCGGAGCACTGCGGTGTCGATGCCAAGACGGTGGAGCGCTGGATCCTCAAGAGCCGTGAACCGTACAGGCGGCACCGCCAGGCGGCGGCGGCCAGGCTGCAGACCGATGAGGACTACCTCTGGCCGGACGCGAAGTCCGAGATCCAGCGCCTGGACGAGGCCGACGCCGAGATCGTCCACGTCTATCCCCACCGTTCCTCTGTACCACCGGAGTTGTGGCTGCAGTTCGCCGAGCGCGCCACGACGGGCATCGGCGTGCTCGTCCACGCCGGCGTCCATCTCGCCGAGAACCCGCGCTGGCACCGGACGCTCACCGAACGGGCCCGGGCAGGAGTCCGGGTCCGTCTGCTGATCGGTGACCCGGAGAGCTCGGAGGTCGCGCGGCGGGGCGAGGAGGAGGAGCTCGGCGAGGGCGTCGCGTACAAGGTGCGCGAGGTCATCAAGCTCTACCGACCGCTCTACGGAACGCCCGGCATCGAGTTCCGGGCGCACCGGTCCACGCTGCACAACTCCTTGTACTGGTTCGACGACGAGATGCTGGTGAACACCCAGATCTACGGCGTGAGCGCGCCGCTCACCCCGGTGCTCCACCTACGCCGGGTCGCTGGCGCCCAGTTGGTCTCGACCTACCGGCAGAGCTTCGAGAAGGTCTGGGCCAGTGCTGTTCCGCTACCGAGGCAGGAATCGTGAGCCGTACCGACTACTTCGACGATCCGAACGCCCCGAGGGCCCAGCGGATCGTGCCCGCCGTTACCGCGTTCGTGGTGAACGAGCGCGGCGAACTCCTGCTGGAGCGGCGCTCCGACAACGGCCGCTGGGGAATGCCGGGCGGGGGCCTGGAGATCGGCGAGAACCTTCCAGGGGCCGTCGTGCGCGAGGTACGGGAGGAGACCGGCATCGAGGTCGAGGTCACCGGCCTTGTCGGCACGTACAGCGACCCCGGGCATGTGATCGAGTTCTCTGACGGGGAGGTGCGCCAGGAGTTCTCCCTGTGTTTCCGCGCGAGGCCGGTCGGCGGCCGGCTCGCTGCCAGCTGCGAGTCCTTCGAGGTGCGTTGGGTGCCGCGGGAGGGACTGGACGGGTTGGACATCGCTCCGACGACCAGGCTTCGAATCGACCACGGCTTCCGGAACGAGGAAGCCCCGCACCTCGGTTGACTCAGGCGCCGCCGGACTCGGCCAGCCGCTTCGCGACCCGGTCGACCATGGCGAGCAGCGCCGGGCGGGCCGCGGAGACGGCGCGGTGGACGACGTGGCCGGTGCCGTACCGGCGGAGAACCTCGTCGAGCCTGGACACTGGGTCGACCACGGTGCCGTCGGGGCCGCTGGTGAGATCGCAGTACGTGATCGCGTCCAGCAGTTCCGACGGCGGCCGGCGGAACTCCGAGAGCGCGGCCGACAGGCCCAGTTCGGCTGCCTCCCACTCCGACGAGGAGTGGTAGGCGACGAGCGAGCAGACCTCGGCATCGACGCCGATCCGACGCAGGTACCGTGCGCCGTCGATCATGTGCTGACCGGTGTCGACTGCGGAGGGCGCGTACCCGACATCGTGGAGAATGGCTGCGACGCGCACCACCTCCTCGTCGGCCCCGAGTACCGGGGCGAGGACCCTGGCCTGCTCGAAGACCCGGCAGGAGTGCGCCCAGCGCAGGGGGATGCCCGCGAGAAGCGATTCGGCGGTCCGGTATGCAAGGCTCAGCTTCATTGCTCAAGGCTAGGCGACACAGGACGCGGGTCAGTGACCGGTGGTGCGGACCGTCCGACGATGGGGGATTCGTCCCTCTGGGCCCATGTCGACTATGCCCCGTCCCGGGAGCTGCGCGAGTTCGCCCGGGCCGTGCTACCCGAGGCCGACGGCATGGCCGTCACGCTCTCGGGCGGCTCATGAGGCGGCGGTAGAAGTCGAGTTCGGCGCGGAGGGCCTGTTCCCGGGCGGCGGGCGCTGACAGGTAGTGGTCGCCGTCGTCCAGCAGCAGGCTGTCGTGGTCACCGCCGAGGGCGGCCAGGTCTTGGGCCAACTGCATGGCCTCCTTGGCGGATGTGATCGTGTCGGCGGTGCTGTGGATCACCAGCACGGGGCAACGGATCCGTTCCGGCGTCACCGCGCAGGCAGTCCCCCGTAGCACGGCTGCGTGGGGGCGCTGGAAGTCCGGGACGGACAGTTCCCACCGTGCGGGGTCGATGATCGCCGAGGTGGCCGTCGCGCCGGCGAACGGCCCGGGACGGCTTGCTGCCTGGAGCGCCGTGTACCCGCCGGCGCTCGCGCCGGTGATGAACATCGCCCCGGGCAGCGCCACGTCGGTCGAGCGCAGGTGCTCGGCCACCGCGGCGCAGTCCTCGACGTCGTACTCGCCCCAGTGGCCGTGCAACACCTGCCGGAACGCACGGCCTCGGCCGGTGCTGCCCCGATAGAGGACTTCGGCGACGGCGAAGCCGTGGCTGACGAAGAACTGGGTCGTCCAGTCCAGCCGCAGGGGCACGTCGTCCGTCGGACCGGGGTGTGCCCGCACCAGAAGTGGCACCGGCGCCGCTGCCCCCGCCGGCCGGTGCAGCAGGAAGCGCACATGACCATCCGTGACCTGTGCGGTGTCGATCGACGGCGGGGTGGGCGTCCAGGGCGGGGCGGACGCGGATTCCGGGCTCACCGGAACGGCCAGGGCGTCGGCTTGTGCCGTGAGGTCGAGTGACCACAGGCCCGGGGCGGACGACGGCGTGGAGCCGATTACGGCAAGTCGGCCGTCGTCGACTGCGATGTACGGCTTCACCGAGGTGAGATTCGGACCGAGCCGACGCCGGATGCCTGCGGGATCGACGGCCATGAGTTTGGTGGAGAACCCATCCAGCACGGTCAGTACGAGGGCGCCGTCGGCGGCGAATCCGTACGACTGGTAGCCCGCTTCCCAGGGCGCCGGCGCGCAGTCCGCGTCGGTGGGCAGGATCGTCGTCACCGTGTCGTCGCGAAGCCGGTAGAGGTTCCACCAACCCGTTCGGTCGGACATGAAGTACAGCAACCCGTCCGGCCCCCAGGACGGCTGGCCCACGGACTCCGAGCGACCGCCCGCCACAACGCGACCGGGTCCGGGAAGGCCGGACCGGATGTCGGCCAGCAGGAGACGGCAACTGTCCCAAGGCATCTGGTCCCGCTTCCACTCCAGATACGCCAGGGTGCCTTCTGCGAGCCGAGGGCAGGAGAGGAACTCGGAGGAGCGAACCAGGGCCTGAACGCTTCCGGCAGGAGACACCGCGACGATCTCGTCCGCAGCGCTGTCGCCACGAACCGCGAACACCCTGCCGTCCGGGCCTGGAGCGAGGTCCCCGTATTGTTCGGAGCCACAGACGGGCACGATCCTGTCCGGCGTGCAGCCGAGCGGCTGGCGGAAGAGGGAACCGTCGTCACCGACGAACCACACCGCGTCCTCCACCACTGCGAAGCTGCCGCCACCGTAGGCGTGGAGCTCGCTCCCGACCGAGAAGTCGGATGGCGTCACCGCGAAGGCGATGCCGGAGCGCTCCGAACACATCACGCGCCGGACCCCGCCGTGATCGGGGTCGGACTGCAGCCACCACAGCGAGCCTGCCACAGCCTGGAGTTCGTCATACGCGACAACCTTCCGCGCAACCCACGCGGGTGACAACCCTGTGTCCTGAGACCTCATGGAAGGGATCCTGTCGAATCACACCCGTAAGTGCCACCGCCGCAAAGTGACCTGTACACGATGTTCGGACGCCCTCCGCTACGCAGAAGCTGCTGGCTTACAGAAGGACGGGGAGCGATTCCAGCCCGCGGACGAGCCGCGAGTGCCGCCAGCGGAGCTGGTCGGCGGGCTCAGCTAGTCGAAGGTTGGGGAAGTGGGCGAGCAGCATACGTACTGCGGTCGCCACCTCAGCGTGCGCGAGTGGTGCGCCGAGGCACCGGTGGATGCCGTGGCCGAAGGCCAGGTGTGCGCGTGCCTCCTCCCGCCCCAGGTCGAGCCGATCCGGGTCTGCGAACCGGGCGGGGTCGCGGTTGGCGGCGCCCGGGCTGACGAACACTGGGCTGTCTGCCGGAATGTCCGTCTCGCCGACTCGGATTGGTTCGGGAGCCCAGCGCCAGGTGGCGATGGTGACTGCGGAGTCGTAGCGAAGAAGCTCGTCGACTGCGCTCTCGATTCGGTTCGGGTCCGACCGCAGGAGCTCCAGCTGGCCAGGGTGCCGGAGCAGGGCCAGGACGGCGTTGCCGATCGCGGCGGTGGTCGTCTCGTGTCCGGCGACCAGGAGCAGCACCGCCAACGAGACCAGCTCCTGCTCGGTCAGCTGGTCGCCGTCGCTGTCCCGGACAGCGACCAGGGCGGACAGCAGCGCATCGTCCGGGGTGCGTCGCTTTGACGAGACCAGCTCGGACATGTATTCGGCGAGGGCGTGGGAGGCGGTGTCGATCCGCTGGGGGGCGCCGGCGGCAAACAGGTCCCTCGACCACGCCCGAACGCGGTCCCGGTCGGCAGGCGGGATGCCGAGGAGTTGGCAGATCACGGTGACGGGCAGCGGGATGGCGAGGCTCTCGATGATGTCGACCTGGTCTCCGGGCATCCACGATTCGAGCAGCTCGTCGGCGAGGTCGACAATGTACGGGCGTAGGCGGTCGACGGCACCGGGAGTGAACGCCTTCGTGATGAGGCGCCGCAGTCTGGTGTGGTCCGGTGGATCCGTGGCCAGCATGTTCTGCGAGACGGCGGAGTGGAGGCTGCGGCCGGTCTCCTTGCCCGCGAAGAAGCGTTTTGTGTCCTTTGACAGCCCAGGATCGGCGAGCGCCTGCTTCGCCTCGCTGTAGCCGGTCACCACGTAGCCGGCCTTGTGTCCGGTGCCTGGGAGCTTCTGTACAGCGCCGTTGCGCCGGAGCGCCTCGTACGTCGGGTACGGATCCCGGAGGAAGTCGGGGTCCTGGAAGGGACTGTTCATGGTCATCCGTTCGCGGTCTCGGGAACCAAGGGGAGCTGTCGTACGGATCGGACGACGCTGCTCGCGGCGTAGGCCCGCGCGACCGAGCGTAGCCAGGCCGTCTCGGCGCGGAGGTCTCCCGCGCGGGCCTCAGTGCCGGGCGCCTGCGGAGCATGCTTGGATTCGGGGCAGCCGCCGCCGACCATGGTCCGCAGGGCGACGGCCAGTACCGCAGCCTCGACCACGGCGCCGCCCTCGGCCGCGCCGGCGAGTCCATGGCGTTCCACTTCTCGGGTTGCCGCCTGCTGAACCGCGAGCGACCGGTAGGGCCGGAGGGCGAGGACGGCGTCGCTGATCTCAACGACTCGGCGCTGCAGGAGGAAGTCGGCTTCGGCCGTGGCGGCGTCCGGTTGGAGGACGAGTCCGGGCATCGCGGCGGTGAGGTCGAGCCAGAGCGGCTCGAGGTCGGCGAGCGACCGAAGCTCCCAGCGCTGCTGGAGGTAGCGCGTCAGCGGCCAGAGGAGCGCCGGGAGGGTCAAGCCCAAGGTGATGAGCAGCACGCTGACTGCTGGAGCGGTGACAGCGAAGGCACAGTTCACTGGAGTGATCAGGCTCGTGCAGCGGTCATGCCCGGGGATCGCTTCCCAACCGAGGGTCGCTGCAACGGCATTGATCGTCTTGTACGTCGTGTAGACGAGAGCGAAGACGCAGCCGACGGCGGTGGTGCGAAGCCCGACTCGCTGGCTGGTGCGAGTGGCGGTGCGCGACCGGGTCCAGGTCTGGGCGAGGCAGTCGAAGATCGCGTAGGCGAGGAAGCAGATGTAGGCCAGCGAATACAGGTGCAGGGTGACGGGGGCTTCGTCGAGGGAGCCTTGATGCTCAGAAGCGCTCCACACGAGGGAGGGCGGCGTGAGCGCGAAAGCCGCTGTCATCGTCGCGACGGCCAGGGCCAGGAGCCGGAGACGGATCCGGAGCCGGCGGCGGGCCTCCGCAGCGGGGTAATTGAGGAAGAGCAGGACCGAGGTCACACTCGCTGCCGCGGAAAGGGTCGCGGAGTTGCTCACCAGCCGGGAGAAGTCGAGCGCGATCGAGTCCTCCAGCGTGCGAACCACCGGAGCATAGGCGCTGAATGCAACGGCGAAGCAGGCGAGGAAGGCGGACATGCTCATTGTGCCGGCCGGTCGCTGGCCGGCTCGGCGTCTGAGCGCCCAGTAGAGGGAAGCTGCCAGCAGGAGGATGGGCATCCCGCCGAAGATGGCGCTGATCACGTGAGTTCCTTGGAAGGGATGCTCCTATGGACGTCAAGCCGCAGGAGCAAGGTCGGTTTGAGTGATGTGTCGGGTTGTCGGTGTGCTGGTCAGGGCGCGGTAGATCTCGCGGGCGACGAAGCGCTTGAGGCAGCGCATGATGTCTTTCTTGGACAGGCCTTCCTTGGTTCGGCGCTCGACGTAGGCGCGGGTCCGCTCGTTGTAGCGCATGCGGACCAGCACGATGGTGTGCAGGGCGTTGTTCGCGGCCCGGTCGCCGCCGCGGTTGAGTCGGTGGCGGTTGGTGCGGCCGGAGGACGCCGGGATCGGTGCGACCCCGGCCAGGTGGGCGAAGGCGGCCTCGGAGCGCATGCGTTCGGGGTTGTCTCCGGCGGAGGCCAGCAGCTGGCCGGCGGTTTCGGGGCCGACGCCGAACAGTGCGAGCAGTTCGGGGGCGGCTTGCTTGAGCAGCGGGCCGATCCCGGCGTCGAGCTCGGCGATCTCCTCGTCCAGTGCCTGGTGGCGGCGGGCCAGGCGCCGCAGCGCGGCCTTGGTCGCGGCCAGTGGTGTGGACAGGTCGCCGCCGGGGCGCAGGCGGGCGGCGGTGCGTATCAGCACGCTTCGGTCCAGGCCGGCCAGTTGCTCGCGCAGCGTCGCCGGGGCGGACACCAGCATGCCTCGGAGCTGGTTCATCGCCTGGGTGCGGGCCTTGACCGCGCTGCGGCGGGCGACTCGCAGTACCCGCACCGCTTCGACCATGCCGTCGCGGCTCTTCGGGACGCCGGTAGCCCGTCCGGAAGCCACGGCCGTGGCGGCGGCGTAGGCATCGATCGGGTCGGACTTGCCGCGCATCCGGCGGGTCTTGCGGTCGGGCCGGTCGACGTCGATCACCGTCACCCCGGCCGCGGTCAGAACCCGGGCGAGCTCGGCACCGTAGGCACCGGTTCCCTCCACTCCGACCGCTGTCAGTGCGCCGTGCGAGCGCATCCAGTCGAGGAGAGCCCGGTAGCCGGCGATCGTGGCCGGGAACTCCTGGTCGGCGAGGTGCCGGCCGAGCGGGTCGATCACGGCCGCGTGGTGGGTCAGGCCGTGGGTGTCGACTCCGCCGGTGATCTCCGCACTGTCATGCGTCATGCTGGTCATGTCCGTCCTTGCCGCTTGTCCGAGCCGAGGGCGGCACGCGCCGGTCGGGCGGGTGGACAAGACAGTGACGGGGCTTCTGGACCAAGCTCCTATGAAGTCACAAGCACCCGTCCGGCCGCGTGCGTGGTGGCCCCGCTGACGAGACGACAAATCCCAAACAGGACAGTCCGAGACGTCAGTCAGGAGGCGAGTCAGCCTCATCAGCAGAACCACCAGTCACATCATCACTGTCAGGAGAAGATGGCGTCCCAGCGCTCGTCGGCTCGAGCCGGACGAGGCGATGGGTGGAGCCTCTCGCGGTAGGCGCGCTGGCGGATGAGCGTGGCCAGGAGTTCGGCCTCGCGCTCGTCTGCCGTGGTGTAGGTGGTACGGCCCGACATCCGCAGCGCGAGCGTGGGATTGAACCCGATGCTCTCGGCGACGCCGTCGCCCAGAGCCAGGGAACCCGGGTGGTTGCAGAGGATGTGGCTGATCTCGTGCGCCAGGATGTGCATCTGGTGCGCGGCGGATGTGCCCTGCTCGACGAAGAGCAGGTCGGCCGACGGCGTCTCGACACGGATGCCGCACGGTGTGGAGCTGTCGGCGTCTGCCGGGAGCTGGCGGAAGACGATCGGCTTGCCCCGCAGGGCGGCTACCGCTTCGCGGAGTTGCTGGGTGCCGAAGCGGTGGGGCAGTTCGAGGAGGGCGAGGCGCTGCTCGCATGCAGCTCGGAGCTGGCTGCTGTCCATGGTCACCCCTGGAAGAAGACGAGCCTGTTGGGGAAGCCGTACAGGACGTGGTCGGGCGATCAGCAGGGTGCGGGAGTTGTATCCCGCGTCAGGGAAACGGCGGAGCGTCAGTGCCCCATGGCGGCGCCGCCGTCGACCGGGATGACCGCCCCCGTGATGTAGCCGGCCTCGGTGCTTGCCACGAAGCGGACCGCCGCCGCGATCTCGCTGGGCTGGGCGATTCGGCCCAGCGGAACCCGGGCGACGATCTCGTCGAGCCGCTCCTGGCCCAGGACGGCGGTCATATCGGTCGCCGTGAGCCCAGGGGCCACCACGTTCGAGGTGATGCCCCTGCTGCCGTACTCCCGAGCCACGGAGCGGGCGAACCCGATCAGGGCGGCCTTGGACGCGGCGTAGTTGGCTTGGCCGGCCTCGCCCGCAAGCGCAACCGCCGACGAGATGAACACCAGCCTGCCGCCTCGCCGTGCGCGCAGCATCGAGCGCAGGGCTCGCTTGGCACATCGGAAGGCCCCGGTCAGGTTGGTCTCGATGGCCGCAGCCCAGTCGTCCTCTGACATGCGGAGAAGGAGGGCGTCGCGGGTGACGCCAGCGTTGACGACGACCGCCTCGACCGGGCCGTGCTCGGCTTCCACTGCCGCGAACGCCTGCTCGACATCCGCGGGCGACGTCACGTCGCACTTCACGGCGAACAGCCCCGCAGGAGTCTTGCCGGACCGGGAGGTGACCGCCACCTGGTCTCCGTGGTCGGCCATCTGGCGAGCTACCTCAAGACCGATCCCGCGGCTTCCGCCGACGACCAGAACAGAACGACCCGACATGGTGCTTCTCCCGTACACGCGCTGACGACGACAGGTGGGGCAGGCAGCCCGTCACGGCTCCGCGCCGGAGGACACTCGAACCTGCGCTCTAACCATGCCCGGCGCTAAGAGGAAGTGGCGCTTCCGGGAAATCATGCTTCCGCTTACGCATCGTGACGAGGCGCCGCCAGATCATCTCGCCGACCTTGGCGCGCGAGATGCGCCGTACGCCGATTGCTGGGCGTAGTCGGCCCTTAAGCATGGCGGTCTACGCCCGTTGCATTCCAGCGATGACAGGCGGTGGAATGTTAAACATTCGCATGCGCTGAGTAGCGAGCGAAGTGCAAATCAGATGTTCTGACAAAATGTCAGTTGATCTGTGAGTTGCGCCACGACTTCAGAGGAGCCTGGAAAACGGGAGCGGAGGAATAAGCTCTCAGCTGTGGATAATCCGGGAATCGGGTCGGGTCTGCATGATGATCCCGCGCAGTCTCTGAGTGGGCTTCTGCGTTCGTGGCGTGCACGCGTGGATCCTCGACGAATTCCGGGGCTGGTCCGTGAGGGCCGGCGGGGCTCGGGGCTGTCTCAGATGGACGTTGCCGGGCTCACCGGCGTGACTGATCGCTGGTATCGCGAGCTGGAGCTGGGGCGCCAAGCGAACTTTAGTCCGGACTTTCTCGACCGGCTCGCCCTAGCCTTGAGGCTGTCCGAGGCGGAGCGCGAGGTGCTGTATCTGAGGACTGTGGGGCACCCGCCCCGCCAGCGCCCAGCCGTCGACGCCGAAGCAGTCAAGATCCTCGACGAGGGGATGCAGCAACTGCTGGACAACCAACTGCCCAATCCCGCCTATCTGTCGGATGAGGCGTGGAACGTCTTCGGGCACAACCGGCCCCAAATCGAGTGGTTTCCCTGGGTCCCCTACGAGCCCAATGTCATGAAGTGGGCTTTCCTGTATCCGGAGGCGCGCGTTCAGCTCGTTCGGTGGGCAGAGGACTGGGCTGGCCCGATGCTTGCTCAGTTGCGGTACGCCTGCCTCCAGAACCCTGAAAAGGCGGATCTCCAGCAGGTTGCGCGCGAAATTCTCCAAGGCAGCCCGGAGGCACGGGAGATGTGGGAGCACACAGAGCTGATCCATCATCCGGACGGCGACATTCGGCGGCTTCGGCTGCCGTATCACGGCGAGCAGGAGATCGCCGTCCGGATGATGGTCCTCGCGCCGCTTCGGCGGACCACCGTGCGACTCATGATCCTTATGCGCATGGACTGAGCGGCTATTCGCTCAGGTCGACGCCTGGAAGATCGTCGGACGGGAGCCCTTCTAGCACTCGGGCCTGCTCGATGACGGTGTGCACCATCTTGAGGCTCGCGGTGGAAAGGCCGGCGGACCGAAGGGCGACCGTTGCGATCTGCTGGTCCCGCATCGCGGCGACGAGCTGGATCTCAGCGGCGGTGCGCTCGGCCACCTCATCGTCGAAGAAGTAGCCGGCGGGCACGCCGAAGAAGTCGGCGAGGGCCTTGATGGTGGCCATCTTGGGGTTGCTTCGCGCACCGGTACGCAGTTGCTGGATGCCGCTGGCGGTGATGGCGCCTTCGCCGGCCTCCTTGATGGCGTTGGCCACCTCGGCGTACGTGTACGCGCCGCGACCCTTTGGGTGAACCTCCCGGAACAGCTTGTCCAGCCGGTCGGCGAACGTTCGCCCTGCTCCGTTGATCATGCCCACCTCCTGTCGTCACGACCAGTGTAGCCACTGCAGTGTGTGGTCTCGCCCCCTGAGGCTCAAATCTCGACACAGCAGTTGACTCAGTGGCGCAACTGGAGTGTACGTTGATCCTGCCGAAACGGGCTCAGCAGTGGAAATCCCCTGGTGGGGCGCCAGGCAAACGCTCTGGACTGGCCGTGCAGGTGCCCCCTATGGTGCTGCTCCCGCAAGCAGCCCGGGGCGGGGCCAGCAGGTTGGCCCCAGCCGCACCGGGCTTGCACAGACCCCGAACTGAGCGGAAATGAGACCGGCGCCCGGGAGCTACCAACTCCCAGACGCCGGGCCGGCATCCCGAAGGGTGCCGATTCACAACCACGCACGCAGCGGGACTTCTTTGCACGAGACCGCTGCATGCGCTCCTACGAGCCACGGAGTATCGCATGCCTGCCACGCACAGGGGAACTGCCCACCCGGATCAAGAGCGTCACCGTCGGCTCGCGTCCCGGCTCAACGACATGATCCCCGGCGCCGCCACTCTGCGGATCAGCCTGACTGATCCGAACCACCGGTGGCCCCACCCCCATGCCTCCGCAGTGGACACGGCCGGTCAGCCGATCGACATCACCCGCGTCACCGCCAAGGTCGCCGCCTGCTGGGTGCTGCGGATGTGGCCCGACGCCGACTGGAGCCTGCCCCACACCCTGGACCTCGACACCGCAGAGCTCGCCCTCGCCGGTCGGGGCCGCTGACATGGCTCGCATCCGATCGGTCAAGCCGGAGACCTGGGTTTCCGAGACGCTGGCCGAGGTGTCCATACCGGCGATGGTCACCTTCCTCGGCATGACCAACCATGCCGACGACCACGGCAGGCACCGCGACCAAGCCGCGATCATCTACGGCCTGATCTGGCCGCTGCGCGACGAGATCAGCCGGGCGGACGTCGAGGACCACCTTCGGCAGCTCGCTGCCGTCGGCGCGATCTGCCGGTACACCGGCTGCGACGGCCGCAAGTACTTCCACTATCCGACCTGGCACAACCACCAGAAGATCGACAAGCCGAGCCTCTCCCGGCTGCCCGCATGCCCGCACTGCGAGCCGGAGCGGTGTGGTGTCTGCAAGGGTCCCTGCATCCAGCGGGCCGCCCTCGTCGACGCCTCGGGAACCGCCGATGAGCAAGCCCCGAGTGCTCGCGGCGAATTCGCCGAGGCCTCGGCGAACGCACCCGCCGGGCTCGATCAGCTCCCCGAACTGTCGTCGGTACTGCCCGCTCGTCTCGCCTCCGGGGATGGCGCTGACGCAACTGTTCACTCGGCGGCGGCTCCGACTCAGAGGAAAATCGCAGGTCAGGCGATATTCGCCGAGGACTCCCCGAAGGCTCGCCGAGTCCTCCCGGAGCCCTCGGCGCCTGGATCTAGGATCTTGGATCCTGGATCTTCTTTCCCTACGGGGCGCCAGGCGCCCGACGCGGACACCGTCTCGGCCAACCAGCTGATCGGCGAGTACGTCGCCGCCTGCAGCCAGCGCCCGCCGGGCAGCGTGCTGGGCCACCTCGGCAAGGTCGTCAAGACCCTGCTGGACGAGGGCATCGCGGCCGAGCACGTCCGGTCCGGGCTGCGGCGGTTCGCCGAGATCCAGGGCCACCCGTCCCGGCTGCCGAGCCTGGTCAACGACGCCATGAACGCACAGGGCACTGGTTTGGTGCGGCCGGGAATCCGGCCTAACGTGCCCGCTCACCAGGCGTGGACCAACCCGGTCGACGCCGTCGCCGCCTACGCCGAGGAGCTGTGATGCGCACCCACCGCGACCCGCAGACCCTCGCCGATGGCCCCTCGGTGCTCGACCGGATGGCCCGGATCCTCGCCGCCCGGGGGATCCAGCAGGCCACCGTCGACGCTCTCCCGGACGAGGCGGAGCCGTACTCGCCGGAGGACGCGCTGTCCGCCGGGATGCCGCCGCGCTACCGCGATGCGGTCGCCGAGCACCCGCAGGTCCTCGCCTGGGTCCGGCAGGTCGCCGTCCAGGCCGTCGCCCCGAGCCTCGGCGCCCGCCGCCAGGTCGCCACCGGCCCCAGCCTGCTGATGGCCGGGGTCGTAGGCGCGGGCAAGACCCACGAGGCGTACGGCGCCGTCCGCGCCCTGGTGCAGGCCGGCATCGGCGTGCGCTGGCGGGCGACCACCGCCGCCGACCTCTACGCGGACCTTCGGCCCAGCTCCGACACCGACGCCGAGCGGGTCCTCGCCGCCTACAGCCGGGTGCCGCTGCTGATCCTCGACGACCTCGGCGCCGCCAAGAGCTCCGAGTTCGTCGAAGAGCAGACCTAC
Organism: Streptomyces sp. LS1784; assembly: GCF_020103755.1. Classification (GTDB taxonomy): domain Bacteria; phylum Actinomycetota; class Actinomycetes; order Streptomycetales; family Streptomycetaceae; genus Kitasatospora. Next base: position 18,024 of record NZ_JAHSQD010000008.1, read on the forward strand.
CGGCTGATCAACCGCCGCTACAACCACATGCTCCCGACCCTGATCACCAGCAACCTGCCGATCAAGGACCTCCGCACCTGCCTCGGTGACCGCGTCACCTCCCGGCTCGCACAGATGACCACCCGGGTCTCCTTCGAGCCGGTCGACCGCAGACGCCTCCAGCGCGCCGCCTGACCGCCGCCGCGCCCGGCCGCCCGATGGCGAGCCGCCCACCCCTCATCGAACCAGCGCCCCTCTCCGCCGACACAGCCCCGCGCGCGGAGAGCGATCGGAGCAACCCCGCATGACCACCACCGCGACCCCTGCCCGCCACCGCAGCCTCGGCGACCACACCTGGCAGGACCAGGCCGCCTGCAACCCGACCGAATACAACCCCGTCGACCCGGAGACCTTCTTCCCAGGACCGGAGGAAGCCGACAAGATCGCCACCGCCAAGGCGCTGTGCGCCCAGTGCCCCGTCGCCCGCGCCTGCCTGGACGCCGCCCTCGAAACTGGTGACACCCACGGCGTCAGGGGCGGGCTCACCGAGGAGGAACGCGAACCCCTGCACGCCAAGATCAACGACCGCCTCGACTACAGCCGCGTCAACGACACCCTCGCCGGACGCGATGTCCACCTCACGAAGGCCGAGCGCCGAGCGGTCGCCCTCGCCGGGTACCGTCAGGGCGTCCCGGTCGAACGACTCGCCTGGCTCCTCAAGATCACCGATGAGCACGCCCTCAAGCTCTACCGCGAGACCCGCCGGGCGATCCGCCACCGGCAGATCGCCGAGGAAGCCTCCCGCGCTGCATCGGCCGGCACCGGCGCTACCGACCAGCTCGGCCGCGACGACTTCGGGACGGCCGCATGAGCACCACCACGCCGACCACCGCCCACGTCACCGGCTGGGACCGGGCCGTCGTCATCGCCCTCGGCGCCGCCGGGTGCGCGCTCTCGTACGACGCCCTTCAGCAGATGGCCGTTGCCATCCACGTCCGAGGCTTCCTCACCTACCTGTTCCCGCTCGTGATCGACGGGTTCATCTCCTACGGCGTGCGCGCCCTCCTGGTGCTGCGCGACGCCCCGCTGCGGGCCCGAATCTACGTTTGGACGCTCTTCGGCGCGGCCACCGGGGCCAGCCTGTGGGCCAACGCCCTGCACGCGATCCGCCTGAACCAGCAGAGCGTCGCCAGCGGTCTCCGGCTGGGCGACACGGTGGTCGCTGTGCTGTCCACCATCGCTCCGCTCGCTCTGGCCGGAGCCGTTCACCTCTACATCCTCATCGCCCGCGGACAGGTCAACCCGGCTGACCCGGACAGCCGTCGTGACCGAGTGACCGAAGCCGACCTCGGTCAGGTGGCCGTCGAGGTTGACCTGACCGAGCGACCGGGTGAGCTGACCGGCGGTCAGGACAGCATCGGCCACCTCGGTGCCGGTCAGCTGGTCAGCCGTCCGGTCACCGCCTCGGAGAACCCGCCGCAGCTGACCCCGGTCAACGCGGTCAGCCTGACCGAGCCCCCTGACCTGGGCGGTCACCCCGAAGCCGCCCAGCCGGTCACCAGCCGACCGGCCGTGCTCGGCCAGGTCACCGCCCCGAAGGTCAGCCCCGTCGAGACAGCCGGTCAGCCGGTCACCGGTCCGCAGGTCACTGACCGGGAGAGCGCTGACCGCCGCACTGACCTGGACACCGAGGAACTGCTGGCCATCGCCCGCGAGGCGGTCGAGGCGGAGGACAAGCTGACCCGCCGAGTGGTCGCCCAGGCGATCCGAGGCCAGCAGATCCCACTGTCCAGCGCGACCCTGACCCAGCTGATGGCCCAGCTGCGCGACCAGCACGGTCAGCCGGTCACCGCCGGACGGTCCTGACCGACACCCTGCCGCCGGGGTGACCGATCCGGTCACCCCGGCCGGTCACCCACCCCAACCACGACCGAACGAGGGCACCCACCATGCGCACCACCCCCGCCACCTGGGCCGAGGCGGACTCCTGGCTCGCCGTCATGCTCCAGCGCGGCCACATCTACCGCGTCGAAACCGATTCTGACGGCACCCGAAGCGTTCAATGCGGCCAGCACTCCAGCCCCTGGACCCTCCACCACCCAGTCCTCACGCTCGACTTCGTCGAGGACCTCCTCCGCGAGATCCGCCAGCGCGACAACGAGGCCAGCCGGTGACCGCGCCCGGCCGGGACGGCACCACGGCGGGACCAGAGCGTGACCGTGATCAGGCTCCTCGCGGAGCAAGTTGTGGGGTAAGGAGTCCTTACCCCGCCTGCGCCCCGAACGGAGCGCAGGCATCCCGGTCGGGGGCCGGCCCCGGGCGGGCGGGCCGCGCCCCGGCACGCGGCCCGCGGGGGGCGCCCCCCCCCGCCCCCCCGCCCGCCGCCCCGCCACCCCGGGCGCCGGCAGACCCAGGGGGGCCTGCCGCCGACCGGGAAGTCGGCCCAGGGGTGCCGACCACGGGGGAGGAGGAGCAACAGCCGACCGCCGCCCGCGCCACGCCGCGCCGACGCCTTCGCCAGAGCGTGCCGCGCGCCAACCGCGTCTGTCCCCGCTTCAGCGACCCCGAGTGGTCCCTCCTCCAGCACGCCGCCGCCCGAGCCGACCTCGCCCCCGGCGGCTACACCGCTGCCGCCGCGGTGGCTGCCGCCGCCAGCACCGACCCCAGCGCTGCCGTCGCTGACTACCGGCGCGGCATCCAGGAACTCATGGAGTCCAACCGCCAGCTCGGCGCCGTGGGCAACAACCTCAACCAGCTCGCCCACTACGTGAACGCCGGCGGCCAGCCGGGCGCCGAGCTCCGCCAGCTCCTGGCCCGCGTCGAAGCCTCCATCGACGCGGTCGACGACGCCGTCGACTGGCTCATCCGCCGGTGATCCCCAAGATCCGCACCGGCACCGACCGCGCCTTCCCCCTCATCGACTACCTCTTCGGCCCCGGCAAGCACGAGGAGCACACCGACCAGCACCTCGTCGCCTCCTGGAACGGCTTCGCGCCCGACCCGGGCCCCAACCCGGAGCGCCACCAGGTCGCCAAACTCGCCAACCAGCTCGACCAGCCGGTCAAGGCCCTCGGCCAGCAGGCACCGGCCACCAGGATCTGGCACTGCTCGCTCCGAACCGCCCCCGGCGACCGGCACCTCGACGACGCCGAGTGGGCCACCATCGCCCGGCGCATCGTCCACGCCACCGGCATCGCCCCCAAGGGCGACACCGCCGCCTGCCGCTGGGTCGCCGTCCGCCACGCCGACGACCACATCCACATCGCCGCCACCCTCGTCCGCCAGGACGGCCGCCTCGCCAACCTCTCCTTCGACAAGCGCAAGGCCCAGGCCGAAGCCCGCCTCATAGAGAAGGAGTACGGCCTGCGCCGGCTCAACCCCGGCGACGGCACCGCCGCCAAGAACCCCACCAGCCAGGAGCACTTCAAGGCCGAACGCACCGGCCGCACCGAGCCCCCACGCGAAACCCTGCGCGAAGCCGTCCGCCAAGCCGTCGCCGGAGCCGACAACGAGCAGGAGTTCTTCACCCGCCTGCGCGAAGCCGGCCTTCGGGTGAAGCTGCGCCACGCCCCCTCCGGCGACGTCCTCGGCTACAACGTGGCTCTGCCCGGCGACCGCAACCGTGCCGGCGAGCCCATTTGGTTCCCCGGGTCCAAACTCGCCCCTGACCTCTCCCTGCCCCGAATCCGCCGCCGCCTCGATGCCGCACCCGCCACCGCAACCCCGGAGCCGGACGACCGCCCGGCCCGCGCCGACCGCTCCGCTCCCGCCCGTCGACGCCGGGATGCCGCCGGCATCGCCGAGCGCACCCTGGCCGTCCTCGACCAGGACGACGACGAAGCCGCCGCCCAGCTCGTCGGAGCGGGCGAACTCCTCGACGCCCTCGCCCAGACCTCCCTGGCCGCCACCCGAGCCGAACTCCGAGCAGCCGCCCGCGCCTTCGAGCGCACCACGCGGAGCCACGTCCGCGCCGAGACCGCCGACATCCGCGCCCTACGCTCCGCCGCCCGCTGCATCGTCCACGCCGGCAGCGCCCTCGGCCGCGGCGAGGACGGCGGCGCCACCGCCATGGTCCTGTCCACCCTCGTCCTGGTCACCCTCGCCGCCGCCCGCTGGCACTCCGCCCGCGGCCACGCCCAGCAGGCAGCCGCCTCCCGCCAGGCCGCCGACCACCTGCGCGCCGCTTACCAGCGGGCCGCAGCCACCCCGATGCGCACGATGCGCGAGGCGGGTCGCGCTCTACCCGCGGCCGAGCGCCGCCGCCACGACACCACCATCCACACCGTCCTCGGCAGCGACCGGCGGCCGTCGGCGCCGGTCCGCGGCCACGACGCCCTGGCCGCGGTCCTCGCCGAAGCCGAGCAAGCCGGCCACGACCCGAAGGCCCTGCTGGAGGAAGCTTCCTCCTGGCGCGAACTCGACACCGCCCGTAGCCGCGACGACGTCCTGGTCTGGCGCATCCGCCGCATCGCCGACCTCCCCGCGAGCCCCCAGCCCCCGCACCAGGCTCCGGCAACCACCAGGAACGGCACGAAGCCGGGCCGCCCCGCACAGCGTTCCGCCCAGCCGATGCCGGCCCAGTGCGCGACCGACCCGCACCGTCCGACCCCGCGCCGCTAACCCCACCGGCCCAGCCCGTCGGGCACAAACCCCCTCGACACCCGGCCCCACCAGGTGTTACGCAAGAACCCGAGCACCGAACGGAGAGCCCGTGACCAGAACCGACGAGCGCACCACGAGCACCCCGAGCCCGACCACCACCCCGGCTGCCGACCCCCTCCTGCAGCTGGAGTACGACAGCCGACCGCCGAGCGGCCCGGACGCGGTTCGCCTCGTGAGGTGCCCCACCGAACTGGCGCTCCGCGGTATGCCTGTCATCTGCCCGAAGTGCCGGGCGTGCCGGGACTGGCTGCTGATCAACCACCGGCGCCACGTCTGGATCGGTTGCCGCTGCGGGGAGGAGTGGCTGGAGCCCGAGATCACCCGCAGGGACTTCGACGCGATGATCGCCGACCCATCCTGGACGCACTACCGCACCCTTGACGAGGCATGCACCGCCCTGGGGTTCGACGGCCTCTTCGCCGGGCTCTACCTGGAATGATCTTGATGTCTCGCCAGTCCCAACTCGTGGTCCTGCACGGGTCCGCGCTTCATCGAGGCCCGAGCCTCAGCTTGGTGTTATGCCGCTACCCGGGCACGGGCGTCGTGCTGATGAGCCTACGATGGTCGTCTGCAGCGGAGGTGACGTCAGTTGCGTCCCCCGTGGGCTGGTGCTGCCTGCGGGACCGAGTGGCGGCAGGGGAGAGCGGAGCGGCTGAAACTGTGCATCTGAAGGACTTCTCCATCAGTGGGTTCCGCTCGCTGACATTGGTTGAGAACATTCCTGTCAGCGCGCCGACGATCCTTGCCGGCCACAATGATGGCGGCAAGAGTGCAGTGCTCGCCGCTCTCGACTTTCTCCTCGGCGGGTACCGCCTGACCGAACAGGATCGGACCTACGAAACCACACATGGACTCGACGCCTCCGCCGCTACGCCGGCTCGCTGTGCCTTGACATGGGTAGAGGGAAGTTTTGCGCTGGACAGCTCGGAACAGGCGATGGGCTTTCCGTCCGAGTTGAGGATTCGCCGCCGCGTCGAGGGCGACGGTGCGCCCGTGCTCGAATACTGGGCCCGGATCCCGGCCGATCCCAGGCTTCGGGACGTCGGATCCTTGCTCGTCTCAGAGCTGAAAGAGTTGATGGAAACCTTCGGCTTGCACGCTGAAGGCAAGGGTGTGAAGGCCGACCTGCAAGCCGCACTGGTCGCACACGCGGACCAGTCGGCCCAGGCCTGGGAGTGGATCGCACTTCCGAATCAACTCGTACGACGGCTTCCGAGACTGCTGCCGTTCAGTGGGAAGGACGAGAGCCCGGACCGGGCCATTCACACGGCGTTGGACGGAAGCTACCGAACCCATCTCGGCGACGATGGGTTGCAGAAGCGGCTGCGGAAGATCGAGTCCGAGGTGACAACCTCGGTCAAGGCTGATGCCGCCGATTTGTGTGAGCACATCAAATCGCATTGCCCCGACCTCGTGGACGTCTCAGTGGAGCCGGAGATCTCGTTCTCTCACGGTTTCAAGCACGCTCATCTGCACATCTCCCGGTCCCGCGGCGAGCGTGTCGACCTTTCCAGGTCCGGGCGCGGAAGCAACCGCCGGATCGCCCTCGCCGTTTGGGAATGGACGAGCAAGCTTCTGGAAGACCCCCAGCCCAGTGAGGATGACACCCCACCCGTCCAGACGATCGTCGCCTACGACGAACCCGATACACATCTGGACTACAGCCACCAGCGGACGGTGATGGACCTTATCCGTCGCCAGTGCGCGACGGACTCGGTCAAGGTCATCGTCGCTACCCATTCGATGAACCTCATCGACGGGGTTGACATCGCTGACGTTGTCCACCTGAGACTCGAGGCTGGGCGTACCGTCATGGAACGCCTTGCCGAGGACACGCACGAAGGCATCGACGTGCACCTCGGGAAGATCGCTTCCGCGCTGGGCTTGCGCAATTCAGTCCTGCTCCACGAGCGTTGCTTCCTCGCCGTGGAGGGCCCCACTGAACAGCAGGCCATCCCCGTGCTTTTCCGCCTCTCGGAAGGTCTGTCGCTGCAGGCTGCGGGTATTGCCCTGTGGGCCTGCAACAACAACGAGGGGGCTCTTCATCTCGCCCGGTATCTGGCCAGCCAGCGTCGTACTGTCAGATTGCTCGTTGACGCTGACAGCCGTAACGTCGCCAAGTTCTTCCGGGAGGACAAGCTGCGCTGGTACGGTCTCGACCCGGCGACGCAGGTGTCGTTCGTGGGTGAGGCGAAGGGCCTCAACGAACTCGAGGAGATCTTCGAGGACGAGCAGTGGGCCCGGGTAGCCAACAACAAGTGGCCTCGTCCCGAAGGCCAGCTGCCTTGGGAAGCCGCGGACTTCAAGGCCCATCGTGATGGCAGAAAGTTCAGCAAGGGCATCTTGGAGATGATCCAGGAGCAAGGAAGTGCAAGTCCTGGCGGGAAGCCTGAAATGGTTTACGAGCTGGCGACATCCTTGCTCTCTCCGTCGGATGTGCCGCCGCAGCTCAGGGAGGAGTTTGCGGCTTTGCGGTCGATGGCAGGCTGATCGTTTCCGGACTGCATGGTCTGCTCGAGCTGGGCGACACGTCGGGCCTTCATCCTTGCTTTGCGCTGTTCGCTGGTCGGGGTGGTCCAGGCATGCCAGCCTGCCTCCTCCACCCATTGCCGTGCATGGGATCGCTCGTTGATGCCGCACCAACGGCACCCGTTAGGAGCAGGGAAGGTGTCATGCAAGGAGCCTTGCTCGGAAGTCATCTCTCCTCCTCTCTGCCCGTATTCTTTCCTGCACCACTGACACTCTGCTGTGTGGGTACCTCGGAGGCCACTGGCCGAACATCCGCGCCTGCCTAGTCGGCCACCGAAGGTTGCCGGTGTCATCGCATAGCGATCAAGAGCAACGCTTGGCGCTAACGGAGCTCCTCCCGCTGTTGGTGCTGCTCGGCGTGCCGTGGCCTCCGGAGGGACGCCCGTCGACATCGACTGGGAGTGGGCCGGACGGTGAGAGGACCGCCTCCGAATGGTGGCGGTCCTCTGTACTGCTGCTCGTATGCTCGGTGAGGCGCCAAGCGCTGAATGGGAGCGGCGGTCGAGGCTGAACGGGCTGGACGAGCACCGGGAGTGGCTGGGTACCTGCCTGGTCAATCGGTGGTTTCGTCGTCGGTCGGAGCGTTTTGGAGGTCACGGCGATAGCCCTGGCCTCGGGGCTTCCAGCTCTGGAACGTGCTCGCCTTCCAGCGGGGGCGGTCAAGAACGCTCGTGTCGTCAGGAGCAGGTAGGGAACCACGCGCGCGTCGGGCGTGAACGGCGCGAAGGTTGATGCCCAGATGCGCTGCTACCTCGCGGTAGCCCCAGAGCTCTTGTTCCTCGGCTGCCCCTTCTTCGTCGGTCGACTGGGGGCAGGTGGAGGACGAACCAGATTCGGGGGAGGCCGCTCTCGCTGCGTCTGAATGGGAAGGGCATGCGACCGCGGGTGGTGAGGAGACCGCGACGCGGAGCGCGGCGGTGGCGACGGCGAGGGCGGAGCACAGCGCCGTGACCTCCCGCAGGGTGGGGCGGACGAGGCGGGGCCAGTCGTCGGTGGCGGCGGTCCAAGTGGCCAGGTGCACCTCAGTGGTTGCGAGGCCGAGGTGGGCGGTGACGTCCCAGCCGGCTCCGATGGCTGGTTCCCACCGGAGTCGGATGCGGCTGAGCGGCAGCCGGGGTGCGGGGTCGGGGATCCAGGAGACCTTGATCGGCTGGTCGGGCGAGGCGGGGATGCTGTGGACGAGGGCTCCGCTCGTCCGCGGCGGTATGGGCCGCAGGGCGAGGTTGTCGAGCGGTTGGGCGAGGCCCGGGTGATCGGGGGTGGGGATGCGGTTCTCCTTCGGTCGGGTGATTCAGGCCCAGGCCAGTTCTTCGCGGACGGCGGTGGGCAGGTAGCCCTCCTGGCCGTCCTCAGGCAGGTAGACGACGTTGTTGTGGACGACGAGGTTTGCAGCCGGCAGGTGCGAGAACGGCCAGTCCGGGTTCACTGCGAGCCGGACGGTCAGGCCCGGGTCGAGGTCCTGGAGCTGGGCGATCAGGTGGGCGACGGTCAGGTTCTGGGGCACGGGCGTTTCCTCGGGCTGATGGTGGGCGGGGTGTTCGGGCGGATGAGGACGAGGCCGTCGGCGGGCCACGGGTCGCAGGTGTCCCATGGCTGGCCGGTCGTGAGGACGACGGCGCCGTCCGGGCCTTGAGCATCGGGGAGGCAGCAGACGCCGCAGCCGCAGTCCGGGTTGTAGAGCCCGGGGCGGGCCGAGTAGGGGCCGGAGGCGAAGTAGTCGGTGCACCGGAAGCGGCCGGGACCGGCGGGTTGGAAGGCGGAGACGATCAGGTCGCCGGGGAGGACCTGGTCGGCGCGTACGATCCGCAGATGGGGGCTGGCGAGGATGCGGCGGCTCGCGCGGTGCTCGGTGGTGGCGGTGACGACGACCGGGTGGAAGTCGACGTGATGGGTATTCGTGCTGTCTCCTTCGGGGGCGGGTGATCAGTCGGCGAGGCGGTAGGGCCGCAGAGCCGGCGGCTCGCCCTCGGCTTCGAGCACCACCAGGCCATCGGTGGCCAGGCGGCCGAGCGCGATGGCGACCGACCCGGCCGGGACGGATACGGCGTCAGGAACGCTGGCGGGGAAGGAGCCGGGCTTCGCCTCCGTGGGATTCGATCAGGTCCCGGACCAGGGCGACGGGGACGTGCAGGTACACGGACTCGGTGGGGTCGTCTTCGTCGGCGGCGGGTTCGAGGTAGGACCGCCAGCGGCTCCAGGGCTCGGGCCGCCGAGTGGGGAAGCCGACTTCGAGCGTCCGGGCGGGCAGCAGGTACGTCTCGGCGGGGTCAGGGGCGAGCACCGAGAGGCAGAAGCCGTCGGCACAGGCGATGCGTAGGTCGTCGAGGGCGAGCCCGAGGCCGGTGCGGGGTGTGCCGTGGGCGACGATGTGGTCCAGTCGGGGTGTGGTCAAGTAGTGCTCCGATCGGGGGTGTTGGTCTATCGGGACGGGTTGGCGGCGAGCGCGGCGAGGGACCCGGCGACGGCTTCGGAAGGCGTGTGGGTGCCGAACTCCTGGCTCCAGGCGGCGGCATCGGCGGGCCGGACGTGGACGCGCCAGACGATGCCGCGCTGCCACGCGCCCGGGTCCTCGGGCAGCCAGCCGACGTAGACCCGTCCGTCCGGGCTGGTGCAGTGGAGGTTGGCCTCGGGGGTGTCCACGATGGTCCAGCCGAGGCCGTCGAGCAGGGAGAGCACCGGCTCCGCACCGTGGTCGGGGGAGAGCCGGCCGCGCTCCTGGACGGCGGGGCGGACAGGGGCGGGCAGGAGGTTGGTGGACGTGCTCATGGAGCCGGGTCCCTTCGTTGACCTGCGGTTTCGGCGACATGAGTACGTTGACATGCGATGTACCGAAGCTCGTAGTCGTTTCCGGCGACGACCGGTCTGCCGTGGGCGAACCGGCCCGGGAATGGATCGGCGGGGCCCGGTGCTGAAGAGGGGTTACGGCGAGACGCCGTACGCAGGTCTGAAGGGGGACGGCGTTGGAGCCGAGCAGAGGCCGAGACATGGCGGCGCTGGAGCGCAAGAGCCGCAGCGCGGGCCGGGCGTGGACGAGGGGCGACATCGCCATGATCGCCGACGGCCAGTGGGCCGTGAACACGGCGAGTCGTGCCGAGCGGGCGCAGGCCGAGGTGGTCGAGGCCAGGCTGGTGGACGGCCGGCGCGTGGAGCTGACGCTGGAGGAGCTGGCCCGCGTGGTGGGCGCCGCCGACCCTGGCGCCCACCACGACCAGGACGTGAACTGACCGTCCGCTACCGCCGGTTCGCGGCCGAGGCAGCTGGAGCGGCTGCGGTCGGCGGGGCGGGCCGTTCCGCGGGAAGACTCACCGGACGCGGAGCGTGCGTGCTGCGCGCGGTGGCTGCCTTCACGCGCTCGGTGCCGGGACCGTTCTGAGTTTGCAGGGCGAGTTCGCGGGCGTCGACGACGTGGCGGATCGCCTGCAAGGCGGTGTTGCTCTCGGCATGGGCGGTCCGCAGGGCGCTCGCCGATTCCGTGATCCGGTCGAGGTCGTAGAAGGCGGGGACGTGACCGGGACGGGTGAGGGCGTGCAGCCGTTCTTGGTGCACGGCAACGGAGTTGGAGACCACCGTGAGGTAGCCGCGGCTGTGCATGGCCGCGCGCAGCAGGGGATCCTCGACGGGGTGGCGGGTCGCGGCCTTCTCCAGTTCGGTGATCGGCCGGCCCCAGGCCTTCTCGATCATCGCGTCGGCGTGCTCCAGGGCGGTGGCGTCGGGCACGGGGTTCCTTTGAGGCGCGGGTGGTCAGCGGGAGCGTCCGGCAGAGGCGGCCGGGAGCGCCGGAGGGCGGGTGGTGGTGCTGTAGGCGAGCGCGGAGGGCGCGGTGCGGGGAACGGAGAGCGAGCGGGAGGTGGCCGCGCGGACGCGCGCGACCTCCAGGGGGCTGGGCGCCGTCGGGGTCGCGGTGGCGACGGCGGGCAGGTGCTCCAGGTCGACGCGCCGCATGTACCGGTTGACCGGTGTCCGGTCGGTGACGGCGGTGGTGAGGGTCTGGAGCAGGTGCTCGGGCAGGCGTGAGGAGGCGGTGGCGTACCAGATGCCTCGGGGCGGGCCGACCTCGAACAGCCAGCGCTCGGTGTCGCCGGCCATCTCGGCTTCGTGCCGCAGCGGGTTGTCCCGTCGGTGGAGCTGGATGAGGCGGTCGGGCGACTGGTAGCTCAGGAACGGCGTGGCGGGGTCCAGGCGCCAGCCGTCGGCCAGGAGCCGGAGGGCGGTGTCGGCTCCGGAGGTTCGGCCGCCGCCTCCCAGGTAGGCCTCGGGACCGTGTGCGTAGGCGTCGGCGAGCGCGGCGGTGAAGTCCTCGACGACCTCGGGCGGGGTGCGGTCGTCGAAGGTGACCAGCCACTGCGGCGGGGCGAAGGCGTCCGGCCCCGCGCTGATCTTCCACAGCGTCGAGTCCTCGCCCTCGGGCAGGTACGCCAGGCGGGCCCGCAGGTCCGGCGAGGTGACGAAGATGTTCGCCAGCTCGTCCCTGCTGAGGGCCCAGCCGGCGTCCAGGATGCGCTGGATGGCCGGGGAGCCGTTGGCGTCCCCGTTGGCGAGGTAGCGGGGGGTGATCCGGTACTCGCGGGGCTTCTCGGGGGTGTACGGCATCGGATTGTCCAGGGTCAGCGGCGGCGCGCCGCAGCGGGCGCGGGCCGGGCGGCGGACGGGGTGGCGGGTGCGGTCGGCCGACTGCGGGGTGCCGGGCGGGCGTCGGCGGCTTCGGAGGGCGTCCGGGCGGTGAGGTGAGGGAGGTGGTGGGCGGGGATGTCGCAGCGGCGCCGTTTCACGGGCGCGGGCGAGCTGAAGAGGAGGGTGGCGCGGACGAGGGGGTAGAAGGGCACGCCGGTGGTGAAGTCCGCACGCCAGGAGGGGTTTCGCAGGTTTCCGGCGAGCATGCTCCAGGCCGGCGGGGTCCGGCCGGCGGCCTCGGCGTCGGGCGGCTAGTGGCCGATGCGGTGCCGGTAGACGGCGGTGAGGTCGGAGGCGACCTGGTCGTGGAAGCCCGGGGTGCTCTGGTCGGGCCGCCAGCCGCGGTCGGCGAGGACGGAGGCGGGGGTGGCCGGGAGGTGGTGGGGGCCTCCGCGCAGGTAGTCGCGGTGCCCGCTGCGTAGGCCGTGGACGAGGGTGGTCGTGAAGGCGGCGGTGATCTCGGCGGGCGTGCCGGGCGCGAACGACGCACGCCACAGTGGGGCGGAGCCGGGCGAGCGGTAGCCGTGGACGGTCCAGGCGCCAGGGTGGCCGGTCGCGGGTTCACCGGTGATGACGGCGGTTCGGCAGGGGCTGGTGAAGCGGAGTACTCCGTCGGGTGAGCGGTCTCGGCTCCAGCCGGGGGCGGTGTCGAGTGCGTCGGTGATGAGCCGTTGGTCGCCGGGGCCGGCGAGACGGAGCGGGTGGACGAGCAAGGGGGAGGTGGAGAGCACCGGGAGGAGATCCTGAACGAGGTGGGGAACGGGCCCGCACGCCGGCAGTGGCGGGGCCGGGGCGGCGGTGTGCGGACGCGGGGGAGCCGGAGATGGGAAGGGTTCTGGACTGGGTGTTCACGGCGGTCACCGCCCGCGGGAGGGGTGGGAGGCCGCCGTCACTGCTGCGGGGACGCGCGGCTGCGGGGCCGGGGTGTGGCTGAACAGGCCCGCGGGGGCGGGGCTTCGCCGCAGTGCCGCCGCGGTTCGCACTGTGTCCGCTCCGGTGACCAGGGTGCGGGTGGCAGCCGGCATCCGAACGGCCTGGGCGGCCGAGTGCCAGTTGTCCCACTGCTGCACGGCGGTGTACACGGGCGCGAGGGCGCGCCCGGCGTCGGTCAGGATGTAGGGGGCGCCGTGCCGGGAGCCGGTGCGGGAGACCAGGCCGTCGGCCTGCATGCGGTTGAGCCGGGTGGCGATGAGCTGCTCGGAGACGCCGACGCGCTCCCCAAGGTGGCCCACCCGCATGCTCCCGTGTTCCGAGAGCAGCCGGACCACCTCGGTGGTGTCCATCAGCTGCAGACGGCGCAGGGCGTCCTCGATCCGGTCGGAGCGGCCCTGCGGTGGGCGGTCGAGGTGCTCGGAGGACCACTGGGCCACCGCGCGGTAGAGCGGGCCGAGCGTTCGCGCGCCGGCGCTGAGCCGGTACGGCGCCCAGCGGTCGAAGGTGGTGTCGCGGTTCACCAGCCCGGCGTCCGCCATGGCGGCGAGGCGCTTGCTCACGTACGGCTGGTTGATCGCCGGATGGCGGTGGGCGACGTCGCGCACGCGCAGCTCCGGGCCGTACTTGGCGATCGTGTGGACGAAGTGCGTGGTCCACTTCGGGGCCAGATGGCGCAGGACGTTCTCCACGCGTGCCGCGTCGGCGGTGGTCATGGCAGGGGCCGGCTTCGCCAGCTGGTCGTGCGGGTTCACTCGGTCGTCTCCATCCGGGCGATGAGGGAGCGGACCAGGGTGGGCAGGCTGTCGGGGCCGTTGCCGCCCAGGCGTATGAAGCTGACCGACTCCTTGAGGAGGTCGTGGGCGTCCTCGGTCAGGGCGCCGACGATCTCCATGCACGCGTCGGTGAAGTCCGAGGCGGCGAGCAGGGATCGTCCCAGGACCTGGAGGTAGAGGCCGGGCGGGAGCGCGGCTTCGGCCGCCAGGGTGGTGACCGTCTCCTGGTCGCGCGGGGCGTAGCCGGAGAGGTCGAAACCGTCCAGCTCCCCAGGGACGGTGGGCGCGGCACCGGGGCGCGGCGGAAGACCGGCCATGGTGGCCAGGGCGTCGACGGTCTGTGTCAGTTCGGAGAGCGACTCGGTGAGCCAGCCCAGGGCGGAGGCGTAGGAGGCCAGGGTGAACAGGGTGGCCGGGGCGGTCGGCAGCTCCTCGTCGAGCAGGTCCTCCATGCGGTTCGCCAGGGCCGTGAGCACCTCGGGCCCGGCGGCGAGCGGGCCGAGGACGGGGTGGAGGTAGGAGCGGGAGAGCGGGGTGGAGCGCTGGGTGGTGACGATGCCGGAGACGGCTTCGGCGGCCTCGACGAGCCAGGTGGCGAGTTCGGCGTGGGTGGGCGCGGTGGTCATCATCGGGCCTTTCGAGCAGCGGAGTTGGGGGCGTAGCCGGGAGAGGCTGTGGTGTACGCGGTGCCGGGGGCAGCCGCCGGTGCCGGGCGCGTGGAGCGGGCACGGGCGGCGCGCACCCGGGCCTCCTCGGTGGGGCTGAGACCGGCGGGGTGGTTGAGCCCGGTGCGGCCCAGGCGGTTCTGGGCAGAGCGGTAGACCGCGTAGTCCAGCCGCGGGCCGGCGGCGACGAGATGGACCTCGCGTGCGTGCCTTGAGGCCGGCGGGGCGTCGCGGAACTGCACGACCAGGCGGTGGCTGGCGAACTGGTCGCCGACGCCGAGGTAGATCTTGTGGCAGCCCTCCAGCCGGCCGTCGAGGCGCTTGGCGACGCGCTCGCCGTGCACGAGGTCCTGCAGGTGCAGCAGGGCCTGGTCGCGGATGGCGTCGGGGAGTTGGCGCAGGTCGGCGATGGCATCAGGGTGTGCGGAGAAGGCGAACTTGGCGCGGCTCACTGAGACCGCCCCCTGCCGGGCCGCGCGGCGGCTGCGGCTGCGGGCGCGGCGGCCAGAACGTCGGCGGCGGTGACGGCGGCCGAGGAGGCGGTGCTGCGGGCGAGGGCGGCGCGGGTGCGCAGGGCCGCCGCATTGAGGCGATACTCCGGCGCGTCGGGCAGCGGAGTGGAGCGCTGCTCCAGCCACTTCTCGGCGGCGGCGTGGTTGGCGAACGCCCCCTCACGCACCGTGTAGGTGTACTGGTCGGGCTGGAGCGTTTCCAGGAACAGCCGGACGGGCAGCTCCTTGTCCTGGCGGTCGACGGCGATGCTCCAGCCCTCGACGTCGGACCCGTCGATGACCTGGTAGTCGACGACCGCAAGGCCCTCGCCCGAGCGCCGAATGCGGTCCTCGACATGGACGGTCAGCTCGTCGGCTGGCTTGGGGACGTCGATGATCGGCGCGAGCACATCCGGAGGGCAGTCGCGGTTGACGAGCCAGTTCTGCGCGAACGCGAAGGTGGCGTGCTTGGACCTGTGCATGCTGAAGGTCGCCTGGCTGCTGTCGCGCACGAGATCGAAGGATGCGATGTTGGGCATGTTGGGGTAGCCCCAGGTGGCCGAGGCATCGAAGGCGATGATGAAACTGTGGTCGCCCACATCGTGCTGGGAGATCGTCTTGAAGTCGCTGACCCAAGTGGACTCGTACAGTTCGGCGGTGTGCTCGTCGGCGGGTTCGAGGTTGTCGAGCCGGAAGTCGGTGTCCTTCATGTGGCGAGTCCCAGCTGGTCGGGGGTGGACAGGACGCGGTGGGCCGGCCGGGAGGGGCTCGTGGTGCACGCGGCGAACGGACCTTCCGGGGACCGGAGTTGGGCGATGGCGTGGTCGAGGTGGTCGCGATGCCACGTCGAAGGGCCGCCATGGCCGGCCTCGGCGGCGGTCAACTGCTGCCAGGCCAGCCACAGCGCGTGGAGGCGGGCGACGGCCTCGGGGTGCTCGGGCCACTTCGCGCACCACGGGCGGATGGAGCCGATCTCCCGGCCGTAGACGGGCAGCAGGATGTGGGTGACCCAGAACGACAGCTCGGCCAGCTCGGCGGCGTACTGCGCGCCGCCCATCGCGAGGATGAACAGCGGCGGAGCGGCCTCGGGCGCGTCCTCACTGCCGGGGTCCGGCTCGATGGAGCCGGACCCCGTCTCGTCGTCGGGTTCGGAGCTGAGACGGTCGAGGATGACGCCGTGCTGGCGGACCTCGGCCATGGTGCGGTTCAGGGCGCTGACGAGGTCGTCGAGGTCCTCGTCGGGGATGTGGATCGGATCGGGCTCGGGGGTGCCCGGCATCGGGTCGGACATGGCACATCCAGGAGGTTCGGACGGTCGGAGAGGCCGGGGTCGGAAGGTTTTCTTCGGGTCACGGTAGGGCTCCGGTGAAGCAGTCGTTGAGGGAGATGGTCCGCAGGAACGGCGGCTTGGTCCGGCCGCCGATCGGTGCTAGGCGCAGGCCAGTTGGGTGCTGTGGTCCTGGGCGAGGCGCAGGCCGAGGGCGACAGCGTCAGCAAGGGTGTCGGTGAGCGGGTAGCCGGTGGCGGCGAGCTTGGCAGGGTGGTGCAGCCCGCCGGTGTGCAGCACCGCGTGGGCGCCGTTGGCGTGGGCAGCGTCGGCATCGTCGACCGCGTCGCCGACCAGCAGCACCCGGTTCGCCTGCTCGGTGAGGCCGAGGGCTTCGAGGTGGGTGGTGAGAGGTGCGGCCTTGGTGCCGCCGGAGGGCCCGATGCGGCCCTCGTACCGGCTGAAGAAGTGGCCGATGCCGGCCTGTTCGACCTCGCGCACGAGGGTGTCGTGCGGGCACAGCGACAGCAGCGACTGGGTGTGGCCGGCCTCGCGCAGGGCGGTCATCAGCTCGGTCGCGCCGTCGCGCACGCGCACCGGCTGGGCGCGCAGGTGGGCCAGGAAGGCGTTGTCGCTGGAGATCCACTCCTGCTCGGTGATCGTGCGGCCGAGCAGGCGGGCGTAGAAGCGGGGGATCGGGACGGTGTGCTTGGCCCGGTAGGTCTCCCGGTCGACCGGGGCGCCGCCGAGAGCGGGCAGGGTCGCGTTCAGTGCGGAGACGTGGTCGTCGAGGTCGTCCTTGACCGTACCGTTCCAGTCCCAGACAACGTGCATACGGGTGGCGGGAGTCGTGGCGGCGAAGAGGGCGGTGTTCACGGCAGGTCCTTCGGATGTGTGCGGGTCAGGTGGAAAGGCGGTCGTTGAAGCGGCGCAGCAGCCACAGCGCGGCACCAGCCCCGGTGAGGGGAACGACCGCGAGGAACTGCGGGCCGACGCTGGAGGAGAGGGAAGCGAGGGCGGTGCCGGTGGCCTGGCCGACGCCGATGCAGGCGATCAGCCAGGCGAATGCCTCGGTCGCTTCTCCCTCGGGGGCGAGGTGGTCGACGGTGAGGAACGCCGCCGTCAGCAGCGGGGCGAGGAAGGAGCCGGGCAGCACGGCGCCCAGGACGGCGACGGCAGGCGCGGGGTCGGGCAGCAGCGGCAGCCATCCGGCCGCGAAGCCGATGGAGGCGGCGACCAGGTGCTTGGCGGGGGCGCCGGGCCAGGGGTGGCGGCCGTAGGCGAGGCCACCGAGCATGCTGCCGATGGACAGCGCGGCCGGCATCACCCCGGCCAGCCACCCGGCATGGTGGCGCTCGGCGGCGGACAGCGCCAGGACGTTGACGGCGCCGAGCGCCACACCGGTGCCGATCAGCGCGGCGAACAGCACCCGCAGCCCGGGCACCCGCAGCGGCCCCGTCCAGTGCACTGCCTCGGTGAACTCCGCGGGCGTCCAGGCGCGGGAGGGGTGGGAGGTGACGACCAGGCCGGTGCCGAGCAGGCCGAGCGCCGCGGTCGCCACCAGCGCGGTGGTCGCTCCGGCACCGGTCGCGAAGCCGGTGGCCAGCAGTGGACCCGCTACGAACACCAGGCCTTGGGTGCTGCTGTCCAGCGAGAGCGCGGTGCGCTGGCGCCCGGCATCGGGCAGCAGCACCGGCCAGAGCGCCCGAAGACCTGCCTCCAGCGGTGGCGTCGCCAGCCCCGCCACCAGCACCGTCAGCGAGGCGAGCACCGGGTGACGGACCGGACCGGTGCACGGCAGCAGCAGGAACGCCGTACTGGCGGCGATCGTGGCGGGGGCGAGGACCTGAATCTGGCCGTGGCGGTCGACCAGGCGCCCGAGCAGCGGCTGCCCGAGCGCGGAGGCGAGGCCGTACAGGGCTCCGAGGGCGCCGGCCAGGGCGAGCGGGCCGTGCTCGGCGCGCACCAGCAGAAGGATCGCGATCGGCGCCATGCCGGTGGGTAGGCGGCCGATCAGGGTGCCGCCCAGCAGGCGGGCGACGTGCGGCGAGCCCAGGACAGCGCGGTATCCGCTGTCCTGGGCTGGGCCGCAGGCGGTGGTGGTGGTCAAGGAGAAGGTCCTTCGGTCGTACGGCCGGCGGCGCGCGGGCGCGCTGGACCGGGGCATGCGCAGGCATGACAGCCCCCTCGGCTCGGTGCGGCTGCGGAGAGAAGGGTCCGCGGATTCCGGGATTTGGTACGGCCGGGAAGAAGGGGTAGAAGCCCCTCATCAGGTACGACAGCGCGGGCACGGAGGGAAGGGAGGTTCCAGCAACTCCAATGCCTGGCGGGCCTGTTGGAGGACGACGCCGTTGCCGAGGGCGGTGAGCTGGGCCGGTCGGCCCAGGCCCGGGGTAGCGGTCACCCAGCCCGGCGCGAGCCCTTGCATCCACTCGACGAACTCGGCCCGGAGCTTGCCGCCCTCGTCGGTGGCCGGCGGTGCCGGGTGCGTGAGCATCTCCCATCGGGCGACGGCGGCGGCGTACGGTCCCCATCGTCCGGGGTCGAGTCGGACTGCGGCGTGGCCTCCGCCCACAGCGGCAGTGCCATCGCTTCCGGCGCGGGCGGAGCCGCCCGCCTGCGGGAACGCGAGGCTGGGTTCCGGGGTGAGGAGGGTCGGAGCGAGGCCGCTGCCGAGGGCAGGGTCAGGTCCCCGCCGCCGTGCCGCTGGTTCGGCGAGCCCTTGATCCCGTCCGACGCCTTCGGCGTGGGCAGCAGCCACTCCACCTCGTCCGCCAAATTCGGACCATGGCCCCCGCGCTTCCTCTTCTCCGGATGTTGCGAGCCGCCGTTCGTCGCGATGTTGGACGTGGGAGTTTTGAGTAGCGCCGCCGTCGGCGGGCCAGGCGGTGAGGAAGACCCTGGCCCGGTGGTGGGGTGCGCCGACGTCGGAGGCGCGAAGCACGAGCCATCGCGCGTCGTACCGGAGCTCGACGAGTTCCCTGTTGAATCGGCGTGTTGAAGCCGATCAAGAGAGGTGTGGTCGAGGTGGAGTGGCGGGTGTGCTGGGTGCCGTCCGGGAGAGCTCGGGGCGGGATATCGGACCGGTTGCTGACTGGATGGGCTGACCTGACAGAGCGTGAGGGGGCGGTGTCGGGGTCCGGGCGGGCGATCCAATCTTCTTGTCGCCGGACTACCGGGTGGACCCCCTGCTGAGCCTGTACGTGCAGTCGCCGGGCTTCCGCCGCCATTCGGTCGAGACGAAGCGGAACTATGCGACGGATATCGCATTGCTGCTGACCTTTCTGTCGAGTCGCGGGCGGTCGTGGAGGGAGGCGATGGCGCGGGATCTGGAGGACTACGAGCACTGGCGTCTGCGCGCGGCTGAGAATCCGGTCCGGGTCGGCGGGTCCAAGTGGAACCGGGAGTTGGCCGCGTTCTCGGGGCTGTTCGCGTGGGCGGTCAAGGAGCGCTGGATCACCCGGAGTCCGGTGGCGACCAGGCAGGTTCTGGGTCGGCGGGGTGAGGTGTTGACCGTCGCAACGGCGAAGGCGAAGGACAGTAGGCCGTCGAACGTGCACTGGCTGACGCCGCGTACGTGGCGGCTGTGGATCAACGTGGGGCTACGGGGCCACACCCGCCATGGGGTGCCGGAGCGAGGCTGGATGGGCCGGCTGGAGGACCGGAACGTGGCGTTCACACGGTTGGTGACGTCGTCGGGCCTGCGGCGTCTGGAGGCGGGTTCGCTGCTGACGTTCGAGATCCCCAAACTCACTCTGCCAGAAAGCCGTTACTGCTACGGGAGGATCGCGGCCGAGGTGACCCGGTCGAAGAAGTCGCGGACGTTCTACGTCTCGACCGGCGCGGTGGGTGATGTCGAGAGCTACGTGGACTCGTCGCGGGCATGGGCGGTGCGGCAGGCCCAGAGGGCGGGCCGGTACGACCGGCTGCCCGAGCGGCGAGAGGTCACCGAGGTCACGCGCGGGACGAAGCCGAGGGTGCGGTGGTGCGACCAGGACGGCGTCGTCGGCGAGCGGGAACTGGCTCGGCTGACCTGGCAGGAGCGGATGCTGCTGTTCACCGAGGGCCCGGAGGGACCCGAGCCGCTGTGGTTGTGGCTGAACGAGCAGGGGCTGCCGTTTCAGCCGCATTCGTGGGAAGGGGTGTTCCGCACGGCGAACCAGCGGTGCGAGCGCGTCCTGACCCCGCCCGAGCACCTGGGTCGGGATCCGCATCAGGTCTTCGCCCCCTACGCGACCGTTCACGCCGGCCGGCATAGCTTTGCGCTTTCATGCTGGTCGTGCTGAACGAGGTGATGGACCGGCGCTACGGCCTGACGCCGGCCGAGCGGCGGGACTTCAGGTTGCTCTACGGTGATCCGTGGTTCATGGTCCAAGGGCTCTTGGGTCACGCCTCGCGGGAGACAACGGTTGAGACGTATCTGGCTCCGGTGCGGCATCTGCAGTTGCAGTCACTGCTCGCCGACGCGGCAGTACCGCCCGATGCTCCGATGCCGAGTCTGGATTGTCTGTTCGCGCGCGTGGCCCGTGACGCGGAGGGCATCCAGGACATCGATGCCTGTATGACGCTCGCCGGGGGCGCCGAGTGAGTGCCCGCGGGCGCAAGGCATCACTGCCGCCGGCCGATCACAGTCGCCCCGAGCTGTTGGCGTTCGACGGGTTGATAGTCCGTCACTGCAACACGGATGGCCGTGTCAAGGAGTACGACTTCTCCGCCCTGCCGGTGGCTGAGCCGCTGCAGCGCTCGCTCGCCGCGTTGTTCGCCGCCCGGTGCGGCAGCTCCTGGACCCGCCACAGCACCTCGAAGAGCATCCATCGCCTCGTGGTCGGCTTCGCGACGTTTCTGTCGCAGCAGGACCAGCCCCCGAGAGATCTGGACGAGCTTTCAGCCGCGCTGGTGAAGCGCTGGTGGCTGAGCACGCGGACGACCGCCGGCGGGCGGATGCAGTTCAGCAGCGTGTCGCTTCTGCTGCGGGGCGACGCCCGCCTCCAGACAGGGCCCGTGGTGGAGGAACTGGCCCGGCGCGTCAGCGATCTTCCGAGCACGCGGCAGTCCTTCAACGAAGCGGACTTCGACCAGGTCAAGCTCGTCGCCCGGCGAATATTCCGGACCGCGCTGCTGCGGATCGAGGACAACGCCAGGCACCTGGAACGCTGGCGGGACGGAGAGTTTGCCGCGGACAGCCACGACTGGAAGCTCGGGGAGGCCCTCGACCTCCTTGCCCGCACAGGCACCCTGCCCCATACCCGAAGGCCCGCCGGTCAGATGGCGTTGGTCGGCAGATACCGCCGGGTGCTGGGCGGGGCGAAGTCTGAGGTGACGTGGCAGCGGCTGTTCCTGTCCCGGCGGGAGGCGACCGCGCTGGGGGTGCTGTTGATGGCCGAGTACGGGTGGAATCTGTCGGTGATCGACCGCGCCCTCATATCGCGCGCAACCGCCGATCCAGGGATGGACGGGCATCCGACCTACCGCATCCCGCTGGTGAAGTACCGCCGCGGCGCCGGACGCTACTACGAGACGGAGAACGTCACCGACAGCGGCGCCGACTCCCCGGGGCGGCTGATCACCCAGGCCTTGCGGGCAACCTGCTTCGCCCGTGCCCTCGCCGACCAACTCGCCCCAGGCATCGACCATTTCATCGCCTGGCGCACCTACCGATCCGACAAGACGACCGGCGACATGGAACGGCCGCCGCCGGTCGGTCCGATCCGGTTCGGCGTCAGCTATGACGACGCATCGGACTGGGCGAAGAAGGAGGGCCTCGGCGGCTCACCGTTCCAGCGCGGACGCCGGACGGTGTTGGCCGTCGAGCGCGGCGAGCGAGCCCAGCACTCGCAGGAGACACACGACCGGACCTACGCGCTGCCCGATCAGCGGGTCCAGACCGCGGCCGTACCTGTCATCGCGGCCGGCGCCGCCTCCGCCGTCCGCAAGGCCCGTGAAACGGTGAAGTTGGCCGCGGAGCTGAGCGAGGTCCGCGACCCGGCCCACGCGGAGACCGCGACTGCGGACTGCTCGGACTCCGATAACAGTCCCGTCCCCGCCTCCAGCGGAGGCTGCGGCGCTTCGTTCCTGTTGTGTCTGGCCTGCAGCAACGCCCGCGTCCACGCAGACCACCATCCCCGGCTCGCTCACCTGCACCAGGCCCTCGCCCAGGTTCGATCCGTGCTGCCGCCGGCCGCGTGGGAACGGGACTGGGGCGATGCGCACGCCCGTCTGGGAGACCTAAAGAACACGATCGGTGACGGCGGCTGGCGGCATGCGCTGGCCCGGATCACCGAAACCGACAGTGAGATCATCGACCACTTGCTGACCGGGGAGCTCAACCCGTGACCGCCGCTGCCCAGCCCGATCCTTTCCGTCTTCCGCTGCCGACCCCGGCCACCCCGGTCGTCCCCGCGCACCTGGTCGTGGCGGAGCACGCTCACCTCAACGCCAATTACGGCGCCCTCATCTGGCCCATGGCCCCGTTGATCGAAGACCCCAGCCAGGGACAACGCCGTTGCGTTTGGCTGACTGGTGGTTCGTCAAGCCGCTGATCAGCCAGAACGGGACCCCTGGTAGATCACTGTGGTGTCGAGCCATGTGATCAAGAACCAGGGGTCCCGTTGCAGGAGAAGTCTGCCATCACCCGCACCATCGAGACAGCCGCGGGTGTCCATGCGCCCGGGCATCTGGGCGAGCTGACCCAGATCGTGGACTTCGCGCTGGTCGACGCGGTGCTGGAGGAGACCGGGGCACGCGAGAAGCGGCTTCGGCTACTGCCGTCCCGGGTCGTGGTGTATTTCGTCCTGGCCCTGGCCCTGTTCGAGCAGTGCTCCTACCGGGTGGTGTGGGGCAAGCTCACCGCAGCCCTTGACGTACTCGCCCCTGTCCGCCCGGCTGCATCGTCGCTGGCCAGAGCCCGACGCCGGGTGGGAGCGGTCCCGTTGCGCCGCCTGTTCGAGGTCCTCGCGGGCCCGGTCGCCGATCGCGGCCAGGCCGGGTCCTTCTACCGCGGGCTGCGGACCGTGGCACTGGACGGCACGCATCTGCACGTGCCCGACGACGAGCAGGTCACCTGGCGCTACCCGAAGCGCGTCGGCGAGTTGCTGGAGTTCGGTTACCCGCTGCTACGCCTGCTCGTGGTGGTCGAGTGCGGCACCCGGGCCGTGCTCGCCGCCTGCTTCGGCCCCGAGGACGAGGGTGAACTTCCCTACGCCCGCCACCTGCTGAGCTGCCTGGATGCCTCGATGCTGCTGCTCGGCGATGCCGCCTTCGACGCCGTGGAGTTCCTGCGCGAGGTGACCGCGACCGGCGCTCAGTTCCTGGTGCGTTCCTCCGCCCGGCGCCGCCCCACCATCCAGCGCCGCCTGCCCGACGGCTCCTACCTGGCCCGCCTGGCCGCCCCCTACCGGGCCGGGAGTGGCTACAGCACGCTGCCGGTGCGCATGATCGAGGCGTGGATCACCGTCACCCTCGCCGACGGCACCACTCGGCGCGAACCGTGGCGGCTGGTCACCAGCCTCCTCGACCACGAGCGCTACCCCGCCAGCGAACTCGTGGAGCTCTACCACCGCCGGTGGCAGGTGGAGACCACCTACTTCTCGATCAAGGCGACCATGCTCGACGGCCGCGTCCTGCGCTCGCGCAGCGTCCCGGGCCTGGACCAGGAGGTCTACGCGCTTCTGGCGACCTACCAGGCGCTCATCCGCACCGCGGCCGACGCGGTCACCGCTCGACCGGGTCTGGCCATGGAGCGGATCAGCTTCACCGTTCTGCTGCAGGCCGCCGCCGATCAAGTCACCACCGCCACCGGCATACACGCCGCCGGACCCAACCCCCTGCTCGGACCGATCGGCCGGATGGTCCTGGACAACCTACTGCCCACCGCGCGGCGCCAGCGCGTCAAGGCCCGCAGCCGCAAGAACCCAACGAGCAAGTACGGGCCGAACGCAGGAAAACACCCGCAGACCGCCCAGACCTACACCCTCTCCGTCGAGATCCACGCCATGGAAGGCGGACTTTCACCCCGCGCCCGCCGCTAAACGCGTCCGACAACCAACTCCCTTTCATGTTCAGGACGCAAGAACAGCACGAACACGTCAGCGATCACGAACTGCAGCTGCCGTGTCAGACCCTCCTCTTAACCTTGTGGGCATGGGACTCTCGATAACAGTGGGGTTGTTGAACGACCTGGCCCGCAACGACCCCGAGGGATGGGAACACCATCTGAGCGCCTTCGCCCTGCTCAACCAGGCACTTACCAGGCAGGGCATCGACTGGCGCGAACCGGGCACGGATCCCGCTGGCGATGTCCTCTACGCCGGAGGCTTTCCCTACAGCTACCTGAGCCACCTGCGCCGTGCGTTCGTCCTGCGGCTGCGCGGGGAAGCTGTCACCCCCGCTCACGCCGTGGACGCTGAGCAGTACGCCCGGGACCAGCAGAAGGTCGATGACGAGCTGACCATGTTTTCGTCACACCTGCTCTGCCATGCCGACAACGGGGGTTACTACGTGCCGGTTGACATGAATGAGCCGCTGTTCCTGCCCGAAGATGACGAAGTCCTAGGGTACGGAATGGTCGGGTCCAGCCAGCGTTTGCAGTCCGAGCTGGTTTGGCTGGCACCGGGGATCGACATCCATCCCGACGAGGACGGAACGCTCTCCCGTGCGGAGCAGGCCAAACTGGTGGACATGCCGCGCACTGACCCCTTCGAGCCCGAGAAGTTCGCCTGGGCCCAGCTCTATGCAGCATGCCAGTCGAGCATCGCCAGCGGCCATGCCATTGTCTTCGGCTGAGGGCACGGTCGAGGCTGGGGCTTGACGTACGACTCACAGCCCAAACGCAACGGTGTTGCAGCCAGGGACGCAGATCGATCTTCTGGGAGCACTGCCCAGCCGTCCTTCGGGAGGAACTGCGGCTGGTGGCCTGGACTCTCATCAACGGCGAACTTCGACGCACGTTCCTCAAGGAGCACGGCGTTCGCATGCGCTCACGCCTGTCGGCCGGCCCTCTGTGACAGGTTTGGGTGAGACGTCCCGTTTCGGCGGGTTTGTGTAGTTTGAGAGGGCGAGACACAGGAGTACCACCCAGTAATGAACAGCACCAACCCCGACGGGACCGACCCGGCCGCGAAGCCGAAGCGCCGTACCTTCACCGCCGAGTACAAGCTCCGCGTCCTTGAGCAGTACGAGGCCGCCTCCTCTTCCGCCGAGCGCGGGGCCCTGCTGCGACGCGAGCGCCTGTACCACTCGCACATTCAGGAATGGCGGGCCGCCCGCGAGGCCGGCGCGCTGGAGCGGCTGGCCGACCACCGCAAGAGCCCGTCCAGGCCGAAGAAGACGGCGGCCGAGATCGAAAACGAGAAGCTCCGCCGGGAGAACGAGCGACTCAAGCGGGAGCTGGCGAAGAACAAGGCCGCGGTGGAGGTCCTGGGAAAAGCTGTCGCGCTCTTGGAATCGGTCTCCGAGAGCGCGGACTGAAGCACGTCCTGGACGCCCACCTCCCCGCATTCGCGGATGAGTTGGCAAATCACGTGGGGATCGTGGCGGCCTGCCGGCTGACCGGAAGGTCCCGGGCCACCCACCACCGGCACCTGCACCCCAAGGAGCCGGCCGAGAAGCCGAAGCGTCCCAGATCCGCTCCGCCGCAGGCGCTGTCGCCCACCGAGCGCGCCGCCGTGCTGGCGCTTATGGACAGCCCCGAGTACGCCGAGCTGCCTCCCGCGCAGATCTGGGCTCGGGAGCTGGACACCGGGCGCTACCACTGCTCGATCCGCACCATGTACCGGATTCTGGCCGCCGCCGGACAGAACGGCGAACGCCGCCGCCAGGCCACGCACCCGCCCCGCACCATCCCCGAGCTCGTGGCTAACGGCCCCTCGCAGGTATGGACATGGGACATCACCCGCCTGCCCGGCCCGGTCAAGGGCATCTGGTACCACGCCTACGTGATGATCGACATCTACAGCCGCTACGTCGTCGGCCACACCGTCGAACGGGCCGAATCAGCCGAGCGGGCCGAGGAGTTGATCCGTGAGGCCATCGAGCGTAACGGCATCGTGCCACACACCGTGCACGCCGACCGCGGCACCTCGATGACGAGCAAGAAGGTCTCCCAGCTGCTGATCGACCTCGGCGTGGTCCGAAGGTGCCGGTCCAGATCCTGCACGAGTGGAACACCGTCACCCACGTCAGCGAGTACGAGGGCGACCCGCGCCGGCGACCGCTGACCTACGACGAGATCCAGGACCTGTTCGACGCCGCCGACGGTCGAGTCGAGGAGATCCGGAAGCGGGGCCGCAAGGGCGTGTTGACCGCGATGCGCGACTCCGCTCTGATCAAGACCTACTACGCCTACGGCATGCGGCGCCGGGAGAACGTCGGCCTCGACATCGCCGACCTGCGGCGCAACCCGAAGGCCCCGCAATACAAGCGCCACGGCGCGGTGTTCGTGCGCTGGGGCAAGTCCTCCAAGGGCAGCCCGCCCAAGCGCCGCACCATCTTCACCGTCCCCGAGATGGACTGGATCGTCGACGACCTCGACCACTACCTGACCGAGGTCAGACCGCGGTTCAACGTGGGGAAGCACCCCGCGATCTGGGTCACCGAGCGGTGCGGGCGCCTGTCACGTCGCTCGGCGAACGAAGCCTTCGAAGCCGCCAAGCAGGCCGCCGGCCTGCCCGAAGAACTCGAACTGCACTGCCTAAGACATTCCTATATAACCCATTTGACCGAATTTGACTACCCGGAGCGGTTCATCCAAGACCGGGCCGGCCATAGCTACGCGAGCACGACAGCCCTCTACACCGGCGTCTCGGACGAGTACCGAAACCGGTTGCTGCACAAGAAGTTGGGCCAGCGATACCCCGGAATCTGGGAGGACCCGAAGTGATCAAGAAGATGGGCTACCGCTGGAACCTGCGCAAGCTCATGGCCGACCGGGACATGTTCCAGACCAGCGACCTGGTGCCATTGCTGGCCGAACGGGGCGTCAGCCTCTCACGTGAGCAGGTCTTCCGCCTGGTCACACAGCCGCCGCAGCGGCTGTCGATGGACACCCTCGCGGCTCTGTGCGACATCCTCGGCTGCCAGCCCAACGACCTCATCGAGGTCCAGGTCGTCAACGAAGAGGTACGCAAGACCGCCGGCGGCGAGACGCCGGGGCCGCTGCCGGCCGTGCGACGGACCGCGATCCGACGGCCGGAGGGTCTGTGAACGCATCCTCTCCGACTGCTCCGTCAACCGTCGCCCGGCTCGCCGCGCAGGCCGCCCGCATGGAGGCCGCGACGTCCGCCGCCATTGGCCAGCTCACCTCGATGCTGCCGTCGCTCGACGCCCAGGAGGCCGAGGCCGCACTGGTGACCGCGGTCCCGATCCCTGTGCGCGGGGCAGCGAAGTTCCTGGAGGAACTGGCCGGACACCTCGCCGCCCACCCTGACGCGTTGGCGTCGGGCAGTTCGCTCTGCCCGCCGGTTCTGCTGCGGCTGATCCAGGTGCTGGACGAAGCCGGCCACCCGGTGGTCCGACCCGGTTGCGCTCACTGCGGCAAGGTCCGGACCGACCTACGGGACCTGCGGCCTGAGGGACGGCTCTGTGGGACGTGTGGCGCCCGGAACCGTCTGGCAACTTGCGCACGCTGCCACCGAGATGGCCAGCGCGTCACCGCACGGCGCCCCGAAGGGCCGATCTGCAGCCGGTGTTACCGCACGGACCCCGTCACCTTCGAAGAGTGCGCCGACTGCGGCCAGCTCCGGCACCCGGTGGTACGACGGGACGACGGGCGCGGACTGTGCATCAAGTGCTGGAAACGCCCGACGCACACCTGCGTGACCTGTGGAAAGACTGCCGCCGCCGCTCTCGTCGACGCCGACGGCGCGGTCTGCCACCTCTGCTACAACCGCCATCGCCGACCACGGCGCCTCTGCGGCCGGTGCGGGCAGCTCAAGCGCATAGCCCGCAACGCACGTGACGGGCAGCCGGACCTCTGCGACGGCTGCTACCAGGGCCCCGAAGCAACCTGCTCGATCTGCAGTCGCGTCCGCCCCTGCGCCAGCCGTGACGAGCAGGGGCAGCCGATCTGCGCCACCTGCTACCAGCGGCACCGCACTGGCGAGCCGTGCGCCCGCTGCGGCCGGACCAAGCCGAGCACCACCCGGTGGCCCATCGGTCCGGTCTGCCAGGTCTGCTACACGGCCGTGCTCCGGTCACCGGCCGAGTGCCCTCGCTGCGGCATGGTCCAGCCACTGGTCGCACGAGACGATCACGGCGTCGAGGTCTGCGGACCATGTGTCGGGTTCGCCGCCGACTACACCTGCAAGCAGTGCGGTCGGGCCGGAAACCCCCACAGCCGCGGCCAATGCGCTTACTGCGTCCTCGCCGAGCGGGTCGACGCCCTACTGGCCGGGCCCGACGGCACGGTCGCCACGCAGCTCAAGCCGCTCGCAGCGGCGCTGGCAGTGGCCCCGTCACCCTTCCCGGCCATCCAGTGGATCAAGGAGAGCCCGAACACCAAGCTCCTTGCCCGACTGGTGACCGAAGGGCGCGAGCTCAGCCACGACTTGCTCGACGAGCTCCCGCCCAGCCGGAACCAGCGCTACATCCGCCAACTCCTCGTGCACACCGGCGTGTTGGTCGAGCGGAACGAGGACCTCGAACGCATCCCCGGCTGGCTGGAGCACGAGCTCGCGGACAAGCCGGCCGCGCACGCCAACCTCGTCCGCCCGTTCCTGCACTGGTTCCTGCTCCGACGCGCCCGCCAACGGGCCGCCATCCGACACCACCCCGCCTCCGCCGACCGCGACCTGCGACGCCGCATCAGCGTCGCCCTGGACTTCCTGGCCTGGACAGACCAGCGCGGCCTGACCCTTGCTGCCCTCGCCCAGGAGCACGTCGACGACTGGATCGCCGGAGCCACCAGCCAACGTCGCTACCTGGTCCGCTACTTCCTGAAATGGACCACGAGCCGCCAGCTCACCCGCGAGCTCACCGTCCCCTCCATCCCGAGCCAGGAACCCCAGGACCTGCTCGACGAGGATGATCGATGGCCACTCCTCCAGCGCTGCCTGACCGATGATGCCCTGCCCGCGGACGTCCGGGCGGCCGGCGCGATCACCCTGCTGTTCGGCCCGTCAACCGAACGCCTCTGTCACCTGACACCCGAGCACCTCAAGGTCGGTGACCAGCACACTCACCTGGTCCTGGGCCGTCACCCCGTGCTGCTACCCCCGCGACTCGCCGAGCTCCTGCGGCACCTCGCTGAACAGCCCCAGCTACGGCCACAGCTCTCACGATCCCACCCAGGCCCTCGATGGCTATTCCCCGGCATGGTCCCCGGCAAGCCGATCTCGACCCACGGCATGACCCAGAAACTCAACCGGCACGGCATCCCAGTTCGCACTGCACGCAACGCGGCGCTTGCCGCCCTCGCTGCCGATCTCCCCAGCCCGATCCTCGCCGACGTGACCGGGATGCACCGCCACACCGCACTCCGCTGGGTCGCCTACGCCCGACGCGACTGGGCCGAGTACCTAGTGTCCTGCGCCAGAGATCCGTCGTTAGATCGTTCATGAGTCCTTCTCCAGATGTTCCGGTGCGTCGTCGTGGTCCCGCGTTGGAGCCGTTGTTGCTGTCCGAGGAGGAGCGGGCGGTGTTGAC
>NZ_JAHSQD010000080.1 GCF_020103755.1 Streptomyces sp. LS1784
CACCGCCGCACCCGCCCCCTCCCCGGCCCCGCCCAGCGCCCTGGCCGCGGCGGTGAACGCGGCCGACGCCGCCACCGCGGCCGGCCTGGACGCCCTGGCCAAGGGCCCCGACGAGACCTACGAACGCAAGACCGTCACCCCGTGGATCGGCGGACTCTACTCCGTCGCCTACGAACGCAGCTACCACGGCCTGCCGGTGGTCGGCGGTGACGCGGTGGTCCTCGCCGACGCCCAGGGTCGTGTCCGCGCCCTGCAGTCCGCGGCCACCGGTCCCGTCGGCGGCTCCATCACACCGCAGGTCAGCGCGGCGAACGCGGAGAAGACCGCCCGCACCAAGCTGGCGGCGGTGGACTCGGTGGAGTCCCGCCGCCTGGTCGTCCGGGTCAAGGACGGCACCGGCCGCCTGGCCTGGGAGACCGTCCTCACCGGGCGCCAGGGCACCACCCCCAGCCGACTTCACGTCTTCGTCGACGCCGCCACCGGCGAGGTCATCGACAGCTACGACGACGTGCGCGCGGGCACCGTCAACAGCGAGTGGAACGGCCCCGCCCCGGTCACCATCAGCACCACCAACTCCGGCGGCTCGTACTCGCTGCGCGACCCCAACCGGCCGGG
This sequence comes from Streptomyces sp. LS1784, assembly GCF_020103755.1. Taxonomy (GTDB): domain Bacteria; phylum Actinomycetota; class Actinomycetes; order Streptomycetales; family Streptomycetaceae; genus Kitasatospora. Next base: position 616 of record NZ_JAHSQD010000080.1, read on the forward strand.
CCTGTCCTGCTCCGACTACAGCACCGGCCAGGTCTTCTCCAAGACCGGTGACTCCTGGGGCACCGGCAGCGCCTCCAGCAAGGAGACCGGCTGCGGGGACGCGATGTTCGCCGCCCAGAAGGAATGGGACATGCTGCGCGACTGGCTCGGTCGCAACGGGCACAACGGCAACGGCGGCAGCTGGCCCGTCAAGGTCGGACTCAGTGATGTCAACGCCTACTGGGACGGCAGCACGATATCCATCGGCCACAGCCAGGCCAACAAGTGGATCGCCTCGATCGACGTCGTCGGCCACGAGTTCGGCCACGGCCTCGACCAGTACACCCCGGGCGGTGCGAACAACGAGTCCGGCCTGGGCGAGGCCACCGGCGACATCATGGGCGCACTCACCGAGGCCTACGCCAACGAGCCCGCACCCTACGACTCCCCGGACTACACCGTCGGAGAGATGATCAACCTGGTCGGCAGCGGGCCGATCCGCAACATGTACAACCCCTCACTGGTCGGCAACAACCCCAACTGCTACTCGGCGTCGATCCCGCAGACCGAGGAGCACGCGGCGGCCGGTCCGCTGAACCACTGGTTCTACCTCCTCGCCGAGGGCTCCAACCCGGGCGGCGGCAAGCCCACCAGCCCGACCTGCAACAACTCCACCGTCACCGGCATCGGCATCAAGGACGCCGGCCGGGTCTTCTACGGCGGCATGCTCCTCAAGACCAGCGGCATGACCTACAAGCGCTACCGCACCGCCACCCTGACCGCCGCGAAGAACCTCGACGCGAGCTGCACGTTCTTCAACCGGGCCAAGGCCGCCTGGGACGCCGTCAGCGTCCCCGCCCAGACCGGCGACCCGACCTGCACGCCGTCCGGCAACAGCGACTTCTCGCTCTCCCTCGGCCCGGGCTCCGGCTCCGTCCAGCCCGGCGCCTCGGCCTCGTCGACGGTGAGCACCGCCGTCACCTCCGGCACCGTCCAGACCGTCGCCCTCACCGCCTCGGGTCTGCCCTCGGGCGTCACCGCGAGCTTCAACCCCTCCTCGGTGCAGGCCGGTTCCTCCTCCACCCTGACCCTGTCCGCCTCCGCGGCGGCCGTGGCCGGGACGTACCAGATCACCGTCACCGGCACCGCCGGCTCCACCAACCACACCGCCCAGTACAGCCTGACCGTCGGCGGCGGGGGCAACCCCGGCGGGCCCGCGCCCGACATCGACGTCGCCAAGGTCCAGGCCCACCTGTCCCAGCTGAACAGCATCGCCAACCAGAACGGCGGCCACCGCCGGGCGGGCAGCGCCGGACACAGCCAGTCGCTGGCGTACATCAAGGGCAAGCTCCAGGCGGCCGGTTACAGCGTCACCGAGCAGACCTGCACCTCCTGCACCTACCAGTCCGACAACCTGATCGCCGACTGGCCCGGCGGCCCCTCCGACCAGGTCACCATGTTCGGCGCCCACCTGGACAGCGTCTCGGCCGGCCCCGGCATCAACGACAACGGCTCCGGCTCGGCCACCCTGCTGGAGAACGCGCTCGTGCTCGCCCAGCAGAACCCCAGCCTGACCCGGCACGTCCGGTTCGCCTGGTGGACCGGTGAGGAGCAGGGCCTCCAGGGCTCGCAGTCCTACGTCGGCCAGCTGAGCTCCGCCCAGCGCTCCGCGATCAAGGCGTACTACAACTTCGACATGGTCGGCTCGACCAACGCCGGCTACTTCATCAACAACATCAACTCCTCGGCCTCCGCGCCGATGAAGGCCTACTGGGACTCGCTGAACCTCAAGCCGGAGGAGAACGTCGAGGGCCAGGGCCGCTCGGACGACTACTCCTTCCAGCAGGCGGGCATCCCGACCTCGGGCTACGCGGCCGGCGCCAGCGACACCAAGACGTCGGCGCAGGCGGCCAAGTGGGGCGGCACGGCGGGCCGTTCCTACGACTCCTGCTACCACTCGTCCTGCGACACCACCACCAACGTCGACGCGACGGTGCTGAACCGCAGCGCCGACGGCGTGGCGTACACCATCTGGAAGACCTCGGTCGGCGGCACCGCGCCCGCCGACGACTTCTCCCTCTCGGTGAACCCGACCACCGCCACCGTCTCGCCCGGCGGCACCGCCACCGCGACGGTCGCCACCGCCACCACCTCCGGCTCGGCCCAGACGGTCAGCCTGACCGCCTCGGGCGCCCCGGCGGGCGTGACGGTCTCCTTCAGCCCCTCCTCGGTGCAGTCCGGCGGCTCGGCGACGGTCACCCTCGCCACGTCCGCCTCGACCGCGACCGGCACCTACAACATCACCCTGACCGGGACCGGCTCGGCCGCGCACAGCACCAGCTTCTCGCTGGTCGTGGGCAACGGCTCGCCGAACCCCGGTGGCACCTGGACGCCCGGCACCACCTACCAGGCGGGCGACGTCGTGACCTACGACGGAGTCGGCTACCGCTGCCTCCAGGGCCACACCGCCCAGGTCGGCTGGGAACCGCCGGTCGTCCCGGCGCTCTGGCAGCCGGTGTGACGCAGGCGCGCTGACGCCCGGTGAAGCCGCTGCGCCGCGGTCCGTCGAGGGGGACGGACCGCGGCGCAGCCGTGTACCCGGACCACGGGGGCCTCAGCCGGGGTGGAAGGCGACCCGGACGTTGTCGTCGAAGGGGACGATCAGCCCGTTGCCCGTCTCCCAGGTCCAGTCGTGCGGGACCAGGAACATCCGGCCGCCGGCGTAGGCCAGCAGCCGCAGGCCCTCGTAGCGGTAGCGGAACCGCGCCCCCTGCTCCACGTCGGGCAGCACCGTCTCGCGCACCCCGGGCCACCCCAGGTGGAGGCGCTCCGGGGTGTCGAGGACGACCGCCGGACGCCGGTAGAGGTGGTGGGCCAGCTGCTCGGCGTCGGCCGTGCCCTTGTACTGGGCGTAGCCGCCGACCGCCCAGAACGAGCAGAGCACGATGATCGTCACGCTGATGCCCAGCGCGGCGCGCTCCCCGGTCAGCGGGTACGGCGCGCCGGTGCTGCGCACGTACATCATCCGGGCCAGGACCCCGAGCAGCAGCGCGCCGCCGATCAGGAGCGGGGTGCCCATCGGGCCGGCGTCGAACGCCTCGAAGCCGGCCAGGAAGCCGAGCACCAGCAGCGGGACGGCCGCCACGGTGACGGCCAGGCAGGCCCACCGCACCGTCCGGGCGCCGCCCCCGCCTCCCCCGGCCGCCCTGGTCGCGAGGTGGTAGACCAGCGCGCCGACCAACGCGCCGACCAGCGCGACCCCGGCCGGGGCGTAGAGCGCGGGGGAACTGCGGAGCAGCAGGTCCTGGGTGACGAAGCCCATCGTGCCGGCGTCGATGCCGAAGTAGCCGTAGAGCGAACTGGTGTAGGCGTAGCCGAAGAAGAAGAGCAGCGCGGCGAGGAGGGTGGTCGGGGCGGCCCAGGTCGCGAGCTTGGCGATCCACTCGCCCCAGGGGCGCGCCTGCGGCTGCGTCGGCCCGCCCGGGGGTTCCTCCTCGACTGGGCTCAGGGGTTGCTCCCGGCGCCGGTGGAAACGCCGCCGTTCGGGCTGGACCCGCCGCCGGGAGTCCCTCCGTCGTAGGACGTCGGTCCGTTGCCGGGGGTGGAGCCGTTGCCGGGGGTGGAGCCGTTGTCCGGGCTGATGACGTCCACCGAACCCGCGGCCTCGATCCGCTTGGTGGAGTCATCGGCCGTCACGGTGAGGCACACGGTCCGGCTCGTGGTCCCGGGCTTCCACTGCGGGAGCTGGAACTCGACCTGACCGGTCGTGCCGTCGGTCACCTGGACCTGCTTCCAGGGAGGGCTCGCGTACGCCGAGCTGCCGCAGTCGGCGACCTTGCTGATCGTGGCCGGGAAGCTGGTCCTCGACGGGAAGGACAGGCTGATCAAGGCGGTGTTGTCGCTGCCCTGGACGTTCGCCGAGGGCTCGCCGGCGTTCCGGAATCCGCCCTCGTTGCCCTCGTCCTTGGTCCGCTGGTCGTCCGGCCGGCCCGATCCGCTGTTCTGACCGTTCTGCCCGGCCTGGGTGGCGCCGGCCGACCCGGAGCCGCCGCCACCGCCGCAGGCCGCGAGGGCCGGAACGAGCAGGACGGCCACCGGCCACCGGGCCACTCGGCGGTTCCTGCCGCCTCCGAAGTGCCGGGTCCCGGGCATGCGTTCTCCCATCCGCTCAGCGAGCAGGGGCCGCTCGGCCCCGCCGCACGGTAGCCGTGCGCCCACGGCCCGGCGCGCCGCCGCGCCGCCCCCGGCCGGACCCGCCATCCGTTCGGGGCAACCCGGACGGGAGCCTCCCTGGCATAGAGTCGGACCGGAACGGACGAACCGTCAGCAGACCGGAAGGACCCGACCCGTGAGCACGGACACCCGCCCGGTACCGGAGCTGGCCGCCGAGGCCGTCGAGCAGTGGCGGGCCGAGGAGGCCGAGCTCGTCGACCTGCTGGCCCGGACGCAGCGCGGCGTCGGCGGCGTCGCCGCCTTCCGCCTCGGCCCGACGCCGACCGTCCTGGTCACCGACCCGGCCGCCGTGCAGCACGTCCTGGGCCGCCACCCGGACCGGTACGTCAAGCGCTCGCACCGCGCCCGGATGCTGGTCGGGGACGGCGTGCTGTCCGCCACCGGCGACGCCTGGAAGCGTCAACGGCGGCTGCTGCAGTCGCAGTTCACCGGCACCGGGATGCGCCGCTACGAGCGGCGGATCGCCGCGGCGGCGCGCCGCACCGCCGAGCGCTGGGAGGGGTACCGCCGCAGCGGGGAGACCTTCGACGTCGGCGAGGAGATGCGCGGCTTCGCCCTGGACACCGTCTGGCGGGCGCTCACCGGACTGCCGATGGACGACCGGACGGATCACGAACTCCGCTCGGTGGAACGGGTGGTGGCCGCGATGCCGACACTGCCGACCAACGCGGCGGACGCCCGGGACGCGGTCGCCGGGGACCTGGCCCGGATCGACGCGGTGGCGCACGCGGCCATCGACGCGGCGCGCTCGGCCGGCCCGGCCGAGGAGCCCGGCGTGCTCCGGGTGCTGATCGAGGCGGGCGAGCAGTACCCCGAGTACACCGACCGGCTGATCCGCGACGAGCTGGTCACCCTGCTCGTCGCCGGCCACGAGACCACGGCCACCACGCTCACCTGGCTCTTCCTGCTGCTCGACCGCCACCCCGGGGCCCGGACGGCCGATCCGCAGGCGCTGGTGAGCGAGACGCTGCGGCTCTACCCCTCCGCCTGGCTGCTCCCCCGGCACGCCGTCGAGGACGACGTCATCGCGGGGCACCGCATCGTCGCCGGGACGGACGTGCTGGTCTGCCCGTACCTCACCCACCGCGACCCGGCGCTGTGGCCCGACCCGGAACGCTTCGACCCCGCCCGCTTCGCCCCCGGCGCGGACCGCCCCGGGCAGCTCGGCGCCTACGTCCCGTTCGGCCTCGGCGCCCGCGCCTGCCTGGGCACCCAGTTCGCGCTGCGCGAGACCACGGCGCTGCTGGACCTCCTTCTGCCGATGGGGCCGTTGGCGTTCCGGTCGCGACCGACGGGGGCGGCGTACAGCATCACCGTGCGGCCGGACGGGCCGACGCCGGCCGTGCTGGGCTGAGGCCTTTCGCGGTGCGGCGCCGGGTGTGGTGCCGTCCGGTTGCGGGCTGTCCCACTGTCGACCGACCACTCGTCTCGGCATAGGCTGATCCGCGCCCGAACGGACTTTCGTCCGATCGTCGGGCCGGCGGGCCGGCATGCCTGAGGGGGCGAGCCCGCCGCACACGATGGATCGCAGGGGGGACGGGGCCATGTCCGGAGAACGGAAGAACGACAGGTACGACGAGTACGACCAGCGCGACGCGGACCGCGGACACGACGGGCAGGACGGGTTCCTCCAACAGGACGGGCTCCCCGGGCACGACGGCTACGGTGCCCACCGGGAGTACGACGAACTCGCCGACGACGACAGCGCGTACGACGAGGACGGCGAGGACGACGACGAGGCCCCGCGCGGCTCGACCACGCGCCGGGTCGTGATGGTGGCGGCCGGCGGGGTGTTCGCCGCCCTGCTGGCGGTCGGCGGCTACGGCGCCTACAACGTGATGAACGCCGTGACGGACAACGGCCCCTCCAGCGGCCACCAGGGCTCCGGCACCGTGGCGAAGGCGCCACAGGACCCGCCGACCGCCGAACAGGCCGAGTCGGCGGCCAAGGAATTCCTGGCGGCCTGGAGCCGCGGCGACATCACGGCCGCGGCCGGCCTGACGGACCGCCCGGAGTCCGCCCGCGCCGCGCTGACCACGTTCCACGAGCAGGTGGGCGCCCGCTCGCTCGCCCTGACCGGGACGGGCCGCGCGCCGGCCGACGGCCCGAGCGAGCCGGCCCTCGGCTTCCGGGTGAAGGCGGAGTTCGAGGGCACCCCGGACGCCTGGGAGTACGACAGCGTACTGAGTTTCGTCCGCTCCCAGGACGGGCGGGCCGTGGTGCGCTGGAAGCCGTCCGTGATCCATCCCCAGCTCACCCCGGGCAAGAGCATCGGGGTGAAGGCGATGCCCAACCCGGTGTCCAAGCCCACCGACCGCAAGGGCCGGCCGCTCGACACCTTCCCGTCGCTGCGCGCCGTCCTGCCCCAGATCGCCCCGCCGGACGGCGCCGACGCCGTCACCGGACGGGCCGTGGTGCTCTCGGACGGCAGCGGTGGCAAGCCGGAGCAGCTGTTCGTGCTGACCCCGCCGAGCGCCCCGCAGGTCAAGCTCACCCTGGACGCCGACCTCCAGCAGGTCGCCGAGGACGCGGTCAAGCAGCAGTCGGCGAACGGCAATCCGGCCTCACTGGTGGCCATCCAGCCGAGCACCGGCCACATCCTGGCGATCGCGAACGCCCCGCAGGGCGGGTTCAACCGCGCGGTCGCGGGCGGCCAGCCGCCCGGCTCGACGATGAAGGTGATCACCTCGGCCGCCCTGCTGCAGGCCGGGGTGAGCCCGGACACCGTGGTGCCCTGCAAGGACACCACCTACTCCCCGCGCGCCTGGCACAACGACGAGCGCGGCGACTTCCCGTCCTACACCCTCACCGACGACTTCACCCACTCCTGCAACACCGGCTTCATCGACAAGGGCCTGGAGAAGCTCCAGCCCGGCGCCCTCGGCCGGGTGGCCCGGGAGCAGTTCGGCCTCGGTCTGGAGTGGCACATCGGCATCCCCAGCCGGGACGGCACCATCCCGGCCCCCGGGAACAAGGACGAGGCCGCGGCCCAGTACATCGGCCAGGGGCAGATCCAGGTCAACTCGCTGCTGATGGCCTCGGTCGCCGCCACCGTGCAGAACGGGACGTTCCGTCAGCCCGTGCTGCGCGAGGACGCCAAGCGCGTGACGGCACCCGACAAGCTCCCCGCCGACGTCGCCCGGGACCTGCGCGCCATGATGGCCAAGACCGCCACCCAGGGCACCGCCCGTACCCCGATGGCCGGCCTGTCCGGCCAGATCGGCGCCAAGACCGGCACCGTCGAGGCGGGTGGCCAGGCCAACAACAGCTGGTTCATCGCCTACCGCGGCGACCTCGCTGTCGCCGCCGAGGTCGAGGGCGGCGGGCACGGCTTCAGCGCGGCGGGCGTGGCCGCGGCCCAGGTGCTGAAAGCGGGCGGCAAGGGCTGAGCCGGCGGCCGACGGCCACCAACCCGGACCGAGGACGGCCGCCGACCTACGCCTTCGCCGTGGTCGGCGGCCGGTAGTCCGCCCCCAGGCCCATCCGGTCCATCAGATCCCGCATCAGCATCTCGAACATCGGCTCCTGGTCGACGATCAGGGGTGCGAAGTGAGCGAAGACCTCCAGCGCCACCTGGCCGTAGATCGAACGCCAGCAGGAGAGCATCACGACCACCGCACCGAGCGGCATCTCCACCCCGGTCGCCGCGCGGTACGCCGCCATCTGTTGCCGCAACAGCGGCTCGAGTTCATCGTCGGCCAGCACCGGATAGGGGCGGGCGTTCCAGAGCTGCACGAACACCGGGCCCCAGACTTCGGAGAGCCGGCGGACCCAGTCGCTGGTCATGTCCGTCTGGGCATCCGCCGCAGCGGCCGTCGGTGTGCCGAACAGCAGGTTGAACTCCTCGCGGTGGGCGAGCGCCCAGCGGCGGAAGGACCGGGTGGGGGCGATCAGCCGGGCCGCAAAGTCGGTCTCGGGCTCCACGTCGACCGCCGCCTGGAGTTCGAACGCGAGGTCGGCGACGATGTCGCGGGCCGTGTGCCGGACAATGTCCGCCAGGTTCTCGAAGTGCCGGTAGAGCGCCGCCGGGGTGACCTGCACCCGCCGCGCGATCTCGGCGAGGCTCAGGGCGTCCACCCCGTGCGTCGCGATGATGTCCCGTGCGACGGCCCGCACGTCCTCCGACATCTGGAGGCGGAGCCGGTCGCGCCGCGTCAGCGTGTTCATCTTCCCGCTCTTCCCAGGCCTCGACGATCGCACGTTCGAATGCGTCGTATGGTACCGACCTCGGGGCCGGACATGTCGTGGCCCGGCCCCGCGTGGCCCCGCCGTCAGGCCAGGGTCACCGCCACGACCCCGGCGGTGACGTAGAACAGCAGGAACAGCACCGGGATCCACAGCTCCACCAGCGTGAGCGGAAGGTACTGCCTGATCGTCTTCCCATCCCCGAGTTCCACCCACTCGGCATCGTACGCGCGGGCCGGCAGTCGCTCTTCCAGTGCGCCGATGACCCGGTACTTGGCCCGGTTGAGCTGCCGGTAGGAGGCGATGAGGAGGATCCAGGCCACGCACTGCCCCATCGCCACCAGGCCGGCCACCACCAGCCCCCAGGTCGGCAGCCCGTGCAGGACGCTGCCCCGGACCGCGCCGACCGCCGCCAGCAGGGCCGCATTGACGGTCAGGAAGAAGGTGTTGGTCAGGCTCCGGCGGGCGCTGATCCGGTCCGCCATCTCCACATACAGCTTGTACTGCTCCAGGACGGCCGCCTGGTACTTCTCGCCCGCCGAACCGTAGTCCTGCACGCCGACCCGGCTGTTCCACAGCCTCGCGTCGAGCGCGGTCGGGGTGATAGGCGACACCTGGCCGGGCATCACCACGCGGGCACCTCCGCCACCGTCCCGCCTTCCGACGCGAGTTCGCCCTCGACTTCGCTCACCCGGATGTCGAACAATCCCGGCTTGCTGCGGGACGGCCTGACGTCGTCGACGACGACCAGGACCCGCCGTCCCTCCGTCAGCCGGCCGGCCTCCAGTTCCCCGCGCAGCAAGGGCGACATCCTCCGCGCGTGCAGCAGGGCCAGCGTGGGCAAGTCCGGGTAGCCGTCCAGCCTCACGAGCAGGTACGACTCGAAGGGACGAACCACGGTGGCCCCCTGCCGGTCCCCGACCCGGGGGTACTCGTCCATGGACGGGGCCTGGGGCGGGACAACAGGGGCGGAGATGACAGCCGGCTGCGGGTGCGCGGCCGCGATCTCGATACGCTGCCGCATCCGGTCGACCCGCCGGATGACGACGGGAACCTCGTCGTTCTGCTTCAGCCCCGTCGCCTCGTGCTCCCGCAGCCGGGAGCGGCCGCCGCCGGGCAGCTCCACCCAGACGCCCTTGTTGTTCAGCTCGTACACCCGCGCGGTGAACCTGGCGCTGCGCTGGTACGTGCGCTCCCACTCGTCCCAGGGGTCCTCACCCTCCTGCTGCGTGAAGACGAGGGTATTGTCCCGGTACACGAAGAAGCCGTCGACCTCCCTGCCGACGAAGAACCTCGTCGACATGTGGTCAGGGATGTCCATCTGATAGCTGACGTCCCGTTTGTGCATCTCCGCGATCCGGCGCGGATTGCGAACGTCGCGGACGCGGATGTGGTCCTCGCAGACCTCCTCGACCCTGGCCCTGGCCCGCTGACGGTCCTCCGGCGTGTAGGGCCGCAGGTCCATCTCCGGCACGCGCCGCTGGCGACGCAGGGCCTCAACCTCCGTTTGCAGGCTGTCCTTCAGGTCCATCAGGCCCCTGGTGTTCCACACGTACCACACGACGCGGAACTGGCCTCGAACATTGGTGGGCACCTCGGCCCCCTTGTGTGCGATCACCACCACCCGTTTCCGCAGACACAGCGCCCAGGCCAGTTCCATGGCCACGGAGGTCGACGGAACGGACAGGTCGACGACCACGATCCCCGCCCGGTCGATCCCAGACCAGGCGACGTCCAACGCGCTCTCGGTGGTGCCCGGAACCTTGTCGGCGCGCTCGGCGCGCATGTCCCACTTCTCAGCCCACTCCGCGAAGTAGCCCTGGTACAGGTCGTCGAAGTTCTCCAACCGGCCGTCCGGCAGCGGCTTCTCGTCGTACGGCATCGCGAAGAAGACCATGTCCTCCTCGACGGACCCTTGACGGCGCAGATCCAGTGTCAACGTCCCCTCCCGACTTCCTGATGGTTAGTTACAAAGTAACGGGTATTTACACCATGCGGCAGGGGCCACGCAACGCGGAGGGCGAGAATCCGGCGCGGACCGCCCGCGTGCGCGCCGGGGCGCGTGCGCGGGGGCGGCGGCCAGGAACAAGTACGTCCAGCCAGCGGCAAGTTCGGCGGTGCACACCGGGAACGGCCGACTGTCCGGACCAAAGGCCTGGCCGCGCTCGGGCATGGTCGGCTCTATCGTTCGGCCTCCTGATCCGGCGTCACCGACTCCTGGCGGCGGGTGCCGTCAGGCCGCTTTCGGGGCTTCGCGACAGCCGCCCGTTCGTGCGTGCGGCTCAGCCGGTACCTTCGCCGTGGGCCAGGCGGAGGTTCCGCAGGCCGGGGAAGGGCGGGGTGTGCTCCGCCTCCCGGTCGGCGATCAGGTCGGCCGACTGCCGGGCGCCCATGGCGCGGAACGCGGCCTTGCGCTCCTCGTCGGCCTCCTCCTCGCCCGGGTAGAGGACGACGTGAACGGCGTCGCCCTCACCCTCCCAGGTGTAGCTGCGGTACGGGGGGATCCGGGGCCCGTCCGTCGCCTCGGGCTCGTCGGCCATGGGGAACCTCCGGTGGTCGTCCGCGGGTGGTCTGCCGCCATGGGCAACGAGTCGGGAGCAAGAAGGGCCCGGCGCTGCGGCACGATTCCCCCGTCCGGTACGGATGCTCAGCTGCCCGTGATGCGGAAGACGGGGTAGCCGGGGGCGACCCGGAGCAGGTCCTCGGCCGGGGCGTCCGGGCCGATCCCCTCGAAGAAGTAGCCGACCTCCCACTTCCAGCGGCGCAGGTAGGCGCGGAGCACCTCGGACTTGTCGGCGTCCGGGAGTTCGGTGGCGCGGAAGACCTCGGTGCGGCGGCCGACCCGGAGTTCGCCGGTGCCGGCCGCCCGGAGGTTGCGGACCCACTGGGTGTGGCCGCGCGGTGCGACCAGGTAGCGCTCGCCCTCGTGGGTCAGCAGGTTGACGGGGGTGGTGCGCCACTCGCCGCTCTTGCGGCCGCGGACGGCCAGCACCCGGGAGCCCCAGAGGCTGACGCCGGCCTTGGTGAGGGCGGCGACCATGCCGTTGAGCAGCTTTCCGGTGGCGATGCCGAGGCGGGTGGTCGGCATCAGCAGACGGGTGGTCGGGCTGGGCAGGTGCTCGGCGCGGGACATCGGGGCTCCTCGATTCCGTGATTACTGCTTCTTTTCGAGAGCACTGCTCTCTCTTCGGCGCCTCCAGCATGGCACCGGCGGGCCGATGAGACAAGAGCAGTGCTCTCACTCGTGTGCAGCGCTCCGACCTGTGGCAGGCTGTCCCCATGCCAGCGATCCGGACCGCCCGCGAACGGGCCCGCGAGGAACTCACCCGTGAGATCAAGCAGGAGGCCCGCCGCCAACTCGCCTCCGCGGGCGCCCAGCAGCTGTCGCTGCGCGCCGTCGCCCGCGAGCTGGGCATGGCCTCCTCCGCGCTGTACCGCTACTTCGCCAGCCGCGACGAGCTGCTGACCGCGCTGATCATCGACGCCTACAACGAACTCGGCGACGCCGCGGACCGCGTTCTCGCCGCCACCGGAGCGGGTGCGTCGCGGGACCGCTGGCGGGCCCTGTGGACCGCCACCCGTGACTGGGCCCGGGCCAACCCGCACGAGTTCTCGCTGGTCTTCGGCACCCCCGTACCGGGCTACGCGGCACCCCGGAGCACCGTCGAGCCCGCCGCCCGGCTGCCGCTCGCCCTCCTCGGCGTGGTCCGCGACGCCGAGCTCCGGCCCACCCCGCCCGGCCCGCCGCCGCAGGGCGCCCTGCCCGAGCAGCTCACCCGGCTCACCGCGGACTTCGCCCTCGGCCTGCCGCCGCACGTCCTCGCCCGGAGCATCGGAGCCTGGGTGCAGTTGATCGGCCTGATCGGCTTCGAACTGCACGGCCACCTGGTCGGGTCGATCGACCCGGCGGACGACTTCTTCGCCTGGACCACCGAGCAGACGGCCGACGCGGTCGGACTCTGAGCACGATCGGACACCGAGGACCGGGACCGGGCCGCGACGGACAGGACCGGGCTCCGAGAGGTCGGAGGCGGGGAGCAGCCTCACCGGGCCGGACGCACCCGGCCCGCCCGTGCCTCCAGGTACCGGCGCTCCGCGAGGCTCGCGGTGGCCCGGGCGGCGCGCCGGTAGTACTCGTACGCCCCGGCCGTGTCGCCGGCCCGCTCCAGCAGGTGCGCCCGGACGGACAGCAGCCGGTGGTGGCCGGCCATCCGGGTGTCGGCGTCCAGGGTGGCGAGGAGGGCCAGGCCGGTCTCCGGGCCCTCGGTCTCGGCGAGGGCGACGGCCCGGTTGAGGGTGACCATCGGGTTGGGCGCGATCCGCTCCAGGATCAGGTACAGCGCGTACACCTGCCGCCAGTCGGTGTCCCCGGCGGAGGCCGCGTCGGCGTGGGTGGCGGCGATCGCGGCCTGGAGCCGGTACGGGCCGAGCTCCGGACCGGCCAGCGCCTCCTTGACCAGCGCCGTTCCCTCCTCGATCAGCGCGCGGTCCCACACCGTGCGGTCCTGCGCGGCCAGCGGGACCAGGTCACCGGAGGCCGTCGTCCTGGCCGCGCGGCGGGCATGGGTCAGCAGCATCAACGCGAGCAGCCCGGCCACCTCGCCGTCCTCCGGCAGCTGTGCCCGCACCATCCGGGTGAGCCGGATCGCCTCGCGGGCGAGATCGAGGCGGTGCAGCTCCCCGCCCGAGGAGGCGGTGTAGCCCTCGTTGAATATCAGGTAGAGCACGTGCAGGACGACCCGCAGCCGTTCCTCGCGCTCGTCCGCCGGTATCCCGCCCTCCGACAGGGACCCACCGGGCAGCTCGAACGAACCGCCGGCGGCCCTGATCCGCTGCTTGGCCCGGCTGATCCGGGCCGCCATCGTCGCCTCCGGCACCAGGAACGCGCGGGCGATCTCGGCCGTGGTCAGCCCGCCGACCGCGCGCAGCGTCAGGGCCGTCTGCGAGGCGGCGGTCAGCGCCGGGTGGCAGCACAGGAACAGCAGGAGCAGCGTGTCGTCGGTGTCCGGCACCTCCTCCGGCACCACTGCGGCGGCCGCCGTCGCCCGCTCCCGCTCGCGCCGCGCGCTGTCACCGCGCACCTGGTCGATCAGTCGCCGCGAGGCGACCGTCACCAGCCAGCCGCGCGGGTTGTCCGGCACCCCCTCGGAGGGCCACTGCACGGCGGCGGCGAGGACGGCCTCCTGCACCGCGTCCTCGCACCCCTCGAAGCGGCCGTACCGTCGTACCAACGTGCCGAGGACCTGCGGCGTGAGCCCACGCAGCAGGTCCTCGAAGTCCGGTGCTGTCATGCCTCCAAGTGTCCGTCGGAGAACATCACCTGTCGCACTTCGACGCCCAGGCCCTCGATCGCGGTGTCCGGGATGCGGGCGGCCAGTTCGATCGCGCGCTGCCTGTCCTCGCAGTCGATCAGGTAGAAGCCGCCCAGGAACTCCTTGGCCTCCAGGAACGGTCCGTCGGTCACCACCGGCTGGCCGTTGCGCACGGTCACCACGGCGGCCTGCGACGGGTCGACCAGCGCCTGGGTGAGGATCAGCTCGCCGGACTCCTTCAGATCCTCGATGAACCGGCCGTGTCCGGCGCCGATCGCCGCCTTCTCCTCGTCGGTCAGGGCGTCCAGCACGGCCGGGTTGATGTGCAGGCTGATCAGGAACTTCATCTCGTCCTCCTCGGGTGTGCGGCCCCGGCGGGGCCGCCTTCGGCCGGGTGTCGGTGCGGGCGCCGCGGTCTTGACGTCCTCCGACGGAGAATCTCCCACGGATTTCCCGCCCCGCTCCGTCGCGCCACCCGACGGCCGGGCGAGCGACGGCAGGCGGCCGACCGCCGGAACCCGGGAGCGCGACGCCGAGAAACCGCGCGCCGTACCGGAGTTCGAGATGGCCCGCCCGTAGCCGACGGGTGCAACCGGACGGCTGCCGGGAGGCCGGTTTCCGTACGCCGACCGTCCACTTAACGGGACGCCGGTCCCTGATAGCGTCGACCGTGACGCCGCGTCACCACGGCGCTGCACCACCGACGAAACGAGAGAGGGTCACATGGCCCCCAGGACGATCCGCCGAGCCGTCATCCCCGCCGCCGGGCTCGGCTCCCGCCTCCTGCCGCTGACCAAGGCCACGCCGAAGGAGATGCTGCCGGTCGGCGACAAGCCGGTGATCGAACACACCGTGCGTGAGCTGATCGAGAGCGGCATCACCGACATCACCATCGTCGTGAACGGCGACAAGGGCCTGATCCAGGAGCACTTCCGCCCCAACCCCGTCCTGGTCGAGCAACTGCGCCGGGACGGCAAGGCGGCGTTCGCGGACGCGGTCGAGGAGGTCGGCGAACTGTCCCGCAAGGGCCACATCAGCTACCTCTACCAGCACGGCCCGTACGGCAACGGCACCCCGGTGCTCAACGCCGCCCGCCACTTCGGCGACGAGCCCTGCCTGGTGCTCTGGCCGGACGACGTCTTCGTGGCGGAGGTCCCCCGCGCGCAGCAGCTGATCCGGGCGTACGAGCAGACCAACGCGCCGGTGCTCGCGCTGATGCCGATGGCGCCCGAGGACTCCTACCGCTACGGCGTGCCGGTGGTGAAGGAGGACCTCGGCGGAGGCTCGCTGCGGATCACCGGCCTGGTCGAGAAGCCGAAGCCGGCCGACGCGCCCTCCGCGTACGCGGCGATCGGCGGCTACGTCATCACCCCCGGCATCGTCGACGAGCTGCGCGAACTGACCCTCCGGTGGCACGAGAAGCCCGAGGACGAGGTCTACCTGACCGACGCCATCAACGCCTACGCGGCCCGGCGCGCGGTCTACGGGCAGGTCATCGACGGCACCTGGTACGACACCGGCAACCCCGCCGCCTACCTGCGCGCCCAGTTCGCCGCCGCGCTCGCCAACCCCGAGTACGGCCCCGAGCTGCGCCGGCTCGCCGCGGAGCTCTCCCCGGCCGCCGCCCGGTAGAGCGGCACGGGACGGCCCGTACCCGGTCGCCCGGGCACGGGCCGGCACCGGGCGCCTTCCCGGTCAGTAGTCCGGCAGGTCGAAGGCGAGCGCCGCCTGGAAGGCCGCCTCCAGCTTCGGGTCGGTCTGTCCGAGGTTCGCGACGCTCTCGGACCGGGCCTTCCGGTCCCCGGTCAGCTTGAGGATCGCCTGGTTGGCGGCCACGTGGTCGCGCAGCCGCCGCTCGTAGGCGGGGTAGGCCGTGTGGTGGTCGCCGTCGGCCGCGTGCAGTTCACCCGCCAGGACGTAGGCGGCGGTCAGGGCCACGCTGGTGCCCTGACCGGTGGCCGGGGAACAGCAGTAGCCGGCATCGCCGAGCAGGACGACGCGGTCCTCGGACCAGCGATCCATCCGGATCTGGGCGATGACGTCGTAGTGGAAGGCGTCGGTCTCCCACATCGCCTGGAGGAAGCGCGGCAGCTCCCAGCGCGCACGGGCGGAGCGCTCGGCCACCAACCGGCGCTGCCGGGCGGGGTCGCGCGGGAGCATGCGGTCGAGCGGCTCGTCGGTGTGGAAGCCGACGAAGACGCGCAGTTCGCTGTTGTCGCGGACGGTCATCGCCATGCAGAACCAGTCGGGGTCGTCGCCGGCCTGGTGGGCGACCTCCCAACGGTCGAGGTCGAGGTGGTTGGGCGCGCTCCAGACGGCGAGGTAGGTGCCGATCGGGTTCAGGTAGTCCGTTTCGGGGCCGAAGACCAGGCGGCGGGTGTTCGAGTGCAGGCCGTCGGCGCCGACGACCAGGTCGAAGGACCGCTCGGTGGCGCTGCGGAACCTGACCTCCACGCCCTGCGGGTGCTGCACCAGGGTGTCGATCGCGTCGTCGAAGCGGTACTCGACGCCGGGCCCGGCGGGTGTGCCGTTCTTCTCCGCTCCGGCGATCAGCTCGGCGAGCTCGTCGCGCAGGATCTCCACGTCCGGGCCGCCGACCGGCCCGCCGCTGGCCGTCCACTCGGTGGTGCGGCGCAGCTCGTGGCCGTCCGCGTCGACCACCGACATCCCGCGCAGACCGGTCCGGCGGGCTCGGACCTCCTCCAGCAGACCCATCCGCTCGACCACCGTCAGGGCGGTGCCGCGGATGTCCACGGCCTGCCCGCCGGCACGCAGCGAGGGGGCCCGCTCCACGACCGTGACGCGGAAGCCGTAGCGGTTCAGCCAGTAGGCGAGGGCGGTGCCGGCTATCCCGGCGCCGGAGACCAGGACGGAGGTGGTGCGGGTGCCGGAGTGCGGTCGGATGCTGTTCGACATGGTGACCTCCCACGAGTTTCGCTCTTTCAACACCAGCGTGGGGCAGGCCACTTGCAGGACACGGACAGGACGCAGGCACGGCACTGTCACCGCCGGCAGGACACCGGCGCCGCGCTGACCGGACGGTGGCGTCCCGCTCTCCGAATGGGAACCCCGGCGCACGGCGCCCGTCAGTCGCTCCCTAAGGTCGGTGCCATGCCGAGAACCACACCCCCGCGCCCGCTCGACATCGAGGCGCTCTTCCCCGAGCTGGCCCGGCATCGGGGCACCACCACCCGGCTCCACCCGCGCCCGGGACGGCCGGACGCCTCGGCCAGCTCCGTCGGCGGCCCGCTGCTGTGGCCCTCGGACGAGCCCTGGCCGGTCTGCACCGACCCCCACCCGCATGCCCGCGGCCGGCGCCCTGCGGACATCCACCGCTCCCGGGAGGTCCTGGCGGCGGCCTGGAACCGCGAGCAGGACCCCGGTCCGACGGACGGGGAACGGCAGCTGCTCGACGAGCTCGGCCGCCGCCACCGCGTCGAAGGCGCGTCCGCGGACGACCCGTTGCCGCTGATCGGCCTCGCGCAGTTCTACCGGCGGGACATCCCCGACCTGCCGGCCGGGCCGGACGACTGCGACCTGCTCCAGGTGTTCTGGTGCCCCTTCGACGCCCACGGCCCGGGCCGCACGGGCATGCTGCTCGACCTCCGCTGGCGCCGCTCGTGGGAGGTCACCGAGGTCCTGGCGTCGCCCCCACGGCCGGAGGTCGTCGGCTTCGACGGGTACGTGCCCGAGCCCTGCGTGCTGCACCCCGAGCAGGTGACCACCTACCCGTTCGCCGGCCTCCTCCCGGAGGACCTGTGCGCCCGCATCGGCGCCTGGGAGGAGGCCCGGGAGGAGGAGGCCGAGGGGGACGGGGAGGACGGGGAGGACGGGGAGGACGGGGAGGACGCCGGCCCGCCGCTCTACCAGTACGACCTGTCCATCCCTCCCGGCTGGCGCGTCGGCGGCTTCGCCTCCTGGCACAGCACCGACCCGGCCCCGATGGACTGCCACAGCTGCGCGACCCCGATGCACCTGCTGCTGACCATCGACAGTTCGGAGTGGGACGGCGGCAGCGGCAGTTGGCGGCCGTTGGAGGACCAGGCGTCGGCGGACCTCCACGACGCCTCCACGCCGACCGAGGTCACCGTCGGCCGCTGGGGCGAACTCAACGTCTTCGCCTGCCCCGCCGACCCTCGCCACCCGCACCGCCGGAGCATCCAGTAGCCGGGAGTCTTCACGACGTCCGACGAAACCGCGCACTCGCCCACCCTGCGCACCGGTCTCCTGACGGCCCGGATCCACCGGCTGACCACCGTCACGCCCCCCGCAGGGCCCCCTCCACCACACCCGGCTGACCGCTTCGCGGCGCGTCGGCGTCCTGCCGTCACCGTGCGGTGGACGGTGTGTCATGAGTCTGCAACAGCCCTCCGACCAGGCGCGATAGGAATTGCCCAGGCACCGGAGCGCCCGTATGGTGCTCGGACGCCGTCGCGCGGACGGCTCGGGGGACGCACGAGGGGTGAACCATGGCGCAGGGGTCGGGGTACGCGATCCAGGCCGGCGGGGCCGAGGGACAGGCGAAGGCGCTGGACAAGGCGTCCGGGGACGAGGGGACGATCGGGACAGCGATCAGCGATCCGGTGTGCTACACCCCGGACGTGTTCGGGGGCGAGGACGTCGATCCGGCGTACCGGAACTTCAGCACCGCCTGGCAGGCGGAGACCGCGACGATCAAGAGCGCGCTGAGCGAGCTGGCGGGCAAGGTGCGGGGTTCCTCCGCCGGCTACCAGTCGGCTGACGGCGCCGTGGTGAAGGACCTCGCGGCGGCCTCGGGCAGCGGCGGGTACCGGCCCTTCGGCTGAGGCCCGGCGGGCGGGAGCGGGGCAGACGAAGTCCCGGCAGGCGAGCAGCCTTACGGATGAGCAGCCGAGCAGCTGACGAGCGGCCGGCGAGCAGCAGCAGGAACGACACCACGGGCAACGGGAACAGGGGGCGAACGAGCCGCCATGGCAGGCGAATCCACCACGCAGCGCTGCAAGGCGCTGAGCGACCGGCTGAAGGACGTCCGCGAGGCGGACAGCAAGAACGAGCTGATCTCCGCGATCAGGGGCGCCCTCGCGGTCCACGCACCGGTCGGGGACCCGGGCACCATCGAGGCCACCGGCAACCGCTACAAGAACGCGGCCGCCGACTCCAACCAGCTCCACCAGGACGTCCTGGCGGTCGCCACCTCCGGGCTGCCGGACGTCTGGACCGGTTCGACGGGTGCCAAGGCCGCCGAGGTGGTGGCCGCCGCCGCCCGCGCCGTCGACCAGCAGACCACATCGCTCCACAACGGCGGGATAGCCCTGCTCCACCTCGCGGACGCGCTGCGCACCGCCCAGGGCCAGGACGGCGCCGCGAGGTCCGCGCTCCAGCAGGTGCTGAACTCGCTTGGCAGCGAGGACGGCTGGTTCGACGACTGGTTCGAGGGCGACGACGAGGAGGCGGCGCGCAAGAAGGCGCAGCAGGCAGCCGTGCCCCAGGTCGACGCGATGCTGAACGCCGCCAAGCACGCCGACGAGGCGGCCCGGGCGGCGGCCCGTGACCTGAACAAGCTGGCCTCCGAGGCCCGGGCGGGCAGGATGAAGACCAACGGGGTCACCGCCGCCGACAAGCTCGTGCTGGCCGAGACCTCCGGTCCGGACGGTCCGACCGAACTGAACGAGCTGTTGACCGCCAACGACATGAAGCGGTCCGGCGAGTACCTGGACAAGATGAACGACAAGGACCGGGCGGACTTCGAGAAGCTGCTCGCCGACTCCAAGTCCCCGCAGGAGCGGGCCTATCTGATGAAGGCGCTGGCGGCCGGTCACAATCTGGACGAGATCCGCGCCTTCCAGGGCAAGATCCACGGCAAGGACCCGGAGTGGCTCCGGACGCACCTGACGCCCGTCCACACCGAGGACGAGGACACCTCCAGCGGCGGGGTCAACGACGACGGCTCCAACAGGAACACCGACCCGGTGACCTTCGACGGCGCCCGCTGGCAGCAGGCGGACACCGAGGGCACCTGCGTCGCCTCCTCCACCGTCACCGCCCGGGCGATGGTCGACCCGCTCTACGCGCTGGACCTGACCGGCGGCCCGTCCGGCCAGGAGGACGACCCGGCGGCGTTCCAGCAGCGGCTGCTGGCCGAGCAGCACCGGGTGCACCAGGAGGGCGACGGCGGCAAGGACTGGGACGGCATGGGAGCGGACGGCAAGGAGAAGGTGCTGGAGAAGGAGGTCAGCCCGCACACCGGCGCCGACTTCGACTACAAGAAGATGCCGGACTCCGACGCCCGGCGCGAGCTCCTGCCGGACATCGAGAAGGCGGTCGCCGACGGCAAGCCGGTGCCGGTCGGGGTGGAAGGCTACGACAAGGACGGCAAGCGGTCGGGCCACGCCATGATGATCGTCGGCCAGGAGGGCAACATGCTGCAGATCTACAACCCGTGGGGCACCACCACCTGGGTCAGCGAGGACGACTTCGTCAACGGCCACATGGACGGGGCCTCCGACAACCGGCTGCCCACCGCCTACGCCGTCCACCTGCCGAAGTGACCGGGGTGGTACGGATGTCCACGAGGAGGCCGGTCCGGGCGGTGGCGCTGGCAGCCGTCCTGGCGGCCGGCCTGACGGCCTGTGGGCAGGACGGGCCCGACCGCGGCCGGGTGCTCGGCGCGGAGGAGCGCTCGGTCAGCCTCGCCGTCGGCGAGCGGTTCACGATCGCCGTCCGGGACAACACCTCGGCCGGCGACCGCTGGAGCGTCGTGGACCCGAAACCGGACGCCGCGGTCGCGGCCGCGGTCGACGAGAAACTGGAGCTCCCGGAGGAGTCGAAGACCTCGGACGGTGTCGGCGGCACCCGCTTCTACACCTTCGAGGCCAAGGGCCGCGGGACCACCGCCGTCACCCTCCTCAACTGCTTCCGCGGCTACTGCAACCTCCCCACCCCCAGCGACGAGAACAGGAAACCGGTCGTGCGCAACACCTACACGGTGACGGTCCGATGAGCCCCGAGGACCGCTTCCGCCCCAGGACCGACGACGAGCTGCGGCAGCTCGACGTGTCCGCCATGCTCCGCTACGGCCTGGCCTTCGCCGGCCCGCACCGGGCCGCACTGTTCGGTGAGGGCGCCGTCGCGGCGGCGCTGGCCGCCGACCGCCTCGGGGTACTCCCCCGGTCGCTCGCCTTCCTGGCCGAGGTGGTGCGCAGCGGCGGTGCCCGCTACGCCGCGGACCTCGCCGAACCGCTGCCCGGAACGGAGCCGGCCCGGCTCGCCCGCGACTGGCTGGGCTCGGCGGCCACCACCGTCACCACCGTCGACGGCGACCAGCTGCTCGCCCGCTGGCTGGACGCCGTCGCGGAGATCCTCGGCCTGCGCCGGGACGTCCGTGGTGGAGCGGGCGGCTGAGGAGCGGCGCGATCTAGACTCGGCCGTGCCGGTGGCTCCGGCAGACGGTCGGCGGCAGGGTCCGCCGACCGCCGAGGACGAGAGAGACGAGCCCCCATCGTGTCGAAGCCGAGCGCGTGGCAGCCGAACCCGTCGAGCCCGAACCCGTCTCGCGCGCCGGGCCCGTCGAACGCGGCGCCGGTGATCCGCAGCGGCGTCCGCGGGTCCTTCGCCCACGGGGTGTTCCACGAGCGCCACCCGAAGCTCGTCCGGCAGGTGCTCGACGCGCTGCCGTACGGGCCGCGCGAGCGGGCGGCGGTCGAGCGGCTGCTGGTGGAGAGCACCACCGGGGTGCTGGAGCCGCTGGGGGCGGACGCTCCGGACGGGACGCGGTGGCTGGCCTGGGGCGAGGGCCTGTGGGGCAGGCCGTGGGCCGAGGCGCCGTTCCTGTGGGCGGAGAGCTACTTCTACCGGCGGCTGCTGGAGGCCACCGGGTACTTCCGGCCCGGTGTCTGGCAGGGCGTCGATCCGTTCGCACCGTTCAAGGCCGCCGAGCTGGGCGGGCCGGCGGTGGACGAGGAGCTGGCCGCGCTGGACGGGCTCGACGGGCTGCCGGAGGACCGCCGGGCAAAGGCGCTGGTGTCCTCCGCGCTGTGGGGCAACCGGGCTGACCTCAGCTTCCGGATCACCGCGGGGGCGCAGGGGGCGACGGCCTCCGACCTGGCCGCCGACGACGGTGCGCTGCTGCGAGCCGCGCTGGAGCGGGCCGGGAGCACGGGCGGACCGGTCTGCGTCGTCGCGGACAACGCGGGCCGGGAGCTGCTGCCGGACCTGGTGCTGATCGACCATCTGCTGGCCCACGGTCTGGCGGCACGGGTCGTGCTGTACGTGAAGCCGCAGCCGTACTTCGTGTCGGACGCGACGATGGCCGACGTCCTCGCCGCGCTCGGGCGCCTTCGCACCGCATCCTCCCCGGCCGCCGGGGCGGTCGGCGGGCGGCTGTGGCGGGCGCTGGGCGGGGGTGAACTCGTGGTCCGGACGCATCCGTTCTTCTGCGCCCCGCTGCCGTTCCACGACCTGCCCGCCGATCTGCGGGCCGAGTTCGCCGGTGCGGCGCTGACGATCGTCAAGGGGGACCTCAACTACCGCCGCCTGGTCGGTGACCGGCTCTGGCCCCCGACCACGCCGTTCGCCGAGGCGGTGGGGCACTTCCCCTCGGCCGTCGCGGCGCTGCGGACGCTGAAGTCGGACGTGATCGTCGGCCTCGACGCCGCCACCGTCGCCCGGCTCGACGGAACCGGGACGCCGTGGCGCACCGACGGGCGGCACGCCGTCGTCCAGGTCGACCCGCGCGCATAGGGCCCACCCCCTCGCAAGACGTTACTGCTTGACAGGGTGCGTAATACTGTAACGCGCTGGTACGCCCGCGGACCCCGGCCTCGCGGGCCCGTCGGGCCTCCCTCTCCCCGCAGCTCGGAGCACCACATGCACCCCTTCCTCGACCATCCCGGGCCGCTCGCCTTCGCGCACCGGGGCGGTGCCCTCGGGCGCCCCGAGAACTCGCTCGCCGCCTTCGAGGCCGCCGTCGCGCTCGGCTACCGCTACCTGGAGACGGACGTGCACGCGACCGCCGACGGCGTGCTGGTGGCCTTCCACGACTCGCGCCTCGACCGGGTCACCGATCGCACCGGGGCGGTGGCGGAGCTGCCCTGGGAGGCCGTCAGGCGGGCCCGGATCGGCGGGACGGAGCCCGTGCCGCTGCTGGAGGACCTGCTCGGCGCGTTCCCCGGGGCCCGCTTCAACATCGACGTCAAGGCCGCGCCGGCCGTCGGGCCGCTGGTCGAGGCGATCCGCCGGACCGACGCCTGGGACCGGGTCTGCGTCGGCGGCTTCTCCGACACCCGGCTCGCCGCCGTCCGCGCCGCCGCCGGCCCGCGGCTG
>NZ_JAHSQD010000800.1 GCF_020103755.1 Streptomyces sp. LS1784
CGCACCGTCGCCCGGGTGGCCGTGGCGACGCCGGGGTGCAGCAGCTGGCCGGAGGTGGACATCGGTGCCCGCACCGGCGGTGCGGCCTGCGGCGCCCGCGCCTGCGCCACCACGGCCCGGGCGAACCGCCCGGTGATCCGCTCGGCGGCCGGGTGCGACAGGCCGGGTCGGCCGTACACCAGGTCGGCGACCAGCCGCTGCTCCACCACCCTTGCGGTGAGGCGCAGTTCGTACAACGGGTCGCCCCCGGCGCAGCGGGCCGTCCCGGCCTGTTCGGCGGCGACGGTCCAGTCCAGTGCGGGTTCCTCGGGCAGCCGGAAGGTGCCGAGGAAGTTGAAGCCGACGGCGGGCCTTTCGCCGGGCGCGTCCATCGGCCGGACGGGTGCCTCGCGCAGCCGCCGCGCCACGGTGTCCGAGGTGGCGCCGGCGTCCAGCTCGACGTGCTTGACGGCGGTGAACCAGCCGACGGTGTCCAGGAATTCGCCCGCGTCGCCGACCGCGTCCCGGCCGTGGGTCTCGACCTCCACCGCGATCCGGGGGCGTCCGCCGTCGCCGGCGACGGCCTCGGTGAAGGCGGCCAGCAGCACGGCCTCCAGCCCGGCGCCGGCGCCGTGCCGGGCGATCAGCCGGGCGGTGGCGTCCGGGTCGAGTGCCCAGCTGAGCGCCGCGGGCTCCTGCGGAGCCGGCTCGCCGCCGGCGGGCTCCACGCGCACCCGCTCGACGACGGGCGAGGAGACCGCCGCCCAGGCGTAGAAGTCCGCCGTCGGCGGCAGGTCGGCCGGCTTCCGGTCGAGCACCGCCCGGTACGCGTGCGCCAGGTCGTCCAGCAGGATCCGCCAGGACAGCCCGTCGACCACCAGGTGGTGCGCGATCAGCGCGAGCCGGTCGTCGGTGCCGGGCGGGCCGGCGAACAGGTGGGCGCGCAGCAGCCGGCCGGCCAACGGGTCGATGCTGCGGTGGAGTTCGGTGCAGACCCCGGCGACGGTGTCGGCGATCTCCCCGGCCGCGCGAGGGATCCGGGAGAAGGAGACCGGGTCGAGGTCGGCCACCGCCCGGACCTCGCCGCAGCCGTCCGGGGTGACCGGCCGGCGCAGCGCCGGATGCCGCTCCAGGACGGCCGCGACGGCCGCCGAGAGTGCCTGCGGGTCGACGGCGGTGCGGCATCGCAGCAGCACGGACTGGTTCCAGTGCCGCAGGTCCCGCACCGACCGCTGCCGGTACAACCAGCGCTGGGCGGGGGCGAGTCGGAGCCGGTCGGTGTCGCCGCGCGGGGCCGGAACGGACGGCGCGACCGGGACGGCGGCCGCCGCCAGGCCCTCCGCCGTCGGGTGCCGGTAGAAGTCCTCGTAGGCGACCCGCAGGCCGGAGCGCCGCAGGAAGGCGATGGTGCGCATGGCGAGGATGGAGTCCCCGCCGAGGCTGAGCACGTCGGTGTGCGTCCCGATCGCGGGCAGGCCGAGGGCGCCCGCCCAGAACCGGGCGATCTCCCCGGCCGGGCCGCTCGCGGCGGTGCCGCTCGGCTCCGCCCGGGCCTCGACCAGTTCGGCCGCCAGCTCCGCCAGCCGCGGCCGGTCGAGCTTGCCGTTCGGCCCGACCGGGAACTGCGGCAGTACCAGGATCGGCTGCGGCACGGAGTAGCCGGGCAGCCGGTCCCGCAGGTGCGCCGTCAGCGCCTCCAGGCCGACGAAGCCGTCCGACAGCCGGACGACGCCGATCAGTTGGCTGCCGAGCGCGGTCTCCCGAAGCAGCGCCGCCGAGCGGGCGACGCCCGGGTGGCCGTCCATGGCCCGCTCCACCTCGGCGAGGTCCACCCGGTAGCCGCGGACCTTCACCTGGCGGTCCACCCGGCCCAGGAAGACCAGGTTCCCGTCCGCCCGCCTGCGGCACAGGTCGCCGGTGCGGTAGACCGGTTGGCCTTCGTGCCGGACGAAACCGCGGGCGGTCTCGTCCGGCCGCCCGAAGTACCCGGCGCTCACGCCCCGGCCGCCGATGAGCAGTTCCCCCACCGTGCCGTCCGGCACCACCCGGCCGGTGCCGTCCACCACGGCCAGCAGCACCTCCCCGATCCCGGTGCCGATCGGTACGGTCGGCTCCTCGGCGGGCAGTTGGCGGGCGGAGGTGACGAGCAGGCAGGTGGCTCCGACGGTGGTCTCGGTCGGGCCGTAGTGGTTGGCCAGCCGCGCGGTGGTGCCGCCGTCGAGCAGGGCGGCGGCAAGCGGGCGGGGCAGCGGCTCGCCACCGAGCAGCACGGTGTGCAGCGGCGGGAAGTCGGCCGGGCGGCCCTCCAGCAGAGCGGTCAGGTGCGAGGGGGTGGTCTTCAGCACGTCCACCCGGGCCCGCCGGAGCGAGGCCCAGAAGGCCTCCGGGTCGCGCACCTCGCGGTCCGGCACGAGGTGCACCGAGCCACCGGTGGCCAAGGCGAGTAGCCAGGCGGTGTGGCCCAGGTCGGCGGCCAGGGTGGTGACGTGCGCGGCGCAGGGCGCGTCGGCCTCGGTGAGGCCGAGCCGCCCGGCCAGCGCCCGGGCGTAGTGCACGGCGTTGGCGTGGGTGACGGCCACCGCCTTGGGCTCGCCGCTCGACCCGGAGGTGAAGGAGAGGTACGCGAGGTCCTCGCCCCGCACCTCGGTGGCCACCGGGGGCAGCTCCGGCAGCGCCTCGACGTCCACCGCCTCCCCGCCGGGCCCGCCCTCGGTGGCCAGGACCCGGGCCACCCGGACGGACGCCAGCCGCCGGGCCAGGTCGGCCGCCGACCAGTCCGGATCGGTCAGCACGGCCGCCGCGCCCGCACGCAGCACCCCGTGCAGCAGCACCAGCATCCGGGCGTCCCGGGGGCCGACCAGGGCGACCCGGTCGCCCCG
>NZ_JAHSQD010000801.1 GCF_020103755.1 Streptomyces sp. LS1784
AACGCCGTCGCGGCGGGCGCCCGGCAGTTGCTGGCCTGCCTGGAGGTGTCGCTGGCCCGCGCGGACGCCGGGCGGGCGGCGGTCGAGCAGGCGCGCGCCGAGCGCGAGCAGGAGCTGCGCGAGCACCGCGAGCACGGCCGTGGCCTCAAGGAGGAGCTGGACAAGCTGGTCGACGCCGGGCACCGGGACGAGGTGCTGCGCGCCGAGAAGCGGCTGCGGATCGAGCAGCTGGAGGCCCGGGCGCTGGAGGAGTTCGGCATCGACGGCGGCGAGCTGCTCGCCTCGTACGGACCGGACCAGCCTGTCCCGCCCCCGACGCCCGAGGACGGGACGGAGCCGGGGGACCCGCACCCGTACGTCCGGGCGGAGCAGGAGAAGCGGCTGCGGGCGGCCGAGAAGGCGTACCAGCAGCTCGGCAAGGTCAACCCGCTGGCGCTGGAGGAGTTCGCCGCGCTGGAGGAGCGCCACCGCTTCCTCGGCGAGCAGCTGGACGACCTCAAGCGCAGCCGGCGCGACCTGCTGGACATCGTCCGGGACGTGGACCAGCGGGTCGAGCAGCTGTTCACCTCGGCGTACCACGACACCGCCGCCCAGTTCGAGGGCGTCTTCGCCCGGCTCTTCCCGGGCGGGGAGGGCCGGCTGGTGCTGACCGACCCGGACGACATGCTGGCCACCGGGGTCGAGGTGGAGGCCCGCCCGCCGGGCAAGAAGGTCAAGCGGCTGTCACTGCTGTCCGGCGGCGAGCGCTCGCTGACCGCGGTGGCGCTGCTGGTGGCGATCTTCAAGGCCCGGCCCAGTCCGTTCTACGTGATGGACGAGGTGGAGGCGGCGCTGGACGAGACCAACCTGCGGCGGCTGATCGGGATCATGGAGGAGCTGCGGGAGAGCTCCCAGCTGATCGTCATCACCCATCAGAAGCTCACCATGGAGTCGGCCGACGCGCTGTACGGGGTGACTATGAAGGGGGACGGCATTTCGCAGGTGATCAGCCAGCGGCTGCGCGTGGGGGCACCTCCCGGCCGCCAGGCCGGGGGACAGCACCGGGAGCGCAGATCGCGTGCGGTGCCACCTCGGAAGCGAGAGGAGGCGAGTGCCTCCGGGCCGACGGGGCACTGACCCGACAGCCTGAGCCGGGGCAGCTGCCCTCGGCGGGGCCGATCCCGGATACTGGAGCGGTTGTGACTCCTCCCCCTCGTGTGAGGGGGCTTCTCACTCAGCCGTCGGACAACCTCGTGACGGCCAAGCCCTGACCGGTGCCGGACGGCACAGCGGCCAGCGTAGGGGAGGCGGGGACGCTCGTGCGTCGGTGACCGAAGGATCACTCTATCGAGGGACCCAACGAAGGAGATTTATGTGGAATACGTGATCCTCGCCGTAGTCATCGCCGTGGTCGCCATCGTCGCGATCGCAGGCCTCGTCGTTTCCGGCCGACGACGCCGGCAGCTGCCCCCGAAGTCGCAGGCGCCGGTCATCACGGCGCCGAAGCCCACCCCGCAGGAGCCCCAGGTCGGCGAGGAGGCCGCGCCGCCGACCGAGGCGCCCCGCCGCACCGTCGAGGAGGTGGAACTCCCGGCGGAGGTCGAGGCCCCCGAGGCCCCCGAGGCCGTCGAGGTCGCGCCCGCCGAGGCCGAGGCGGCGCCCGCCGTCGAGGTCCCCGAGCCCACCGCGGGCCGGCTGGTCCGGCTGCGCTCGCGGCTCTCCCGCTCGCAGAACTCGCTCGGCAAGGGCCTGCTCTCGCTGCTCTCCCGGGAGCACCTGGACGAGGACACCTGGGAGGAGATCGAGGACACGCTGCTCACCGCCGACGTCGGCGTCGCCCCGACCCAGGAGCTGGTCGAGCGGCTGCGCACCCGGGTGAAGGTGCTCGGCACCCGTACGCCCGAGGAGCTGCGCGCGCTGCTGCGCGAGGAGCTGGTCGAGCTGATCGGCAAGGACGCCGACCGCACCGTCCGCTCCACCAGGCACGAGGAGGGCCCGGCGGTGGTCCTGGTGGTCGGTGTCAACGGCGTCGGCAAGACCACCACCACCGGCAAGCTGGCCCGGGTCCTGGTCGCCGACGGCCGCACCGTGGTGCTCGGCGCCGCCGACACCTTCCGCGCCGCCGCCGCCGACCAGCTCCAGACCTGGGGCGAGCGGGTGGGGGCGCGCACCGTGCGCGGCCCGGAGGGCGGGGACCCGGCCTCGATCGCCTTCGACGCGGTCAAGGAGGGCATCGCCGAGGGCGCGGACACCGTGCTGATCGACACCGCCGGCCGCCTGCACACCAAGACCGGCCTGATGGACGAGCTGGGCAAGGTCAAGCGGGTCGTCGAGAAGCACGGCCCGGTGGACGAGGTGCTGCTGGTGCTGGACGCCACCACCGGCCAGAACGGCCTGATCCAGGCCCGGGTGTTCGCCGAGGTGGTCGACATCACCGGCATCGTGCTGACCAAGCTGGACGGCACCGCCAAGGGCGGCATCGTGGTCGCGGTCCAGCGCGACCTGGGCGTGCCGGTCAAGCTGATCGGCCTGGGCGAGGGCGCGGACGACCTGGCTCCGTTCGAGCCGGGGGCGTTCGTGGACGCGCTGATCGGGGACTGAGGCTCCCCGCGTACGACGAGCGTACGAAGGTACTACGAAGGCCGTGCGAAGGCCGCGCGAAGGGCCCGCTCCCTCCCGGGGGCGGGCCCTCTCGCGTGCCCGGACGCCCGGGCCGGTGGGTCAGGAGGCCATCCAGGCCGGCTCGGCGGTGCGCTCGCGGCTGCGGTGGCAGGCGTAGGCGAGGGTGCCGAGCAGCAGCCGGGCCTCGGGCGGGCAGCCCGCGTTGTCGCGGGTGGGGCGGCGCAGCCAGCGGACCGGGCCGAGGCC
>NZ_JAHSQD010000802.1 GCF_020103755.1 Streptomyces sp. LS1784
GTCAGGGGCGTGCAAGGTGCGGGCGGACGCACGGCGGCGCGCCGGGCGTGCACCAGCAGCCCCAGCCGCGCCGTCAGAGCGTCCCGGAGCCCCGCGCCACCGCGGGCCCGCCCGCCCCTGCGGCCCCGTCCTCCCAAGCCGAAGCACCTGGAGCCGACGCTCCCGGAGCCGCCCCCACCAGGCCCACCGGACCCACCACCCAGTCCGGATGCCCCGGCATCGGCGGGGTCCGCAACCCGTACAGCCAGTCGTCCAGGAAGCCCCGCAGGTCCTGCCCGGACACCACCGAGGCCGTCCGCACGTAGTCCTCGGTGGTCGCGTTCCCGTACCGGTACGTGCCGAGGAAGGCGCGCTCGATGCGGTCGAAGGTCTGCGCCCCGACCTTCTCCCGCAGTGCGAACAGCACCAGCGCGCCGCCCGTGTACCGCTGGTCGTGGAAGAGGCCGGCGGCGGTGGGGGAGGCGACCGGCCCGGAGTCGCGCCGCGACTGGTCGCCCATCCCGTAGAGGTGGCGCATCCGCTCGACCAGCGTGGTGTGGCCCCAGGCGTCCGGCCACCCGCGCTCGTACTGGTACATCAGGCCGTAGAAGGTGGCATGGCCCTCGTTGAGCCAGAGGTCGGACCACCTGGCGGGGGAGACGCTGTCGCCGAACCAGGAGTGGACCAGCTCGTGCATCATGTGCGAGCCGATCGCCGGCTCCGCCTGTCGCAGGAAGTTCGGCTTGTAGAGGGTGAGCGTCTGGCTCTCCAGACCGGTGAAGGCGAACGCGGCCGGGTCGTCCGTGTCGGCCGGCAGGATCCCGTACGTCTCGAACGGGAAGGGCCCCAGGTGCGCTTCGGCCCAGGCGAGTTGGCCGGGGGTGAGGGCGAGCGCGGGTTCCAGCTCGGCGGCGCGCGCGGTCGGCACGACGTCGCGCAGCGGCAGGCCGTGCGGCCCGGTGCGCTCGCGCACGGTGTAGTCGCCGACCGAGACCTGGACCAGCTCGGTGGCCATCGGCTCGCGGGAGACGTACCGGCGGGTGGTGCGGCCGTCGCCGAGCTGCTCGGTGGCCGCCAACTCCCCGTTGGCGACGCCGAGGAGGCCGTCCGGGGCGGTCACCGCGATGGTGAACCGGGCCTTGTCGCCCGGGTGGTCGTTGCACGGGAAGACGGTGTGCGCGCTGTTCGGCTGGCCGGCCACCGCGAAGCCGTCCGGGGTGGGCACCCAGCCGGTGTGCGGCAGCTCGGCGCGTGGGTCGGCGGTGTACTCGACGGTCAGCCGGGTGACGGCGCCCGGGCGGAAGGGCCTGGCCGGGGTGACCGTCAGCTTCTCGTCGTGGGTCGCGAAGCCCGCCGGCTGCCCGTCGACCCGGACGGTGCGTACGGTCAGTCCGAGCGCGTCCAGCTCCAGCCGGGCCAGGGTGCGGTCGGGCCGTACCGTGAGCACGGCCGTGGCGTCCACCGTCCTGGTCCCGGCCCGGTAGTCGAAGGCCAGGTCGTACCCGAGCGTCCGGTACCCGGTGTTCCCGAGCGAGGGGAAGACCGGATCGCCCAGCCCGCCGGCGGCGCCGGCCGTGGGCACGCTCGCGGACAGCAGCGCCGTACTGAGCGCGAGCGACAGGACCAGACCGGCGCGGGGCCTGAACAAGGGTGATCACCGTACTTCACGAGCGGGAGCGGAGGCAGGAGCCGCCCGGACGGGAGAGCCTGGCCAGGGATGCTAGTGGACCGCCGGGCCGGCACGGGCGCGGTCGGTGCGGTTCGACGACACACCGTCGTCCCCCGGACGGCCCAAGGTGATGGCGGCGCCCCCGCCCGCGGTCTAGCGTGGGGAGTGCTTCGTCCCCTGACGGACGAGCCACGGCCGTCGGAAAACCTGGCCAGGTCCGGCGGCCGTACTCTTCTGCCCTGGCGCTGCACGCCCGGACGCGCCCCGTAGGCTGGCGTCCGATACGACGCCCGCGTACCGGATGCCAGGAGCCGCCGTGACCAGCCCAGCTTCCCCCGTTCTGGTGATCGGTGAGTGCGTCGCCGACATCGTCCGCACGGGTGACGCCCCGGACCGGGTGCACCCCGGCGGCAGCCCCGCGAACGTCGCCTACGGGCTGGCCCGGCTGGGCCGCCCGGCCACGCTGCTCACCGAGCTGGGGCCGGACGCCAACGGCCGGCTGATCCGGCAGCACCTGGAGTCGGCCGGGGTGCGGGTGCGGGCCGCCGAGGTCGCCCGGACACCCTCGGCGGTGGTGGAACCGGACGGGCAGGGGCGGGCCCGCTACGCCTTCGACATCCGCTGGACGCTCCCGCCGACCGAACTCGCCGAGCCGCCCGCCGCGATCCACCTCGGCTCGATCGCCGCGGTCACCGAGCCCGGCGCGGCGTCGGTGCTGGCACTGGTGGAGCGCTGGCGCGGGCAGGCACAGATCAGCTACGACCCGAACGTGCGCCCGGCGCTGATGGGCGACCGGGCCGAGGCCGTCCGGCGGGTCGAGCGCTGGGTGGCGCTGAGCGACGTGGTCAAGGCCAGTGACGAGGACCTGGCCTGGCTCTACCCGGGCGAGCGGCCCGAGGCGGCCGCCGGGCGCTGGCTGGCCCTCGGCCCCTCCGTGGTCGCGGTCACCCTCGGCGCCGAGGGGGCGTTCGCCCGCACCAGCGAGGGCGGACACGTCGAGGCCGCGGCCGTTCCGGTGCCGGTCGCGGACACCGTCGGAGCCGGTGACTCCTTCATGGCCGCTTTCCTGCACGCCCGTGCGACCGGCACCGACCTCGCGACCTGCCTCACCCACGCGGTGACGGCGGCCGCGCTGACCGTCGCCCGCCCGGGCGCCAACCCGCCCTCGGCCGCCGCCCTGGCGGCCGCCCTG
>NZ_JAHSQD010000803.1 GCF_020103755.1 Streptomyces sp. LS1784
GAAGGGGAGCAGCCGCTCGCCGAGTGCGAGCCGCGGCCCGGTGGAGCGCAGCGGGCGGGCGTCGGCGGCCAGCGCCAGCAGGCCGCCGGACGGGCCGGGCAGCGGGTAGGCCCACCAG
The DNA here is from genome assembly GCF_020103755.1 of Streptomyces sp. LS1784. Lineage (GTDB taxonomy): Bacteria > Actinomycetota > Actinomycetes > Streptomycetales > Streptomycetaceae > Kitasatospora. The sequence continues at coordinate 119 of NZ_JAHSQD010000803.1, forward strand.
AGCACGTCGCGCTGGTGCTCCTCGCGGTCGGTGACGGTGAGCCGGCCGATCCAGGGCCGGCCGTCGGCGGTCCGCTCGGCGAGGGTGTCGAACGCGTCGCAGTGGCGGCGGACGGAGCAGCGTTCGAGCACCCGGGAGTCCAGGGCGGGCAGCAGGCCGGAGGCCGGGCGGTCGTGGGCGACCTCGGCGCGGTGGCCGAAGAGCTCCTCGGCTGCCCGGCCCCATTGCGCGATCCGGCCGGACCGGTCGACCAGGACGGGGGCGAGCCGGACCAGGGCGGCCACACCCGTCGGGTGGTCACCCGACGCGGTTCCGTCGCCCGCCGGCCGCGGTGTGGAGTTGGACTCGGCCACCATGGATCCGCTCTGCTCCCGCCTGGCCGCCGCGCCCGAGGGCGGCCGTCTCTCCGGAGGAAGGCACGCTGTGCGGATACCAGCGAAGCACGGACCGGGCCGGACTCGACACCGAAACGGGGAGATTCCTCAGGATCGGTTGTGTGTCGCGTGCCGCGCGCCGGTCCGTACCCCTGGTTCACCCGGACGGGGCCTGCGACCACGGCGGTAGGGTGGCAGGCCGGACCGCCCGTACGGGTGGTCCGCAGGACGCAGCCGGCCGGACGAGACAGAGGCGAGAAGTGAGCGCACAGAGCCCCGCCCGCTGGACGGACCCGGAGCGCTGGGGGTACCCCCGGCCGGAGGCTGGGGGAGAGCTGGAGGAGCGGGTCGCCGCCGCGGAGCTGGCCTGGCTCAGCATGGACGTGGACGTGCAGACGCTGCGGGTCGAGATCGACAACTTCGCGCTGATCCACCACCAGCTGCTCGGCCCGCTCTACGCCCGGCTGGACGAGCTGGACGCACTGGTCGCCGAGGCCGTGGCGGCCCGCACCGGCCGTCCCGAGGACCTGCGCCGGGCCGCCGAGGCGCGCCGGCAGGTCGAGGAACTGCCGGACCTGGACGCGCTGTTCGACTCGGTGCGGGAGCAGTCCGGGCAGGACGGGGAGGCGGCCCCGCCGCCGCCCGCCGCGCCGGAGCGGGTGCGGCCCGGCAAGGAGGCCCAGCGGATCTACCGCGAGCTGGTCCGCCGCGCCCACCCCGACCTGACCACCGACCCGGCCGAGCAGCAGCGCCGGGCCGGTTTCCTGGCCCGGGTCAACGAGGCCTACGCGTACGGGGACGCGGCCGCGCTGGGGGCCCTGGCCGCCGAGTGGTCCACCGCGCCGGAGGCCGCGCCCGCCGTCGACTCCCCCGACCGCCCGGACTGGCTGCGCCGCCGACTGGACTGGCTGACCGCCAAGATCGCCGAGACCGCCGCCGAGCAGGTCCGGCTGGAGCAGACCCCGATGGGTCAGCTGCTCGCCCTCGCCCCGCAGGATCCGGACCGGCTGCTGGAGCAGCTCGCCGAGGAGCTGCTGGCCAAGGCCGCCGAGCGGCAGGCCGAGCTGGAACGGCTGCTCGGCGGCCCGGCCCCGGCGGACGGCCCGTCCTCCGGCGGCCGTGGCACGGCGCCGGTGGGCGACAATGGCACGCACCCGACCGTCCCCCAGCCTTCGGCCGGGACGTACCCCCATCAGGAGAGCCACACGATGTTCCCGCAGATCCCCTCCGCCGACGCCACCGCCGTGCCCGCCGACGCCACCCTGCTGGACGTGCGCGAGCAGGACGAGTGGGACGCCGGCCACGTGGACGGCGCGCTGCACATCCCGATCGGCGAGGTGATCGCCCGCCTCGGCGAGCTGCCGGACGAGAAGCTGTACGTGCTCTGCCGGGTCGGCGGCCGCTCCGCGCAGGTCGTCCAGTACCTGGTGCAGCAGGGCCGGGACGCGGTGAACGTCGACGGCGGGATGCACGCCTGGCAGGGTGCGGGCCGTCCCATGGTGAGCAGCACCGGCCAGGAGGCCTTCGTCCTCTGACGGTCTGGGGCAGGATGGGCGCGCGCGAGCGCGCCGGCACCGGGCCGGCGCCCGCCGACCGGGCGGGGGTGCCATGACCGAGACGACGGACCGGCCGGCTTCCGGGAGGGCCTGGTCCAGGCCCGCGCAGTTGGTCCTCGGCTTCGCCGGGGCGGTGCTGGCCGGCGGCACCGGGCTGTTCCTCGCCGCGGTGTTCCTGCACGTCGCGCCCGCCAACTCGGTGTCCCGGCAGTACCGGGACGAGATCGACGGCGTGGTGTACCCGGAGTTCGAGCAGAACTGGAAGCTGTTCGCGCCCAACCCGCTCCAGCAGAACGTGAGCGTGGACGCCCGGGTCCGCACCGTCGCGCCCGACGGGACGACCCGCACCCACGACTGGATCGGGCTGACCGCGCAGGACGTCGCCGCGATACGGGGCAACCCGGCGCCCAGCCACGTCGAGCAGAACCTGCTGCGCCGGGCCTGGGACTTCTACGACGCCTCGCACAACCCGCAGGACGAGGCCGCGGCCTCCCCACGCGGCGCGCTCGCCGAGCAGTACCTCAAGCGGATCGCCCTGCAGCGGATCGGCCGGGAGGCGGACGGTGAGCGGATCCTGGAGATCCAGTTCCGGTCGACCGCGGCCACCGTCCCGCCGCCGTCCTGGAGCGGCGAGGCCGAGCCGCCGGCGCCCCGGGTGCGGGAGCTGCCCTGGTGGCCGGTGGCGGACGAGGACTACCGGGGGCTGCTCGGATGAACGAGGCGACGGTGCGGGCCGGGCAGCCGGACGGGGCGGTGGCACCGGACGGGGTGCTGCCGTCGGACGGCGTGC
>NZ_JAHSQD010000804.1 GCF_020103755.1 Streptomyces sp. LS1784
GCCGCGGCTCGGGTGTCGGCTCGGGGGCCAGCAGGCCCTTGGTCTCCGGGACGGGCGGGGCGAGCGGGACGACGGTGGTGGGCTCGACCGGCGGGGCGGGGTGGCCGAGCAGGCCCTCGGTGGGCGGGGCCTCGGCGGGGTGCACCGGCTTCGGGGGTGCCTGCCGCGCCTGTCGGACTGCCCGGCCTCCCCTCGCCCGCTTGCCCGCACCCGGTCGGCCCCGCTTAGGCACTTCCGCTCCTTGCCACCCCTGGTGGCCGCCGGCCACCGTTCGATCTCGGGTTACACCTTGCCTGATCGAACAGCCTGACGCACATGTACGCGGCGTCGCGTGGCCGGAGCGGCGGACGCCTACCCGGCGCGGTGGCGGTCGGCGGGGGCGCCGGAGCGGCGGGCCCGCAGCAGCTCGATCGCCACCGGGATCACCGAGACCAGCACGATGCCGACCAGGATGGCCTCGATGTTGTCCCGGACGAACGGGATCTGCCCCAGGAAGTAGCCGAGCACGGTGACGCCGCCGCCCCACAGCACGCCGCCGACCAGGTTGAACACCACGAAGCCGCGGTAGTTCATCCTGCTCACCCCGGCGACGATCGGGGTGAAGGTGCGCACGATCGGCACGAAGCGGGCCAGCACGATCGCCTTGGGCCCGTGCCGGTCGAAGAAGGCGGCGGCCTTCTCGACGTTCTCCTGCTTGAAGACCCGGGAGTCGGGCCGGCGGAAGAGGCTCGGGCCGACCTTGCGGCCGAAGAGGTAGCCGACCTGGTCCCCGGCCACCGCGGCAACCACGATCAGCGCGCAGACCAGCCAGAGCGGCTGGTGCAGGTAGGTGCCGCCGGCCACCAGCAGGCCGGTGGTGAACAGCAGCGAGTCACCCGGCAGGAAGAAGCCGATCAGCAGGCCGGACTCGGCGAAGACGATGGCCAGGATGCCGATCAGGCCGAAGGTGGAGATCAGGGTGGTCGGATCGAGCCAGGACGGGCCGAGGGCGAGGCTGGTCACGGTGCGGGCACTCCGGGGGTCTGGTCTTGGCAATGAAACAGTAAAGCATTGACAAAGACTCGGTTCGGAGCCGGAAGGTTCCCGACCGGGAGTGCGGACGGCCCCGGAACGCGCGGGGCCCAAAGGCATGCCCGCCCGGAACGCCGTCGGCCCCGGCGGGGCGGCCCTGGAGGACCGGCCCGCCGGGGCCGCGGCGCGGTCGAGGGTGGTCAGAGCCCGTAGCGCTCGACGATCTCCTCGTGCCGGGAGAGGTCCGCGCCGGCCGCCTTGGCCAGCTCCGGCCAGGCGAGCGGGTGCGGCCAGCCGCCGGTCAGCCGGTGCAGCAGGGCGTCGGCCTCGGCGGCCGAGGCGGTCGGCGGAACGCCGAGGGCCGCGTAGACGCCGGGCAGGGTGTCGCCGTCCTCCGCCGGGTCGGTGATCCGGTACTGGTCCCCGCTGTACACCCAGACCGCGTACCCGGCCTCGTGCAGCTCCTCGCGCAGGACCGACCACGGCTCGTCGCCGGGCCGGCCGCCGTCGATCCAGTACGTGGTGTACCCGGCCGGGTCGAGCAGGGTGAGCAGCCCGAACACCGGGCGCCAGTGCTGCCGCTCCTCCTCGGGGGCGTCCTCGGCCGGCGGGCGCTCCAGCAGGGCCGGGGCGAAGACCACCACGTCGCCGTGGTTGAGCGTCAGGTCGTCGCCGAGCACCGGCAGGATGCGGGCGGTGGCCGGGCCCGTCCGGAGGGCGGGCAGGTCGGACGTCGCGCCGTTGGTGCGGGTGGCGCGGATGCTGACCAGCTGCCACTCCTCGTCCACCGGGCCCTCGGGCTCGTCGAACTCGATGTCGAGCAGCGCGCCGGTGGAGCGGACCACGGCCCAGTCCCGGTTGGCGCTGGCCGCGGTGATCAGGTGCCACAGGTCCGGCTCCTGGACCGTCCGGTGGCCGTCCTCGTCACCGGCGTCCCCGGCCGGCACCGCGCGCTCCAGCAGCTCCAGGTACAGCCGCTGCGCGGTGGCGTGGTCGCCCAGCTCGGTGGCGGCGTGGGCGGCGAGGCGGCGGGTGTTGAGCACCTTGTCGTCCAGCGCCAGGATCGCCCGGCACTGCTCCAGCGCCTCGGCCCAGCGGCCCTCGGCGGCGGCCCACCGGGCACGTGTCCAGTGCCCGTCGGCCGGGGCGGAGACGGCCACCCGGTCGGCGAGGCGGCGTACGCCCTCGGCGTCCCGGGCCTCGATCAGCATCTCGCCGAGCGCGCCGGTCAGCTCGCGGTCCGCCGGGTCGTCCTCCACGTACCGCCACAGCAGGTCGGCCGCGGCACGGGCGTGGCCGAGGCCGCCCAGCACGGTGGCCAGGAGCACCGCCAGTTCGGTGGCGCCGGCCTGCTCACCCCGGTACCGGTCCAGGGCGACGGAGAGCAGGTCGGCGCCGGTCTCATAGGGCACCTGGATCTCGGCCAGGTGCGCCGTCAGCTCGCCCGGCGGGACGGGCAGCTCGGGCTCCGGCAGTGCCTCGGCGGCCGCGCGCAGTGCCGCGACCTGCTCCGACACGCCGTCGGTGCGACGCAACCGGGTGAGTTTACGCTCCCCCGTCGCGGCGAGGGTCAGCGCCACCGTGCGGGCGCCGCGGGCGAGCGCGAGCCGACCCGCCGCCAGCAGCAGGTCCACGCACGGGCGGTGCGCGCCGACGCCGTCCAGGTAGCCGACCCAGCCGGCCAGTACGGCGCCCAGCTCGGCGTCGTTCTCCCGGGCGCCGGCCGCGACCAGCAGCTCGACCGTCTGCGTCCAGGCGCCGCGCAGGTCGGCGTGCTTTTCGGCCTCGGCCCGCCCGGGCAGCAGGGCGAGCGCCTCCTCGGT
>NZ_JAHSQD010000805.1 GCF_020103755.1 Streptomyces sp. LS1784
CGCTCGGCCGCTCCGCGGTGCTCGGCGGCGCCGAGACCCGGCTGCGGCTGCGCACCCGGCCGCAGGAGGCGGAGCCCGCGCGGGGCGGCCGACGGCGGACCATGGGCGCGCTGTTCCAGAAGTGACGGTGGACCGGGGGTGGTGGACGACACGGCCGCCCGGCGGAAGGGCCGGTCAGGGCCGATCTGTCACGCTGGGTAGTTGGTCGTGTCCGGTCCCGCCCGGGCGGCATCCGGTATCGTCGCTGGTTGGCCCAGCCGTGGACGGAGTGGACAGTGACAGCGGTGCAAGACGAGCGCAGCCCGGTGCGGACCGCACCCGACCCCTCGCCCGCCCCCCTGTCGGACCGGCTGCGCCGGGCCCTCGGCGCCCCCGTCCGGGCGCTGCGCGAGGCCCCCCGTCGCCCGCTGCTGGCCGCCTCCGCCGTGGCGCTGCTGTCGCTGCTGGTGTACGCGGTGGTCCGCCACTTCGTCCACACCTCGATGGTGGACATGATCGTCTACCGGGCCGAGGGCGCCGCCGTGGCCAACGGTACCGACCTGTACGCGCTGCGCGTCACCGAGTGGAACCTGCCCGCGACCTACCCGCCGTTCGCGGCGATGCTGTTCGTCCCGACCACCTGGTTCCCGGTCCCCTTCCTCCGGGTGGCGATCACTCTCGGCAACATCGGGCTGCTCGCCCTGCTGACCCACCTGTCCTTCAAGCTGGTCGGCTGGCCGCGCCGCGAGCTGCGGCCGATCGGCGTCGTCCTGGTGACCGGCCTCGGGGTCTGGCTCGAACCGGTCTTCACCACGCTCCGCTACGGCCAGATCAACCTCGCGCTGGCCTGCCTGATCCTGTGGGACCTCACCCGTCCGGACAGCCGGCGGAGCAAGGGCGTGGCGATCGGCATCGCCGCCGGCATCAAGCTCACCCCCGGCCTGTTCGCGGTCTACCTGCTGATCACCGGCCGGGTCCGGGCCGCCTTCGTGGCGGGCCTCACCTTCCTCGGCACCTTCCTGCTCGGCGCCCTGGTCCTGCCCGACGCCACCTGGGGCTTCTGGACCAAGTACCTCTACGACTCCTCCCGGGTCGGCAAGACCTGGATCGTCGACAACCAGTCGATGCGCGGCGCCTTCGCCCGACTGCTGCACACCACCGACCCCGGCACCGTCGCCACCGTCGGGGCAGGCCTGATCGCGCTGGCCGGCCTCGCCGTCTCCGCCTGGGCCGTGCGCAGCGGCCGCTGGCTGCCCCGGGCCGAGGCCTGGGGCGTCTGCTGCGCGGCCGTCACCGCCGTACTGATCTCCCCGATCAGCTGGACCCACCACTGGGTCTGGTGCGTGCCGATGCTCGTCCTGCTCGCCGCCGAGGCCTCGGTCGAGCGCGCCCGCCCGGCCGGTGTCCGCCGGCTGCGTTGGCGGGCCGTCTTCTGGGCCACGCTGGTCGCCTTCCTCTCCTTCGCGATGTGGGCCGCGAAGCCGGTCGGCCTGGCCGTCCTCGACATGTCACCGTGGCGCCAGCTGCCGACCTCGGTCTATCCGTGGGTCGGACTCTGCTTCCTGCTCGCGGCCGCCGTCCGGATAAGGGCCCGACGGCGTTCGGCCGGCGCGCCGCTGGTCCGGCTGCCCGGACAGCGGGACGCGGGCGGCCCGGACGCCACCCGCGGTCGTCAGCAGGCCCCCGCGGCCCGCTGAGCCGGCGGGGGTGCCGCTCCTGTCTTCCCGCTCCTGCTCCTGCCCCCGAGCCCGCTGATCGTCCCCGTGTTCCCGCGGGCGGTCGTGCCCGTGCTGCTGTACGTGCCGGTACACGCTGCGGCGCACGCCTACGCGAGCAGCTCGGCGAGCGAGCCGTCCATGTCCAGCGCGGCCAGCTCGCTGCCCGGCGGGACCAGCCGGTGCGCCCGCTCCAGCCAGGCCGCGACCGCCGGCAGCGGGGCCTCCAGCAGCGCGTCCCCGGCGGGCGAGCTCAGCGCCAGGCAGAGCACGCTGCGCCGGCCCGAACGGGTCGGCCAGATCCGCACGTCGCCCTGGCCGCACGGGCGGAAGGTGCCCTCGACCAGCAGCTCGCGGGCGAACACCCAGGTCACGGGGGAGCCGGTGTCCAGGTGGAAGGTGATGTAGACCGCGTACGGGTCGTGGCTGCCGTAGGACAGCCGGGCCGGGACGGGGATGCTCTGCTCCGGCGAGAGCACCAGGTTGAGCTCCAGCTCGTGCTCGACGACGCTGACGGGACGCTCCATGATCGTCTTCCTCTCTGCCTTCGGGCGGTGCCCGGTTCCGGGCCCTGTGACTTTTGAGAGGGCGGTCCGCACCGGCTCTTACACACGTTTCCGGGATTTCTTCGGGAAGTTCGGTGAGGGGTGGTGAACGGAGGGCGGCGCGGCGCGCCGGCAATCGTCGTGCGCTGCGTTCCTTACCTCGGACGACCCTTCGGCGTCCGGGGAATCGCGAACTTTCCGCCGCGGCTCCGGTGAGGCACTACCCTTTGTGACTACCCGGCGACTGTCCGCCCATCGGTGGTGCCCCCGCGCGCCGAGTGCCGGGCGCGCCTGGTCGTGCGCGCGGGCGGACGCGTCTGCGGTGGTCGGGCCCGGTCGGCCCGCACCGACCTCGTCAGGACCTGCCAGGAAAGAAGACCCCATGACGGACCGCCCCTTCGCCGCCGACGGCGACCCGGCCGTCGCACCCGAGCCCGGCTACTACCCCGACCCCTCCGTTCCCGGCTTCGTCCGGTACTGGGGCGGCTCGGCCTGGGTGCCCGGCACCAGCCGGCCCGCGCCCGCCGAGGGCGAGCTGCTGGCGCCGCCCCGGTACGCGACCCGGCGGTCCGCCCCGGACGGAGCGGCACGGGT
>NZ_JAHSQD010000806.1 GCF_020103755.1 Streptomyces sp. LS1784
GGCGCGCCCGCCTACCCGACGGCGCCCTCCGGCGCCCCGGGCCGGGTCCCGGTGCAGCGCGGCGCGCGCGGCACCACCTCGCTCAGCGAGCTGCTGCCCCCCACCGCCCCCGGCGTGCTCGTCCCGGACCTGCCGGTGCTCGCCGACGACGGCACCCCCGACCACCTGCACGCCCGGCTCGGCGCCACCTTCCTGCTGCTGCTGGTCGCCCCCGGCACCGCCGTCTGGTCCTCCGAGCACTGGCTCGGCGCCGGCCTCATGCCCCGCCTCGCGGAGGTCGCCGCCGCGCTGCCCGTCCCGGCCGAGGTGCTGGTCACCGAGGACTACCCGGGCGCCGGCCCGCACACCGTCCTGCTGATCCGCCCCGACGGCCACCTGGTCGGCGCCACCCAGGGCGCCGTCGCCGAGGACCTGCTCGCCCTCGCCGACCGCGCCCGCGGCGGCACGGCCACGCTCACCAGGGTGCCCGACCCGGCCGAGCAGCCCGCGCCGCAGCAGGTGGAATCCCCGAGCCGGGGCGTCTCCTAGGGCGTCCTAGTCGGCCACGGCCGTGGCCCGGCTCTCACGGACCACCGTCACCCGGATCCGGCCCGGGTAGGTCAACTCGGTGGAGACCTGGCGGGCCACCTCACGGGCGATCAGCTCCGCGCCGAGGTCGTCCACCGCGTCCGGACGGACCATCACCCGGACCTCACGGCCGGCCTGCATCGCGTACACCTCGGCCACGCCCTCGTGCGAGCGCGCGATCTCCTCCAGCCGCGCCAGCCGTCGGACGTACAGCTCCAGCGACTCCTTGCGCGCGCCCGGCCGGCCGCCCGAGCAGCCGTCCGCGGCCTGGGTCAGCGCGGCCGTCACGGTGCGGGGCTCGACCTCGTTGTGGTGGGCGGCGATCGCGTGCACCACCTCGGGGGACTCCCCGTACCGCCGGGCGAGCTCCGCGCCGACCGCCGCGTGGCTGCCCTCGGACTCGTGGCTGAGCGCCTTGCCGATGTCGTGCAGCAGCGCCGCGCGCCGCACCGGCTCCGGGTCCACCCCGAGCTCGGCGGCCATCATCCCGGCCAGGTGCGCGGACTCCAGCAGGTGCCCGAGCACGTTCTGGCCGTACGAGGACCGGTAGCGCAACGAGCCCAGGGTGCGGACGAGTTCGGGGTGCATCCCGCCGACCCGGGCGTCCAGCAGGGCGTCCTCACCGGCCCGGACGCAGCGCTGCTCGACCTCCTCGCGGCTGCGCTCGTGCAGGTGCTCGATCCGGTTCGGGTGGATCCGGCCGTCCTCGACCAGCTGCTCCAGGGTGAGCCGGGCGGTCTCCCGGCGGACCGGGTCGAAGCAGGACAACTGCACCGACTCGGGAGTGTCGTCGACGATCAGGTTCACGCCGGTGACCGCCTCGAAGGCGCGGATGTTGCGGCCCTCGCGGCCGATGATCCGACCCTTGATGTCCTCGTTCGGCAGCCGGAGGACGGTGACGGCGCTCTCCGCGGTCTGCTCCGTCGCCAGCCGCTGGATCGCCCCGGCGATGATCTCCCGGGCCCGGCGCCCGCCCTCCTCCTTGGCCTCGCGCTCGATCTCCCGGACGGTGACCGCGGCCTCCCGCCGGGCCGACTGCTCGGCCTCCCGCAGGAGCTCGGCGCGGGCCTGCTCGGCGGAGAGCCCGGCGGCCCGCTCCAGCGCCGCCACCCGGCGGGTGACCAGCGTCTCGGCCTCACTCCGGGAACGCTCCAGCTCGGCGGAGCGCTCCGTCAGTTCGTCCTCCCGGAGGCGCAGCCTGCGCAGTTCCCCGGCCAGGTCCTCCTCACGGCGGGCGGTTTCGGCCCGCTGCCGGGCGGTTTGTTCCTCGGCCCACCGGCGGGCCTGCTCGGCCGCGGCCAGCGCGCTGCGCCGGGCCGCCTGGAGCCGCCTGATGATCAGCCCGGCGGCCACCACGAGCACCAGCAGGAGGAGTGCGGCCGATCCGGCGACCGACACCAGCGAGCCGCTCGGACCGGTGCCCGCCGAGATCCCCATTGCCGCCCACTCCCCCGTCGCCGCGCGGGCCGCCGTCCGAAGGCGCCCCGGGCACTGAAGGCGAGGCTAGGTGGGGGTCACGAAACGGTCAAGAGTTGACCTGCACCCCAAGAAGCCTACAAAACTGCCACTACTCCCGACCTGACGGTTCACTCGGCTCCTCCTCCAGCGCACTGCGCACCACCCGGAACGCCAGCCCCTCGGAGTAGCCGCGCCGCGCCAGCATCCCGACCAGCCGCCGGGTGCGCACCTGTGTGTCCAGCCCCCGGGTGGACCGCAACTTGCGCTCGACCAGCGCCCGGGCCGCGTCCGTCTCGTCGTCGTGGTCGAGCTGGGCGACGGCCTGCTCGACCAGGTCGGCGGCGACGCCCTTGGTGCGCAGTTCCTGGGCCAGCGCCCGCCGGGACAGGCCCCGGACGGCGTGCCGGGACTCCACCCAGGCTGCGGCGAAGGCCGCGTCGTCGATCAGCCCGACCTCTTCGAGCCGGGTGAGCACCTCGTCGGCGACCTCGTCCGGGATCTCCCGCTTGCGCAGGGCGTCGGCGAGCTGTTTGCGGGTCTTGGCGGCGCCGGTCAGCAGCCGCAGGCAGACATCCCGGGCGCGGGTCTCCGGATCAGCCGACTCCTCGGCCTGCCTACGGGAGGTACGGCCGGTGCCCTCCTCCCCGGACGGCCCGGCGGCGGAACGGCCCCGACGCGCGCCACGGCGGGAGGCCGAGGCGGCCACACCCCCGTGACCGGCCGCCTCGTCCCCGCCCCGGCCGCTCTCCACGGCCGCCGATGTGGAGGCGCTTCCGGCCGCTTCGAGTTCCTCGGCCGCCACGGCCG
>NZ_JAHSQD010000807.1 GCF_020103755.1 Streptomyces sp. LS1784
CGTCGCCGACGGTGCTCAGCGGCACCGCGGTGCCGCGGCCCGGGGTCTGCGGGCCGCCCGCGGCGACCGGGGGCAGCGCCGAGGTCGCGGCCTCGGCGCCGGGCTGGGGAATCCTCGGGGTTCCGCCGGTCCGGCCGACCGCCCGGACACCCGCGTCGTCGTCCGGCTGCTGCGTCTGTGCCATCGCTCCTCGCCCCGGGCGTTCGCTCGGATCGCGGTGCCCTGTCGCTTACGTATCCCCGAACGCTACCGCTTCCGGCGGACGGCTGTGGCACCCCCGGACCTGCCGGAAACCATCAGAGCAGGCCATTCCGGTCGGCCGGGAGGTCGACGACCAGCACGTTGGCGGGAAGGGGTGCGTGGCTGAGCTTGCCGCCGCTCTTCTCGTTCGCCTTGTTGACCACGATCGCGATGATGATGCCCGCCAGGACCAGCACGCCGATGATGATCCCGATCACGACCGCGGCCGTCGAGCAGCCGCCGCCGCCGGCGGGCTGCTTCGGCTGCTGGTACGGCGGCATCGGCTGCGGCGGCGGGGTGTGCGCCTGCGGCCCGCCCTGCTGGAGGTACTGCGGGTGCGGGGTGTGCGCCTGCGGCCGCGGGGGCTGGAAGGCGGGCGGCGGGGTCTGGTACTGCGGCTGCCCGCCCTGCTGGAGGTACTGCGGGTGCGGGGTGTGCGGGGCCTGCGGCGGCGCCTGGTAGGCCGGCGGCGGGGTCTGGTACTGCGGCTGCCCGCCCTGCTGGAGGTACTGCGGCTGCGGCGTCTGCGGGGCCTGCGGAGCGGCGTGCACCGAACGCGGGCCCTCGTTGATCACCAGCGGGGTGCTGGCCTGCAGCTTGTGCCCGCTGTCGCCGCCCTTGGCCGCCGCGATCAGCCGCTCCGCCTCGTCCCGCATCGCCGCCGCGCTCTGGAACCGGTGCGCCGGGTCCTTGCGCAGCGCCTGGGCGACGAAGGCGTCCACCTCGGGGGTGATCGAGCGGTTGAGGGTGGAGGGGGCCAGCGGCTCCTCCTGGACGTGCTTGTAGGCGATCGAGAACGCCGAGTCGCCGTCGAAGACCAGCTGCCCGGTGATCATCTCGAAGAGCATCACGCCGACCGAGTACAGGTCGGAGCGGGCGTCCACCGGCTTGCCGAGCGCCTGCTCGGGCGAGAGGTACTGCGGGGTGCCGACCACCATGCCGGTCTGGGTCATCGACGTGACGCCGGATTCCAGCGCGCGGGCGATGCCGAAGTCCATGACCTTGACGTTGCCCTTGCGGTCGAACATGACGTTGCCGGGCTTGATGTCGCGGTGCACCAGGCCCATGTCGTGCGAGGCCTCCAGCGCGTTCAGCACGCCGACGGTGACCCTCAGCGCCTCCTCGGCCGGCATCGCGCCGTACTGGCCGATCGCCTCGTTGATCGCCTCGCGCAGGCCCTGGCCGTCGATCAGCTGCATGACGATGTACGGCGTGCTGGAGCCGTCCGGGGCGATGTCCTCGCCGCTGTCGTACACCGTGACGATGTTGGGGTGCTCCAGCCGGGCCACGGCCTGGGCCTCGCGGCGGAACCGCTCCTTGAACGAGTCGTCCCGGCCCAGCTCGCTGTGCATGCTCTTCAGCGCGACCTGCCGGTCCAGCACGCTGTCGTAGGCGAGGTGCACGGAGGCCATGCCGCCCTCGCCCACCAGCCGCTGCAGCACATAGCGGCCGTTGCCCCGGGAGAAGCCCTCGACCGCCGCGTTGCCGTGCTCGCTCATGGTCCTCTGCTCCCCCTCGGCTCGGCCGTGCTTGCCGCAGCCTGACGTTCGGTCTCGTCCGTGCGTGGTGGGCCCGGCCCGCTGGCCTGGCGGGCCCCTGCCGCGGCGGTTCCACCGGCCGGCGACAGGGGTCAGGGTATCGGCTCACGCCGACGGTGATCGGTCCAGGGCCGGGGCGGATCGTCGTGGTACGTCCGGTCCGACGGCGGCCCCGACGTACCTACGGCGGGTACCGCCGACTGCGGCTACAGGTAGGGGCCGGAGCGGATGCCGCGGCCCTGGCCCAGCTCGTCCTCGTCCGGCTCGCCGCTGTGCAGGCCGGGCGGCAGCGCCCGCCGCATCTGCTCCAGCTGGGCCCGCGCCGCCATCTGCTGCGCGAACAGGGCGGTCTGGATGCCGTGGAACAGACCCTCCAGCCAGCCGACCAGCTGGGCCTGGGCGATCCTCAGCTCGGCCTCGGTCGGGATGGTGTCGTCGGTGAACGGCAGCGACAACCGCTCCAGCTCGGCAACCAGCTCCGGGGCCAGCCCCAGTTCGAGCTCCTTGATCGAGCTCGCGTGGATGTCCTTCAGCCGGGCCCGGCTCGCCTCGTCGAGGGGCGCCGCCCGGACCTCCTCCAGCAGCTGCTTGATCATGCTGCCGATACGCATGACCTTGGCGGGCTGCTCGACCATCTCGGTCACCGGGAGCTCACGCGGCACGTCGCCCTCGTCGTCCGCGCCCCCCGCCGAGCCCGCGAACCCCTGGCCCACGGGCAGCCCGTCCGGTCCGACGATCAGCACCTTCTGGCCGTCCTGCGACTGCCCGCCGACGGCCCGGAAGGGCTCCTGCGACGGGCGCTCGTTCATCGGATTCGTCATGAACAACATTCTCTCTCACTGGGGTTGGTCGGGCGGAAGCCCCCGTCGTCCCGCCGTCCTGCGCCACCCGTGACGAAGGTACGCCCCCGGGCGCCCTGCGGGAATCCGTACGGGTACTCAGTTCCCGCGTCCCGTCCGCCGACCGTCCGCCGACCGTCCGCCGGCGGCGCCCCGGCCCCGCCCGCACCGGCCCGCCGCACCGCACCCACCGAAACCCCGGCCCGGCCCGGG